>JBHADJ010000129.1:0-21125 GCA_041855065.1 Lysobacter sp.
ACCCGCAACCAACTTGGCGAGGCCGCGGCCGGGCTGGGCGAGCGGGAGCAATGCCGCGAAGCACTGGGCGAGCTTTACGAGGATCTGCACGACCCGGACGCACACATGCTGAAGCAGCTGCCGCCAATGGAGCACGAAATCTACCGCGACGCACTGGGCAAGGCGCGCGCCACCGCCACACGCTGCGGCCTGCCTTGAGCAGCCACAGTGCCGCTGCGCTGGCTGAACCAAAGCCGGCACGGGCAGTCCTCCACAGGCTTGCAACTCATCCCGGGCAATGCTAGTTTTGCCACCGGCGGCGCGGTGCTGTCATCCCAACAAGCCCGCTATTGGCCGCACGTCCCCATGACTCTTCTGTCGCCCGCAAAATGCGGGCGCTCGCCCTTGCGAGGAATCTCCGCTTGTCCGAAGACACCACTACTCCGGCTCCCGCGCCCAAGCGTCGCGGTCGTCCGCCCAAGGCTCGCCCTGCAGCCGAAACCACTCCCACCCTGGAATCCTCCCCGGCACCGGCATCCGCACCGCTGCCCACGCCGCCTGCCGTGCGTCCGGAGCCCGTACCCGGCCCGGTTGGCGCCGAACCGCGCAACGACGGGGCCCCTGCCACTCCGGCCGAGGTCTCTCCTCCGGCAACGCCAACAGCCGATGCGGACGGCGGCAGCAAGTCCAATCCCTATGCTGCTGCCCAGGGGACGGAGGGCGCACCACGCGAGCGTTTCAACAACCGCCGCGAACGCTTCAAGAACCGCCGCGAGCGTCAGCGCCAGCGTGATGGCTTTCCCGATGACAGCAGCCCGCAGGAGCCCTTCGTGCCACGCCCGCATCCGCAGGTGCCCGAAGGCTTTCCGACCTATTCGCTGTCGGATTTGAAACGCCTGCCGGCACACAAGCTGCTGGAAATCGCCGAGCAGCTGCAAATCACCGACGGCGTGGCGCGCGCGCGCAAGCAGGACATCATCTTTGCCCTGCTGAAAGTGCTGACTCGTCACGGCGAAGGCGTTGCCGCCGACGGCGTGCTGGAAATCCTGTCCGACGGCTACGGGTTTCTGCGCGCGGCTGAGGCCAGCTACTTGGCCGGCCCGGACGATGTCTACATCAGCCCGAGCCAGATCCGCCGCTTCAACTTCCGTACCGGCGATCACATTGCCGGCCGCATCCGCTGGCCGAAGGACGGCGAACGCTATTTCGCCCTCAACATCATCGACAGCATCAACGGCGAACCGATCGAAGCATCGAAGAACAAGACCCTGTTCGAGAACCTCACCCCGCTGTTCCCGCGCAAGCGCTTCCGCCTCGAACGCGGCGACGGCTCCAGCGAGGACATCACCGGCCGCATCCTCGATTTGATGGCACCGCAGGGCAAGGGGCAGCGCTCGCTGATCGTCAGCCCGCCGAAAGCGGGCAAGACCATGATGATGCAGCAGATTGCCACCGCCATCACCACCAATCATCCGGAAGTGCATCTGATCGTGCTGCTGATCGACGAGCGCCCGGAAGAAGTCACCGAAATGCAGCGCACCGTGCGCGGCGAAGTGATCAGCTCCACCTTCGACGAGCCGGCCGCACGTCACGTGCAGGTGGCGGAAATGGTGATCGAGCGCGCCAAGCGTCTGGTCGAACACAAGAAGGACGTGGTGATTCTGCTCGACTCCATCACCCGTCTGGCACGCGCCTACAACAACGTGCTGCCCAGCTCCGGCAAGGTGCTGACCGGCGGTGTCGATGCCAATGCCATGCACCGTCCCAAGCGCTTCTTCGGTGCCGCGCGCAATGTTGAAGAAGGCGGCTCGCTGACCATCATCGCCACCGCGCTGGTGGATACCGGCAGCGCCATGGACAAGGTGATCTACGAGGAATTCAAGGGCACCGGCAACAGCGAAATCCATCTGGATCGCCGCATCACCGAAAAGCGCGTGTACCCGGCCATCGGCGTCAACCTCTCCGGCACCCGCCGCGAGGATTTGCTGATCGAGCCGGACTTGCTGCAGAAAATCTGGATTCTGCGCAAGCTGATTCACCCGATGGACGAAATCGCCGCGATGGAGTTTTTGCTCGACAAGATGAAGCAAACCAAGTCCAACGACGAGTTCTTCGCCTCGATGAAGCGCTGAGCGTCCGGCAGCGCCCCATCACTCGCCCCATCCGGCGGCCGGAACACCGGCAGCCGGGTGGGGTTTTTCATTCTCCATTGCCAATCCCGTTGCCCAGCGGCCGCGGCGGTTTGCCCGTATCCGCTGCCGCTGCCATCCCGGTTTGCATCACTTCTCCTTCCGCCAGTTGGCAGACGCCTTGTTTTCCACCGTGCTCGACTCGATGCTGATATCAAATCCCTTGCGCAGCAGATACTTCAAGGTGATGACCTGTCCCGCGCCAAGCAGTGAAACGCCGTAGCTGACGTACACCCGCGGCGACAGGTACTTGCCAACGCCAAACACGCTGCCGCCAAGGGTGTTGGACTGAATCATCCCCGCATCATCAAAACCGATGCGGGTGGCCACTTGCGACGCCAGCAGGGTGCTGCCGGCACTCAAGGCCGCGGTGGCAGCATTGATTTGCCGGCCTTCGGTAGCACTCACACTGGAAAGCGAGCGTCCCAGCGTGAGATAGGCCAGCGCCTCGGACTGGTCCATGCTCGGCTTCGACCAGACCTGCGCCTGTGGCGCGCTGGCACGGCCGGTCACTTCAATCCCGGCAGTCACATCGCCAATTTCGCGTTTGGCACGCAGTTCGATATTGGGATTTGAAACCGGATCGTTGCTCCAGTTGAGCTGGCCTTCTTCAATCAAGAGTTTCTGGCCATACGCGGTATAGCGGCCATCCACGGTCAGCGTGCCGGTACCGCGCATTTCCTTGCCGGGCGTGGCGCGTACCCGCAGCTGTCCGCCCAGTTTGCCCTCCAGGCCGAAGCCGCGCAGTTCCACGTCATTGCCGATGACAAGGGCAAGATCCATCGCCAACAACGTCACTCCGCCGCGTTCGGGATTGGCCGGATCAAGCACCACCACATCGTCCGAGCGCGATACACCGGCATCCAGCCGCTCCAGATCCATGCGAGCGCTGGGCAATGTGACTGTACCGCTGACATTGATCGGCTGCTTCGGTTCGATTTTCACCGTGACGTCCGGATTCACCACGGCACGCAGATCGCGGGTATCGGAAAGCAGGACATTCTCGCCACTAACATGGAGAGTGATCGGCACTTCCTGGCTTTGCCAGCCAAGCGTGCCATTGATGTTGAGGGTTCCTTCACCGGAGTTGATCCGCCCCTCGATTCGCGCATTACCATCCGACTGGGCTCGCAGCGCAAACTGGCCCTGATTGAGTACCAGCCCGTAGGCCGGCACTTCCGCGCGCACGTTCTGCGCAAGTGCCTCACCACCCATCAGTGGCGAGCCGCGTGTGCCGGACAACAGAATTTGGCCGTTGACGGTCCCGCTGGGATCCACGATGTCCGGTGCAAACACCTCCAACCAGGCCAACTCCCGCATGTCGATGTCAATTTTTCCGGACAGGGGAGCGAAATCATCCCAGCCAGTCTCCAGCTGCGCATTCAACCGGCCATCGTTGCTGATGCCGCTCTCCAGCTGGGCACGGATGCTGCGCGGGTCAAGCTCGGCCTGCAACTTCAGGGCAGTCCATGTCATCAGCGGATCACTGCCACGCTTGCCAAGACGTACCTCGATCCGCGGCGAGCTGAGTGCCACCTGCCCTGCCCATTGCTCCCCTGCCGGTTTCAGCCCGGCATCGACATCCAGATTGCCATCGATCTGCCAGGATGAATTGTCCTGTGTCTCGGGAAGATAGGTCGCCAGCATCTGCAAGGGCAGCTCGCGACCGGTCAAGGTCAGTCCCTGCCCCGGCCATTGCCCGTCCACGCACAGACGTCCACCGGCATTGGATGCCAGGCAGCCCTGATCCACACGCCAGCCGTTGCCTGTTTGCGCATAAACCAGGGGGGCCTGCAATTGCCAGCGCGCACCACGGGTCGGATCCACTTGCAGGCTATCCAGTTGCCCGCCCCAGTTGCCACCCCGCCGTACAGCGCTGCCAGCCAGTTGCAGGCGACCAAGCTCGGTGCGGGCATCCACATCCAGTTGCAGGTTCTCGACCGCCCCCCGGGCATTCACGGCCACCTGTTCGACGGCAATACCGGCCTTCAGATTGCTCGCCCGCAGCTGCAACTGGCCAGTATCGCCCTGCCAAGGCAGATGACCGGACAGGCTAAGGCTATCGGCCTGGTAGTCGGCATAACGCAATTGGCGGCCATCCAGCTGCGCTTGCACATTGAAGGCGCGCGGTGTGCCTTTCACTTGCACCTGTCCCTGCAGCACGCCTTGTGCATCGGGCAGGAAATCGGCCAGCTGCAGCGGGTTGAGCTGTGCATCCAGCTCGATGCGTTGCCCGTAACGTCCCTTGGCCTGTACCTGGCTTGCTCCCATGCCGATATCCAGCTCGCCGGCATATTCCTCGCCATCGACATGCAATTGGCCATGGCCGCGCAACGCCCGCCCGCGCAATTGCCCTCCCAGCTCTTGCAGTTTGACTTCGGCTGTCAACTTGTTGGCGCTGTCCAAGGTGCCGTGGTTTTCCAGTTTGCCGCGCACCGCACCACGCCACTCGGGCAGGAAATAACCGGGATCGAAACCCGACAGCAGCGCCTGTGCCTGCCAACGGGTCTGTGGTGCCCAATCCAGCCGCCCCTGCGCATCCAGACGGCCTTCCGGCATTGCCGCACTCAATGTCTTGAGCGTGAGACCATTGCCATCACCCTCGCCTTGCAGCTGTACCTGTGCGGTCTGTGCTTCGCGCCGCAAGGTGGCCTTGCCGTCAACCTTCCATGCCTGATCGGTGCCGACCACATGGAAATCACCGTCACCGGCGATCAACGGGGCATCGCCCTTGCCTTTGCCCCAGCCGAGGTTGCGTGCCTTGGCAGTGGCATCGAAGTCCGCCTGATCTTCCTTGAACATGCCATGTCCGTTGATCTCGAGACTGCCACCGAGCGCAGCGATCTTGAGTGGTTCGGCATACAAGGTTTGATCGGCAAGACGCAGCGTCGAAGGCTGAATATCGAGCGCGGTATCACCCATCTGCCATTGGCCTTGCAGGTCAGCCCGACCACCTTTGCCCTCGGCATTCAAACGGAAGGTCATCAGCTCCACCGCTGCGGCCGACGCGGAGAACACGCCGGGATCAAACCCTTCGCTTTCGGCCTGCAAACTCCACGTGGCATCGCCATCCCGAGCTGCCCGACTGTCGGCGGCACGCAGAACCAGCATGGCGCTCAAGGGTGCCGGTGCCCTGCCGCCGATGGCAATGTTCATCGCGTCCAGATCACCACGCGCCACCAGCCCCACTCGTCCGGCGGTCTGGCCAAAGCGCGCAGGAAAAACCGCCGTGGCCAAAAGCTCGGTGGCATAGTTGCGTCCCGGTGCATATTGGCCATGCACATGGAAGCGGCCGAGATCGCTTTCCATGTCGATGTTCTGCACGTTCAAGCGCCCCTTCTCGGCCAGCAATGCGCCTTGCAGCTGACGAATGCGGATGACGTGCTCTCCAGCGCTCGACACGTCGAGATTTTCCACCCGCACCTCATCCACTGCGATCGCCAGTGGCGGCTCAATGCGTGGCAGCACCTCCGGCCAAGTCGGCAACTCGAATGGCGTATCGCTCTTGGCAATATCCAGCGAGGCGCCTTCCACTTCTATCGCAGCCAGCTCAAGACGCGCCGAAAACAATGCGCCAAGACGCGGATGCAGCAACAAGCGGCTGGCAGTGAAGCGGGTCGTGCGCGGGTCCTTGCACAGGCTCATCGCCACGGTGTTGACGTCGAAATCATCATCGGCACAGGCCACCCAAGTGAAGCGCGCGCCGTGCAGAACCAACGGGCCACGCACCGGCCCTTCGGCACTCTGCCATTCCAGGCTGGCATTGGCCGGCAGACGTGCCTTGATCTGCGCCAGCAGCAAATCCCGCCCCCCCAGCGTGGAAAGCAACCACCACACCAGTCCCAAGATCACCGCCAACACAGCCGCCACCGAAAGCACGCCGCCCAGCATCAAGCGTCGTTGTCGGCGACGACGCAACTTCGCCAGTTCGGCGATGCGTGCCTCGCGCATCTCGTCACTGGCATCCTCGGGCAATGGCGCCAATCCGTAACGCTTGGCGAGCTTGTCCTGCAGTGTGGATGCCTTGCTCACAGATCAGCTCCCAGACTGAGATAAATCTGCACGGGGGAGTCCGGCTGGTTCAGACCACGAGCAATGTCCAGCCGCACCGGCCCGACCGGTGACCGCCAACGTGCGCCGATACCTACACCGCTATGCCAATCGGGCGTGTTCTCGAATGCCGAACCGATATCGGCAAACACCGCCATCCCGAGTTCACTGGTGAAGTAATGTTCGTACTCGACACTGGCAGTCGTCACGTTGCGAGCACCAATTGCATAGCGCTTGCCATCGGTTCCGGTGACACGCGGCCCGACTTCGCGCCAGGCATAGCCGCGGATGCTGCGATCGCCCCCGGCAAAGAAACGCAATGAAGGCGGCAGCTCGGCATGATCGGTGCTGACCGTATGTCCGATTTCGCCCCGCACCACCAAGCGGTTCCGTTCGCCCAAGGCGTAGTATCCCCGCAGTCCGGCATGAATCTGCCCGAAGCTCCGCGTGCCCGAATCAATCCCGCTGCTGCGCCCCGCCCCCCCGCGCAACATCAGCGTGCTGCCAAGACCACGGCGCGGGAACACGCGATCATCGGCATCCACATATTCGGCACGCAGGGTCGGATAGACATAGGTGGCCCAGTGATACGGCGGCACCACACCGGGATTGAGCAACAGCTCATCGGCATACAGCCAGCGCTCGCGCAAGGCATGCAGCGAGGCGGTCGCCGTCAGATAGCGGTTGATCTCGCCACTTCGGCTGCCTACCAGCTCGAAACGACGGGTATCGATGTAATCGCTGTTTTCGTCTGCGGCCTGCAGGCCGATGGTGTACCAGCCATCCAGCCAGCGGAAAGCCGGGATGCGGTATTGCAGAGTGAGGGTCTGGCGCAATCGCGTGTAGTCAAGCTGCGTCAGTGCCTTGTGTCCGCGCCGGTTGAGATAGCGGCGCTCAAGCCCGGCCGTGAAACCCGCACCGCTTTCCGTGCCATAGGTAAGCCCGAGGTTGTAGATGCTGCGTTTGGCCGGCGTCAGATTGACTTCGACCGGCACCATGTAATGTTCTGCCTCCTCGGGTTTGGCATTGATCTCGATGGTCTGAAAGTAATCCAGCTTGACCAATGATTTGCGTAGACGGTCAAGACGCCCTTGGTGGAAGTAATCGCCTTCCTCCCAATACACCAACTGCTGCAGAAGTTCCGGCGCGATGATTTCATTCGGCGTTTGGACAAAGCGGATGCGCCCCATGTCGTAACGCTCGCCACTTTGCCAGGCAAGGTCGATGTCCGCCGCATATTCGGCCCGGGTGACTTCCACCTTGTGGCTGATGAAATCCGCATCGAAGTAGCCACGCTCGGCCAGACGGCGGCTGATGCGTACCTTGCCGGCCTCGTACAGCGGATGGTTGAGAATTTCGCCATGTTTGGGGGTAAAGGCGTCAATTTCGGCCTGCATGTAATGATCGTCGGCGGCCTCGCCCTCGATCCGCACATCCTCCAGGCGAACCCGCACCGGCTCTCCCTTGTCCACATTCACGACAACGACCATTCCATCGTCCTGGTTGCGGGTTTCCACCTTGATGTCCGGCGAGTAATAGCCGAATGGCTCCAGCGCCTCGCGCGCTTCGTCCTGCGCCACTTCCAGCAAGTATTCCAAACGCCGTTGGGTAAGCGTCTTGCCGAGTGCATCTTCCAGCGAGAGCGCCAGCTGAACATTCTGGCGCATCGCATCGTCTTCCAGCCCCTGAATTTCCACTCGGGAGACCTGTGCCGCGTGCGCGGCAAGTGGCAACAATCCTGTCAACAAGGGGACGCTAGCAAAAATCTTTCTCATCCCAGCAGGGTAACTTAAACTCGGATAAATAACCCACCCTGCCGTGCCTGTCGGCCTTGCACATGTTCAGCCATGCGCGATTGCTGCCGTTCGGCCCTGTTCATCCGGAGACATCATGCAAAAAACGATTCTGGCTGCCGCCACCGGGTTGGCACTGACACTGATGACACTGCCGCTCAAGGCCGACGAAGGCATGTGGCTGCCGACCCAGTTGCCGGACATTGCCGGGGCGATGCAGGCGGCCGGTTTCAAGGGCGAGGCAGCAAGCATGGCCGACGTCACCCGCCCGCCATTGGCGGCGGTGGTGCGTGCCGGCGGTGCCACCGGCGCGTTCGTTTCCGACAAGGGGCTGGTGCTGACCAATCACCATGTCGCCTTCGGCGTCATCCAGTACAACAGCAGCACCCAGCGCGATTTGATTCGCGACGGCTTCGTCGCGGACAGCATGGCGGCCGAGCTGCCGGCCAACCCGGATTTCCGCGTGCTGGTGACGGTGGGGTTCGACCGCATCACCGACACCCTCCTGCGCCAGGCCCGTGGCAAGCGCGGCCGCGCCTACTTCGATGCGGTTGAAGCCGCGCGCAAAGAAGTCGTGGCCGCGTGCGAGGTGGAGCCGGGCTATCGTTGCAGCGTGGTGAACATGGATTACGGCACCGATTTCTACCGCATCAAGCAACTGGAATTGCGCGACATTCGCCTCGTGTATGCCCCGCCGCGCGACATCGGCAATTACGGCGACGAGATCGACAACTTCATGTGGCCGCGCCATACCGGCGACTTCACCTTCCTGCGCGCCTACGTCGGCCGCGACGGCAAGCCGGCGGCCTACAGTCCGGACAATGTGCCCTATGCCCCGCCGGCGCATCTGCAGGTGAGCACGGCTGCCGTTGCCGAAGGCGATTACGCCATGCTGGCCGGCTATCCCGGCGTCACCTTCCGCAACCGCACCGCGGCGGAGTTCGCCAGCCAAATGGCATGGCAGCTGCCGTCGCGAATCAGCCTGTTCCAGGCACTGCTGCAAACGGTGGCCGAGGCCGCGCCGGAAGGCTCGGAAGCAGCGGTGAAATACGCCTCGCAGGTGCAAAGCTTCAAGAACACCCTGAAGCGTGCGCAGGGCGAGCTGGAAGGCTTGCGCCGCAGCGATGCCGAGCGCGTGCGCGGCGAAGACGAGGCCGCGATGCTGGCCTGGCTCGAACGTCAGCCGGGCAGCCGGACGACATTGGCCGAGATTCGTCAATTGCAACAACTTCTGGCCGGTGCCGCCGAGTTCCGCGAACGCAACCAGTTGCTGGAAAACCTGATCGCCCGCACGCAACTGCTGAATGCCGCCGTCACCCTGCAACGGCTGGCATTGGAGCGCGGCAAGCCCGATGGCGAGCGGCAAAACGGCTATCAGGCGCGCGACGAGGCGCTGATCGAAGGGCGGCTGAAACAAGTGCAGCGCCGCTATGCGCCGGAAGTGGAGCAGGCCATCGTGCTGATGTTGCTGCAGCGCTATTACGCCCTGCCCGAGAACCAGCGACTGGCCGAGGTAGACACCGTATTCGGCCCCGATCTGCCCACTGCGCGCACGCGCGTGGCCACGTTGTATGCCGCGACCGGGCTGGGGAGTGAAGCGACCCGGCTCGGCCTGATGCAGGCCGATGCCGCTGCCCTGGCCGCCCATTCCGACCCGCTGCTGCAAGCCGCCGCCGGCCTGATGCCGGCGCTGCTGCGGCTGGAAGATGCCGACAAGCAGCGCGAAGGCGAATCACTGCGTCTGCGCCCGGCCTACATGCAGACACTGCGCGCCTACCGTCAGTCGCAGGGGCGTGCCGTCTATCCCGATGCCAACGGCACGCTGCGGGTGAGCTATGGCCGCGTCAGCGGCATGAGCCCGCGCGATGGCGTCCACTATGGCCCGATCACCCGAGTGGAAGGCATCATGGAGAAATACACCGGGCAGGACCCGTTCGACCTGCCTGCGCCGTTGCGCGCGGCCATTGCCGCCCGGGATTTCGGCAACACCGCCGATGCCGCGCTCGGCACCCAGACGGTCAACTTCCTCACCAATCTCGACACCACCGGCGGCAATTCCGGCTCACCGGTGATGGACGCCGAAGGCAAACTCATCGGCATCAATTTCGACAGCAACTGGGAATCGGTCAGCGCCAGCTGGATGTTCGATGCCCGCTACAAGCGCGCCGTGCACGTCGATGCCCGCTACATGCGCTGGCTGATGGACAAAGTCTATCCGGCGCACTGGCTGCTGGATGAAATGCGCTTGCCGCGCTGAAGGCGGCCTGCCATTCCCCGTCGGCGCGTTTGCCGCGCGCCGGCGGACATGGCCTCACGGCTCGTCGGCTTCCGCCAACTCGCTGCCCCGATCCAGCTCGGCCAATGCCCCCATCACCGCCGCATCATCGGCATGTCGCTCACGCAGTGCACCGACCTCACGGCTCACATCCCCGCAGTCAAAACCTTCCATTTGCTGCCGCAACTGCGCATCGTCATTGCCGTCAAGTTGACCGTCCAATCGCAGACAGGTCTCGAAACGGCGCAGCACTGCCGCTGCATCCTCCGGCAGATGCGCATAGCGCGAGGCATCGTCGGCCTGGGGTTGCGCAGGCGTTGCCGATGCATCACGAGCCGGTACCTCGCTTGCTTCGCGCACTGAATCTGCCGCCTCATCATCCGTGACCTGCTGCGCGCAGCCAGCCACAAGGCCGATGAGAACGACAGTGGAAAACAAACGCAACGCGCGCATGGATCTCTCCTCTGGAGTGGTCATGAGTAAAGCCGCGGTCTTCGCACCCTGTCCATCTTCACACCGGCGCGCAGACGAATGCCGCGGATGGGCAAGTGTAGCCCAGCCATCAAGAACCGCCTGCCAACGGCACGCTGCCGACAGCTTTCCTGTAGCATCGACGCATGTCTGCCTTGCCCAATACCGCCTGCCCGCCGGTTGCCCTCATTACCGGAGCCGCCAAGCGAATCGGTGCGGTCATCGCCCGCCGTCTGCATGCCGAAGGCTACAACCTGCTTCTGCACTACCGCAGTTCCGCCGATGCCATGGATACCTTGCTGGCCGAGCTGAACCAATTGCGCGCACGCAGTGCCATGGCCATGCAGGCCGATTTGGCCGACATCAAGCAGATTTCCCGTCTACCGGACGCGGCCGTGGCGCATTTCGGACGGCTCGATGCCCTGATCCACAATGCCTCCAGCTATCACGCCACCCCCATCGGCAAAATCACGCCGGCGCAATGGGACGGCTTGTTTGCCAGCAATGCCAAGGGGCCCTTCTTTCTTTCCCAGGCCGCTGCCCCGCATCTTGCCAGGCAGCGCGGCGCGATTGTCAGCGTGGTGGACATCTATGCCCAGCGGCCATTGCCCGGCCACCCGGTGTACTGCATGGCCAAGGCCGCGCTGGCGATGATGACGCAGGCGCTCGCCGTGGAACTTGGTCCGGAGGTACGGGTCAATGGCGTGGCGCCGGGCAATATCCTGTGGTCGGAAAATCCAATCAAGGCCGAAACGCTTGCCACGGTGGAAGCCCGCACCACACTGGCTCGTCAGGGACAGCCCGAGGATATCGCCCAGGCCGTCAGCTTCCTGCTGGCAAGCCCCTATGTCAGCGGCCAGATTCTGGCCGTGGACGGAGGGCGCTCGCTATTCATCTGAAGCCTGTCACGCGATCGAACAGGGATGCGTTTGCGAGCCAGTACGCAGGTGCAATGCTTTGCACAACACACGATGCTTGAGCACAATCAAGACAAATCCGCCTGCAGGCGTTAATCTTCGCCCATCTTCAGGCTTGAACAAGGAGTTCCCATGCATCCGATTCTGGTGGAAATCTTCCAGCGCCCGGTGGGCTGGTTGGTCTTTGGCGGCACCTTGCTGATGGTGGCGCTGCCGTTTGTCATCCGTGCCTTCATCAACAAGCAAATTGCCAAGGAAGACGCAGAAAAACGCTGATTCCGCACTTCCTTTACAATTTGGCAAACAAAAGCGCCTCCAGGGGCGCTTTTGTTCGTTCGCCCTCAGCCCCGCAAGGCGGCAGCGTGGTGGGCGATGTGCTCGCCGATGAAGCTGGCGATGAAATAATAGCTGTGGTCGTACCCCGGTTGCAGGCGCAGGTTCAGCGGGTGGCCGGTTTTCTCGCAGGCCGCTTGCAGCAGTTCGGGTTTGAGCTGGCCCGGCAAAAACTCGTCGGCTTCGCCCTGATCGATCAGAAGCGGCAGGCGTTCGGTAAGCGCGGTTTGCACCAGTGCCACGGTATCGTGCTGCGCCCATTGGCTGCGGTCATCACCCAGATACGCGCCGAAGGCCTTTTCGCCCCACGGCACCTGGCTTGGCGCAACAATCGGGCTGAACGCCGACACGCTGGCATAGCGTCCGGGGTTTTTCAGGGCGATCGTGAGGGCACCATGCCCGCCCATGCTGTGGCCGCTGATGCTTTGCTTGCCGTTGACTGGGAAATGCGCGGCAATGATCGCCGGCAGTTCATCGACGATGTAATCGTACATGCGGTAATGCGCCGCCCATGGTGCCTGCGTGGCATTGACATAAAAGCCCGCGCCCTGGCCCAGATCATACGCCGCGTCATTGGCAACCGCCTCGCCACGCGGGCTGGTATCGGGAGCGACGATGATGAGGCCGTGGCGGGCGGCAAACTGCTGCGCGCCGGCCTTGGTGATGAAGTTCTGCTCGGTGCAGGTCAGCCCCGACAGCCAGTACAGCACCGGGCATTTTTCCCCGGCCAGTGCTTGCGGCGGCAGGTAGATGCCGAACGTCATCGGCGTGCCGGTGGCGGTGGAATCGTGCTGCCAGACTTCCTGACGGCCGGCAAAACTTGCGTGCTGCTCGATGCGTTGCATGGGGTTCTCCTTTATGGAACAAGATCGGGAAAGAAGGGCTTTGTGGCATGCCCGTCAATCTGCTCCTGCCACCAGCGTGCAGGCGTGCGGCACGCATGGTATGACACGGCACGAAGGGCAGGCAATGCCCGCCCTTGCCCGCCTCAGCCATACACCAGTTGGGTGGCCTTGCCGCGGAACGCCCAGTAGGCAAACAGGCTGTAGGCGATGATGCAAGGCACGGTGATGGCGGTGCCGATCAGGGTGACGGCAAGCGTGGGCACGCTGGCGGCGGCTTCCCAGATATCCATCTGGCCGATTACGGCATACGGGTACAGGCTGATGCCAAGCCCGAGCGCACACAGCACGAGGCTTGCCGCCACACCGGCAAACGGCCACCAGATGCGTGCCTGCAACTGCACCGGGCGCTTCAGCAGATATTTGCAGCGCACCAGGCAAAAAGCCGTCAGCAGCGGAATCGGTGCCAGCCACAGCAGATTCGGCAGGACAAGCCAGCGGGCAAACACGGCCGGGCTGATAGACGGCGTGGCAGCGGAAATCAGCACCAGGCACAACACCACCGGCCACCACGCCTGATTGGCCCAGAGGATGGCTTTTTCCTGCAGGGCGCCTTCGGTCTTGGCAAGCAGCCAGCAAGCACCCAGCAACGCATACACCGCCGGGACGGTAAGCATGATGCCCAGCGCAAACAGGTAATCGCCCATCGTCGTGCCAAAGCCGGTAACAAAGCGCCCCAGCATCCAGCCCTGCGTCAGCGCCATGCCGGCCGAGCCGAGCATGAAGGCGATGTTCCACAGCTCCTTGTGGTTGTCGTCGGCCTTGACGCGGAAATCAAACGCCGCACCGCGCACGATTACCGCAAACAACATAAAGGTAGCCGGCAAATACAAATTGCCGAGGATGAAGCCATTGGCCTTGGGAAAAGCAATGAACAGCACGCCGATGCCCAGCACCAGCCAGGTTTCATTGGCATCCCAGAACGGCCCGACCGAGCCGACCATCACGTTCTGCTCGTGCGCCTTGGCACGCGGCATCAGCATGCCCACGCCCAAGTCGAACCCGTCCAGCACCACATAGGCGGTCATGGCAAAGCCAAGCAGCCCGAACGACACCAGCGGCAACCAATATGCCCAGTCCATCTCAATCCTCCAGAACCGCCGGGGCGGTGTGTTCGGGGTGCTCGGCCATGTGCTTGAGCACCATCACATACGAAAGCAGCATCGCGCCGTAAACCACCACATACATCACCAGCGTCAGGCCGATGTTGTCCGCCGGCACTTGCGTGGTCACCGCATCTTGCGTGCGCAGCACACCCTGCACGAGGAATGGCTGGCGGCCGATCTCGGTGACGTACCAGCCAGCCAGCGTCGCCACCCAACCGGAGAAAGTCATCAGCGCAAAACCGCGCAATAACCAGCGCGGCAGGTTTTCCGGCTGCCAGCGGCCACGCCGCAGTCGCCACAGGCCATACCAGCTTGCCAGAAGCATCAGCACGCCCACGCCCACCATGATGCGAAAGCCAAAGAACAGCGGCGCTACCGGCGGCTTGTCGGTGAACTCCGACAGTCCCTTGATTTCACCATCCATCGTGTGGGTCAGAATCAGCGAGCCCAGATAAGGCACCTTGACGGCGTAATCGGTGCGCTGCGCTGCTTCGTTCGGCCAACCGAACAAGGTCAGCGGCACCGGCTTTTCGGTATGCCACACGCCTTCCACCGCGGCAATCTTGGCCGGTTGGTATTTCAGCGTGTTGAGCCCGTGCAAATCGCCCGCCAGCATTTGCAAAACGATCGCCACCGCCGCCAGCACCAGGCCGGTTTTCATCACCTTGGCAGTGGCGGCATTGGCGGTGCGCTTCAATACCTGCCAAGCGGAAAGGCCGATCAGCAGGAAAGCCACGGTCAGCACCGAGGCCAGAATCTTGTGGGTGAAGCGGTACGGGAAGGAGGGGTTGAAAATCACCGCCAGCCAGCTTTCCACATGCACCACGCCGGCCGCATCCACGCTGTGGCCCTGTGGCGTCTGCATCCAGGAGTTGAGCGCGAGAATCCAGAACGCCGAAATCGTCGTGCCCACGGCCACCACCGTGGCGGCGATCATGTGCACCCGCGGGCTGACCCGCTCGCGGCCAAACAGCATGATGCCGAGAAAGCCCGCCTCAAGGAAAAACGCCGTCAACACCTCATACCCCAACAGCGGCCCGGCCACCGCCCCGGCCTTTTCCATGAACCCCGGCCAGTTGGTGCCGAACTGCAGACTCATCGTCACCCCCGACACCACCCCCAGCGCAAAGGTGACGGCAAACACCTTGACCCAGAACTGATACGCCGAAAGCCAGGCCACATCGCCACGGTTGGCACGATGGCGGAAATACACGATCACCCACGACAGCGCGATGGTAATAACCGGAAACAGGATATGAAAACTGATGTTGAGCGCAAATTGCAGACGGCTCAGAAGCAGGGCATCCACGGTAGGCATCCCAAAGACAAAGCGGAAGTGTGCTTTATAACCGCAAAATGGACTGGAAAGGCCAGCCAATTTCAAAGAATTTACCAGACCAATGTCCACGCCCTACCTGCTGGAAACCCTCAAGATCGGGCTGGATCATCCGCCACACCCGGCCTTGCCCCTGCATCGCCAGCTTCAGCGCGCACTGCGCCAATTGTTGCTGCAAGGCCAGCTTGCCCCCGGCCAGGCACTGCCGGCCTCGCGTGCACTGGCCAAATCGCTGGGCATTTCGCGCGACACGGTGGAAGCGGCCTATGGACAACTGCATGCCGAAGGCTTCATCGAACGCCGCACCGGGCAGGGCAGCTTCGTTTCCGCACAAACCCGGGCGCTGCGCAAGCCCCCGCCGCCTGCGCCCGCGCCACCCGCAACACCCCTACACTTGAGCCAGCGCGGGCAGGCCATGCTGACCGAAGGCGGGATACGCGACTTTTCCACACCGCGCCCCTTCATGCCCGGCGTGGCTGAAACCCGCGGCTTTCCCCTGCATGTCTGGGAACGCATGCAGCGCCAGGTGCTCCGCGAATACGGCCACGCTGCCCTGCTGCACGCACCGCCGCAAGGTGTGGCAGCGCTGCGGCAGGCGGTGGCCGACTACCTCAACCTCGAACGCGGCGCCAAGGTCAGTGCCGAACACGTCCTGATCTTGACCAGCGCCCAGCAAGCGATGACCTTGTGCGCGCAACTGCTGCTGGATGCCGGTGATGCCATCATCATCGAAGACCCGGCCTATCACGGCGCCCGGCGCACCTTTCGCGCCGCCGGCCTCACCTGCATCCCGGTACCGGTGGACAAGGACGGCCTGCACGTCGAACAACTGCACACCCTGCCACACGCCCGCGCGGTGTTCCTGACTCCCTCGCACCAATATCCCACCGGCGTCACCCTGTCGCTGAAACGTCGGCTGGCCCTGATCGAATGGGCCGCCGCCAATAACGCCTGGATCATCGAAGACGACTACAACAGCGAATTTCACTACCAGGGCCACCCCACCGCCTGCGTGCAGGGGCTGGACAACCACGGCCGCACGCTTTACATCGGCACCTTCAGCAAGGCGCTGTTTCCCGGCCTTCGCATCGGCTACATGGTGCTGCCACCGCAACTGCTGGCGCCGATGTGCATGGCACGCACCCTGCTGGATGGACACAGCGCCCCGCTCGCCCAGCTCACCCTGGCAAAGTTCATCGAATCAGGCCATCTGGGCAGCCATATCCGCACCATGCGGCTGCTGTATGCCCAGCGCCGCGATGCACTGGTACAACAGGTGCAGACCCATCTGTCCCCATGGCTGATACCGCACATCCCGCCGGGCGGGATGCAACTGCCCTGTTTCTTTACCCGCGAACTGCCCGAAGCCGCCATCGTGCAGGCCGCACAACAGGCCGGGCTGGGCCTGCTCGGCCTGGGCACACTCTACGCCGAACCCCAACACCACACCGGCCTGCTGCTCGGCTTCGCCGCCCACACCCCGCACGAGCTGGCGCAGGCCACACGGAAACTTGCCAGCGTATTGCAAGCGTTTTGAGGTGAAACGACGGCTTTGAAAAAGAAAATGACCCCGCCTTGCTTCACTCAAGCCATACAGGCTTGATCAAGCAAAATCAATCAAGACTTATGCTCTCAGGCCACAGAAAGTAACCGCCAAACTTCTTGCTGAGGCGAAACTCTCCCCCGACTTCTTTGCCCTTCCCCGTCAGATAAGGCTTGCCATCCTTTTCCTCCAGATAGCCTGCTTGTGTCAATTTCTCCAAAAACTGCGCCGTTTTCATGCCATGTTTGGCTGCCAATTTGGATGAGGTGAGCTTGTTTCCCGCATCGCTCTGGTCATCTTCATCCGTTGAGTCACTCTCCTGGCTGGAAGCAAGCACACGCTCCATGGAAATGCGCACCTCTTCGCTGATGCGGATAATCCGTTGTGCCTCTTCATAGGCATCACGGTACAGTTCGGCATCTTCACCACGCCGAAAAAGCACCCCCATCTCGTTGTTGTTGACCTGACTGAACTCATAGAGATTCAGGCTGGTCACGATGCAATTTTCTTCATTGAGATAACACTTGGCATGCAAATTCTTGCAGAAGCTGGTTCGCACATAGGTCAGCGCATTGAGCCAGGCAATTTCCTCCGGCTGCAACTCGCTCTTGCCATAGACAATGCGCACATCAATCTTCAACCTATTCTTATCTGCCAAAAGCTCCTTGATCCGGTCGTTGAGCTTGAGAAACGGGCTTATCAAGATGACACGCTCACGCGCATCCTTGATTAACTCTTCAAGGAAATAATTGGTCGCACTGGTATTGAGGAATTTGGCCATGGCATGAATCCTTGCATGCGTTGAAGAGCCCTATCCTAATCAAAAGTACGCACTCCAGTCGAGCATCACTTACACCCAGCGCCGAACCTCGCGCAGATACTGCGCATACGGCGCGCCGAACTTTTGCAGCAGGATGCGTTCTTCCGGTTTGATCTGGAAGGCATGCAGCCACAGCACGAACAGCGGCACCACGGCAAACGCCACAGGATGCGCCAACCACAGTGCCCAGCCCATCAACAGCAGGGCAAAGCCCAGATACATCGGATTGCGGCTGTAACGGAAAATGCCGCTGCGCACGATCTGGCTGGCCGCCTCCGGCTGCACCGGATTGACGCTGGTGCGCTGGCGACGGAACGCCCACACACCCAAGGCAGCGACCACCCCGCCAGCCCCCGCCCAAGCCAGCGCCAGCGCACTCTTGTACGGCAACGGCAGCCGCCACTGCGGCAGGACGATAGCCAGTGCATACATCAGCACCACCGACAGCAGCAGCAAAACCAGCGGCGGGATTTTCAGCTCAAGTGAGCGCATATGGCATGGAAGATGCGGGCTTGCCAGCCGCCCAGATAGTCACGGGCGGTGCCGAGGGCGGGCAGGTCATGGGTTTTCATCCGCACATTATCTCACCTTGTGGCAGTCATCGGTGAGGTCGAGTGCCAAGCCAGCTGCTAACGCCTTGGCTCTCAAGGCGCGGATTCGGCGATTTGTCCACTTCGAATACTTGCTCAGCAACAAAAATGGCGCATACTGTCATCAGTTTGATGACATTATGCGCATCGTAATGGATAGACATAAACCAATACCCGTCTTTGCGGTTGTCCGTCTTGGATGAGGCGGCTTCAATGACTCATCCCCAACGCGTCGAGAGCCTGAGCCACGCCCAGCGCGAGCGCTTGGCCTATATCGACTTTAGGCTCTACTTCTTTGGCGAGATCGGCCGCCCGGATCTGATTGAGCGCTTCGGCGTGGCTCCGGCCGGGGCCACGCGCGACTTGGCGCTGTATCGGGAAATCGCGCCGCAGAACATCACCTTTGACGGCAGCCACAAAATTTACCGCATCGGCAAGGCGTTCTCCCCGATCTTTGAGCACGCGACGCAGCGCGTGCTGTCGGCGCTGGCGCTGGGCTTTGGCGATGGTGTGAACGGCCCGGCCAAGCCCTTGCAGCCGCTGCTGCCGTGCGAATCGCCCGCAGCTTTGAGCATCCCCCGCATGGATGTGCTGGCTCCGGTCTGCCGAGCCATCCACGCCAAGCGCCCCATCGCCATCCGCTACCACTCGATGTCAAGCGGCAAGACCCAGCGCGTCATCGTGCCCTTTGCGCTGGTGGATACCGGCCTGCGCTGGCACGTCCGGGCGTTTGATCGCAAGAGCGACGAGTTTCGCGACTTCGTCATCACCCGCATCGAAGCACCGACGCTGCTCGATGAGGAACCCCAAGCCCACGAGCGCCCGGACAACGACATCCAGTGGACTCGGATCGTGGAGTTGGACTTGGCGCCACACCCACGCCTTGAACGCCCCGAAATCATCCAAATGGACTACGGGATGACCGATGGCTCGATCCGCATGCGCGTTCGTGCGGCAGTGGCAGGCTACATGCTGCTGCGCTGGAGCGTGGACTGCTCGCCCGACCATCACCTTGCGCAAGAACAGTACCAACTGGCCTTGAGCGACCCGCTGGCGCTGTATGGTGTTGAAAACGCCAAACTCGCGCCGGGGTATCAGGCCCTGGCAGCAAAGACATCACGCAAAGGATAAGAACACCATGGCACAGAGCGACACCGGCAAAAACGGCAACGGCGGCCAGCTCGGCTTCGAGGCCGAGCTGTTCAAAGCCGCCGACAAGCTGCGCGGCAACATGGAGCCCAGCGACTACAAGCACGTCGCGCTCGGGCTCATCTTCCTGAAATACATCTCCGACGCCTTCGAGGCCAAGCACCAGACGCTGCTGGCAGAAGACCCTCAGGCCGCCGAGGACAAAGACGAATACCTCGCCGACCACGTGTTTTGGGTGCCAAAAGAAGCGCGCTGGTCGCATTTGCAGGCGGGCGCCAAACAGCCACATATCGGCACCTTGATCGACGACGCCATGCGCGCCATCGAGAAGGACAACGAACAGCTCAAAGGCGTGCTGCCCAAGGACTACGCCCGCCCCGCGCTCAACAAGGTGATGCTGGGCGAGCTGATTGATCTGATCTCCGGCATTGCGCTGGGCGAGAACGGCGACCGCTCCAAAGACGTGCTGGGCCGCGTGTACGAATACTTTCTGGGCCAGTTCGCCGGCGCCGAGGGCAAGCGCGGCGGCGAGTTCTACACCCCACGTTCCGTCGTGCGCGTATTGGTGGAAATGCTGGAGCCATACAAAGGCCGCGTGTACGACCCCTGCTGCGGCTCGGGCGGGATGTTCGTGCAGTCGGAAAAATTCGTGGCCGAGCACGGCGGCCGCATTGGCGACATTGCCATCTACGGGCAAGAGTCCAACTACACCACCTGGCGGCTGGCCAAGATGAATTTGGCCGTGCGCGGCATCGACTCCGACATCCGCTGGAACAACGAAGGCAGCTTCCACAAGGACGAGCTGCGCGACCTCAAGGCCGACTACATCCTCGCCAATCCCCCTTTCAACATCTCCGATTGGGGTGGCGAGCGCCTGCGCGAAGACGTGCGCTGGAAGTTCGGCACACCGCCCGTGGGCAATGCCAACTACGCGTGGCTTCAGCACATCTACCACCACCTGGCGCCCAACGGCACGGCGGGCGTGGTGCTGGCCAACGGCTCGATGAGTTCGCAGCAAAGTGGCGAAGGCGATATTCGCCGCGCCATGCTCGAAGCCGACGCGGTGGATTGCATGGTAGCGCTGCCCGGGCAGCTCTTTTACTCCACGCAGATTCCCGCCTGCCTGTGGTTTCTGGCTCGCAACAAAAATCCCGGCAAGGGTCTGCGCGACCGGCGCGGGCAAGTGCTGTTCATCGACGCGCGCAAGCTGGGCGTGCTGGTGGATCGCACCCGGCGCGAACTCACGGATGAAGAAATCCAGAAGATTGCCGACACCTACCACGCCTGGCGCGGCGAGAAAGACGCCGGGGAGTACGCCGACGTGGCGGGCTTTTGCAAATCCGCCACGCTGGACGACATTCGCCAACACGGCCATGTGCTGACGCCCGGGCGCTACGTCGGCGCGGCAGAACAAGAAGACGACGGCGAGCCTTTCGAGGAAAAGATGGCGCGGCTGTCGGCGCTGTGGCGCGAGCAACGGGCCGAAGCCGCCAGGCTGGATGCAGCGATCGAGGCCAACCTCAAGGCGCTGGGCTATGGCGACTGAACCCGTATTGCCCGGCGAATACCGGGGCTGGCTTGCTGCGCTGAAAACCCGCTTCCGTCAGGTGCAAATCAAGGCCGCCGTGGCCGTCAGCAGCGAACTCCTGCACTTTTACTGGCAACTGGGCGC
>JBHADJ010000130.1:0-8528 GCA_041855065.1 Lysobacter sp.
CCGCCAAACTGGAATGCCACGAAAGCGGCATTTACGCTTTGGATAAAGACGGCCACGAAAGATGCACCGACGAAGCCGCCTGCGCCGCAGTTTTGCTCAAATACAACCCCGTACGGCGCGAACCCGACCCATACGGCGAAAGTCTGGCCGAAGCCGCTCACCCTTGAAACCCTTTGTCGGTCACTGCATCCTGACAAAATATCCGCCATAAGCGGCTTTATTCACTCTTGCAAGCGCAGCTTGGTTGTTAAACCCAACGCATTGATGGCGTTAGGTAATGTTGGGGCTTTGCCCACGCTGTGTATCATCAATAGGCGACCTGAAAACCGCAAGCCGGGGCTTTCAGGTTGCCTTTATGTTTAACAAGGAGTTGTTCCATGGTACAAAAAGCCAAATCCGTCAAACTCAAAAGCGCCGATTATCTGTATTTCAGCCGCTGCGGGCGCTATTTGGCCACCAGCAAAGTGCAGGGACGCATTCATCTTTACAGCCTGCCCGACTGCGCGCTGTTATGGGCGGGCAAACCGCTGAAAAACATTGATATGTTGGCATATTCGCCGTGCACGAATTATCTCAGCGTCACCGCAGAAGGCGGCCATTGGTGCGTATTGAATGTGGCGGACGGATCGGTGGTGCTGACCGGGCGCAACCCGAGACAAACGCAGGGCGTATTTACCCCTCTGCATTTTCTGCCCGACGGCTCGGGGCTTTTCGTGATTGACGCTTACGACTACTTTGATAAGCACGCCGATCCACCACGCTGGGCAAAGGTGCGGGAAGCAAGCCAATGGGGTTTTTCCGACGGCGTGTTGCAAGGTGTGCGGCAACTGGACTTGCCGTTTTCCAGCGGCCAAGTCTTTCAAAGTCCGGTGAGCGGCCGCTATGTGATGCTGCACACGCTGCCTGCGCCTTTGGAAAACGGCCACAGCACCATTTCCTATGCATTGTGCAGTTGGCAGGGCAGCCCGCTTGCTGCCGAAATGGCCGATATTCCCCCGCCCGAATCTGCGCGCGCACCGGACGAAGCTCCGGGGAAGGGGCGCTGGAAATGGATAGAAAGCATTCGCTTTGCCGCCAACGGCGATATGGCGCTGCTGGTGCATCCCGGTTATGCCAATCCTGGTTATGCCTTGTTGCTTGTCGACGGCGAAACCTTTGCCGAACGCGCGTTTGCCCCTTTGCCCATTTTGCAAGAAGGCTTTTTCAGGGATTGCGCCGTAGGCAGCGAAATCGTGGCGAGCACGTATTACGATAGCAGCGCGTCGGGTGGCGTGTATTTTCACCGCCGCGCGGATTTGTCTCTTATCGGCCACTGGCCTTATCCCGAGCGCATCAGCGCCGTGGCGTTTCACCCCAGCGGCATGGGATTGGCCTTGGCTGCCGGCGCCAAAAGCATGTATTACCCTGATTTCCCGCAAAGTGAAGCGGGACTGACCGCTTGGCTGGACAACGCGGCATAAACCGCTGCGAGTACACTCTGCCTTGCGCTGCCTGACAGCAGGCGCAGGCTGCGTTGTCAAACCCAACGCATTGATGGTTTTCGGCACTATTGAGCTTTAACTCAACTTATGCTTGCTCAGGTGCCTTTTAGGAGAGAAACAATGCCCACAGATTACAGTATCACCGACAAATTTGGAGCAAATCTTGCTGAATTGCTGGCCAAAAAAATTCTTGCAGCATATCCGGCGTTTGACAGCAAGCGCTTTATCCAGGACACGAAAAATCAAACCAAGGGAAAAACCTATACCCAAAGAGTGGTTGTGATTGCTGAGCTCTTAAAAAGCTATTTGCCAAACAATTACGAAGAAAGCCTATCCATCTTGATGCAGATTCTAGGCGAAGAAAATCCAAATCAAACAGGAATGTTTACCAATTTTTATTGGCTATTGCCGGTTGGCAAGTTTGTGGAATTGTTTGGTCTGGAAAATTTTGAAAATTCCATCAATGCCATTGCTGAAATTACCAAACGCAACACCGGCGAATACGCAATCCGCCCGTATATCCGCAAATACCCCAGCAAAACCTTGCAAGTGATGCAGCAGTGGGCAACTTCTTCTAATTTTCATTTAAGAAGGCTTGCCAGCGAAGGCCTGCGCCCCAAACTGCCATGGGCAACCAAACTGGATACCTTTAACAACAATCCCGAGTGTGTTTTCCAGATTTTGGAATTACTAAAAGAAGATGAAATAATGTTTGTCAAGAAATCCGTTGCCAATCACTTGACCGATTGGCTTAAAGTCAATCCCGAAGCGACAATGCCCCTGATTGAACGCTGGAAACGCTCTAACAATAAACACACGCAGTGGATCATCAAAAGAGCCACAAGGATTTTGGAGAAATAATTCCATTTTTCTGCTGAAATTGATCAACCTGCTTGCCTTTACATCACAGTATTGCGTGAATCAAAATGGATTGACCATGACAGCCGACAGGCGCATACCATGCAAGCCATTTATGTCGCTCTTTGCATTCTCGGCACCGCGCTGCCGCTGACCCAATTTGTGCCGTGGCTGGCCGATGCCGGTGTGGATATACCCTTGCTTGTGCAGCAAATTGCCGACGATCGCTTGTCTGCTTTTGCGTGGCTGGATGTCTTGGTATCGGCGGGGGTGCTGATAGTGTTTGTGGTGATTGAAAGTCGGCGGCTGAAAATGCGCCACGGCCCTTGCGCTTTGCTGGGTTGGGGTGTTGGCGTATCGCTTGCCTTGCCACTATTTTTGCTGCTGCGCGAACGGCATGCACAGCGCCTTGATGCACAGGAGCACACCTGATGCCTACCACCCGCATTGCCCTGCTGCGCGGCGTGATGCCCAGCGGCAAAAACGCCGTGAAGATGGCCGCACTGCGTGAAGTGCTCACGCAAGGCGGTTTTGCCGATGTGCGCACCTGGATTCAAAGCGGCAACGTGGCGCTGACGACGGATTTGAGTGCGCCAGACACCGCACGCGAGGTGCGCCGCCTGATTCATGAAAAGCTCGGGCCGGATTTGCCCGTCATCGTCAAAACTCCGCGCCAGTTGCAGGCTGTGCTGGCCGACAACCCGTTTGCCCATGACAACCATGACATGAAACGCGTGTTCGTGGCACTGGCCAATGAGGCGCTGGATGCAGCCTGCGCCCGCACGTTGCTGACGCAGGACTTTGGCGATGAACAACTCGCCATTACCGAAGCCGCCGCCTATCTCTACATCCCCGGCAGTGCTGCGCGCAGTCGTTTGGGCCTGCCGCTGCTGGAAAAAACCTTTGGCCTTGCCATGACCACGCGCAACCTCAATACCCTGGGCAAAATGGCGGGGTTTTGACGGCTTTTGCCACCCCATGCGTTGACTTGGGAAAACGGCGCGCCATCACCGCCGGGCATCACCTTTCGGCGAAGGCGCTGCGCTACGGCGTGAAATCCGGCCACAACCGTCTCCATGTCATTATTCTTCTTCATTTGGGCACGACATGATCAATGACAGTCTACGTGGATGATGCCATCTGGCCTTGGCGAGGCAGGCGATGGGCACATTTGATGGCCGACTCGCTGGATGAGCTGCACCACTTCGCCGCGCGGCTTGGCATTCCCAGGCGCGCATTCCAGAACAAAACCAGCGGTGCGCATTACGATATCGACAGCACCGCCCGCCAATACGCACTAATCCTTGGCGCTCAGCCCATTTCCCGCCACCATGATCGTGCATTGGTCAAGCGAGTGATTGCACAGGCCAAGGCACAGGCTCGGCAGGCACGCAATGAATGATGCAAAGTCGCGCTGCTGAGCCAAGGTAGCTCTCCCTGTGCCGCCTCGTGCGTCCCCATGGCTTGAGGGAGCATCATGCCGAAACCATGGCATGCCCCGTGCCATCGCATCCAACCGCTCAGCCTGATGGAAGAGGCTGCAACCGCCCATCAGGGCAGCGCATGAGAGCGGGAAGTCAGCCTGATGGCAAACGGAAGGCATCGAAAACATCCATAAAAAAACCCCGCCGGAGGGGGGCCGGCGGGGTCAGGGGGGGTGGGAACGGAGCTTGGGGAGGGGGTCTCCGTTCCTCGAGATCGTCTCCAGGGGAGGGGAGCGATCAGCGGGGACGTTGCATCCGCCGCAGGTGTAGTAGACCACAATTTAGATGGCCGATTCCTGAACTTGAGCGTTAATAAATCATTGTCTTTTCAATTTCTAGACGAACGTCACAATTCTTGTGCGTATGGCAAACAGCCCCGCCATCGCTCAGTGCGCCTCATCCCAATTGTTCCCGATTCCGGCATCCACCAAAAGCGGCACTCGCAGCTGTGCCGCATTGCTCATGCGGCGAACAACTTCGTGGATCAGTATATCGACAAAGCCTTCTTCAACCTCGAATACCAGCTCGTCATGCACTTGCAGGATCATCCGGGCAGGGGCCGCCTGCGCTTGCAGCCACGCGTCAATGCTGACCATGGCTTGCTTGATGATGTCCGCAGCGGTGCCTTGCATCGGTGCATTGATGGCCGCACGCTCGGCACCAGCACGTTGGTTGGCATTGCGCGAGTGGATATAGGGCAGGTACAGCCGCCGGCCGGCTACCGTCTCCACATAGCCCTGTTCGTGTGCCAATGCGCGGGTGCGTTCCATGTAGTGCTGCACGCCCGGATAGCGGCTGAAATAGCGATTGATCCAATCCTGCGCCTCGCCGCGCGAAACGCCCAGTTGACGAGCCAATCCGAAGGCGCTCATGCCGTAGATCAATCCGAAATTGATCGCCTTGGCAGCGCGTCGCTCGTCACTTTGCACCTCCGCCAACGGCTTGCCGAATACCTCGGCGGCCGTGGCGCGGTGGATATCCTCGCCCTTGGCAAAAGCGGCCAGCAGCGCCGGATCTTCGGACAGATGCGCCATGATGCGCAGCTCGATCTGTGAATAGTCGCAGGCTACCAGCCGATGCCCCGGCGAAGCGATGAAGGCACGCCGGATCCGTCGCCCATCAGCACTTCGTATCGGGATGTTCTGCAGGTTGGGATCGCTTGAGGCCAGCCGGCCGGTAGCCGCCCCCGCTTGGTTGTAGCTGGTGTGCAAGCGCCCGGTTTCCGGGTTGACCAGAAGCGGCAGCTTTTCGGTGTAGGTGCTGCGCAACTTGGCAAGGCCGCGATATTCCAGAATGACGCGCGGCAATTCGTGCAGCGCGGCAATCGCCTCCAGTGCTTCCTCGTTGGTGGAGGGAGCCCCCCCGGGGGTCTTGACCAACACCGGCAGCTTCAACTCGTCATACAGCAGCGCACCGAGCTGTTTGGGTGAATCCAGATTGAGCGCACGCCCTGCAAGCGTGGTGGCTTTTTGCTGTGCTTCCAGCATGCGCTGCCCCAGGTCCGCCGATTGTCGATGCAGTTCCTCGACATCCAGCAACACGCCATTGGCCTCCACCCGTGCCAGCACCGGCACCAAAGGCATTTCGATGGCTCGATAGACATGCATCAACTCGGTGCTTTGCGCCAATCGGGGCGTCTGCGCGTGATGCAAACGCAGGGTGATATCGGCGTCTTCGGCGGCATACGCCGTTGCTACATCCACAGGCACCTGATCAAACGTGATCTGCTTGGCGCCCTTGCCAGCCACCGCTTCATACGGCGTGGTTTCAATGCCGAGCACGCGTCGCGCCAGGCTATCCATGTCGTGTCGCTGACCGGAATCGAGCACGAAGCTCTCCAGCAAGGTGTCGTCGTGATAGCCCGCCACCTCGATGCCGTGCCGACGCAGTACATGCAGATCATATTTGCCGTTCTGGCCGATCTTTTGCTTGCCGACATCGGCAAAGAATGGCCGCAATGCAGCCAGCACCACTTCGGCCGGCAGTTGTGCGGGCGCCCCGGGATAGCGATGTGCCAGCGGGATATAGCACGCTTGCCCCACCTCGATTGCCAAGGCAATTCCAACCAACCGGGCGCGCTGTGGATCCAGATGATCGGTTTCGGTATCGAATGCAAAGACCGATGTCGCTGCAAGGCGTTCGCACCATGCGTCCAGTTGCGCCGTATCCAGCACAGTCTCGTACTGCCCCTTGATTTGCAGAGCCGGATCATGCGCGATGGCCGCCGCAGCCGTAGCAGGCGCACTGACAAAGCTTCGCCCCCTGTCCGCCTTGCCTGCGGCAGGCGCGGATACCGATTCGCCATCCATCTCCCGCAGTGCCTGATTGAATCCGTAGCGCTGATACAGCGGGCGCAGTCGGGCGTCATCCGGTGCTTGCAGGCGCAAGCTTTCCCACCCATTGGGAAGCTCGACATCGGTACGGATGCTCGCCAATTGCCGGTTGAGCGGCAGTCGTGGCAAGGCTGCACGCAGATTCTCGCCCACCTTGCCCTTGATGCTGTCGGCATGGGCGATCACGCCATCCAGCGAGCCATATTCGGCCAGCCACTTGGCGGCCGTTTTCGGCCCGCACTTCTCGACGCCGGGGATGTTGTCCACCTTGTCCCCCATCAGCGCCAGATAGTCGATGATTTGCGCCGGTTTGACGCCGAACTTCGCCAGCACGGCCGCTTCGGTATCCAGCCGGCTGCCACTCATGGTGTTGACAAGACCAATCCCTGGTCGCACCAATTGCGCCATGTCCTTGTCGCCCGTGGAAATGGTGACTTGCACGCCGGCATCGGCGGCCTGCAAGGCCAGCGTGCCAATGACATCATCCGCCTCCACACCGGCGACCCGCAAGATCGGCAGCCCCAATGCCGCCACGATTTCCAGCATCGGCTCGATCTGTGCCCGCAGATCCTCCGGCATTGGCGGACGATTGGCCTTGTACTCAGGATCCAGCGCATCACGGAAGGTCGGCCCAGGTGCGTCCATCACGAAGGCGATATAGGCCGGGGCTTCTTTCAAATGCCCGCGCAACATGTTGACCACCCCGAACAGCGCCCCGGTCGGCTCGCCGGCGGCATTGCTCAACGGCGGCAGCGCATGATAGGCGCGGTAGAGGTAAGAGGCACCATCGATCAGGACAAGTTCAGAAGCAGTCATCGGCAAGCATCGCGAAAAATCTCCGGCAAGTCTGGACGCAAAGCAAAGCCAAGGGCAAGCCTTGTTTGCCACCGCCATGCCGGCGCATCATCCCGCAAAAAGAAACGGGAGCAGGGCCTGATGCCTTGCTCCCGGGGATATCTGGCGTTGCCAGCGGCGCTCACGCCACGAACAGCGCCTTCATTTTCTTCAGCGCATTGGCCTCGATCTGGCGGATACGCTCGGCGCTGACGCCGTATTCGTCGGCCAGCTCCTGCAGGGTGACTTTGCTGTCCTCCTCCAGCCAGCGGCGACGAATGATGTCGCGGCTGCGGGCATCAAGGCCGGCCAGGCTTTCGCGCAACAGGGTGAGCTGGTGGTCTTCGCTGTCGGCGCGCTCGTAAGCCTCGGAAGGGTCGGCTTCGCTGGCGGCGAGGTAGGCCACCGGCGAGGCGGGGGCGTTGTCGTCCTCGTCCGAATCCGGGGCATCGAAGCCGATGTCGCGGCCGGACAGGCGCGCTTCCATTTCCAGCACTTCGCTCTCGGGCACGTTCAAATCGCGCGCCACTGCGCTGACTTCCTCGGCGTTCATCCAGCCCAGGCGGGTCTTGCTCTTGCGCAGGTTGAAGAACAGCTTGCGCTGGGCCTTGGTGGTGGCAACCTTGACGATGCGCCAGTTCTTGATGATGAACTCGTGCATTTCCGCGCGAATCCAATGCACGGCAAAGCTGACCAGACGCACGCCCATGTCCGGGTCGAAGCGTTTGACCGCCTTCATCAGGCCGACGTTGCCTTCCTGAATCAGATCGCCCAGTTGCAGGCCGTAGCCGTTGTAACCGCGCGCCACGTGCACGACGAAGCGCAGGTGCGAGAGAATGAGGTTCTGCGCGGCAGCAAGATCGTTGTCATCGCGCAGGCGGCGGGCAAGGTCTTGCTCTTCTTCGGCCGAGAGTACCGGAATCTGGTGAACTGCGCCGATGTAGGATTCCAGCGAGCCCAGAGCACTCGGCACCGGCAGGTTGTTGGGAATCAATGCGGTTGTCGCGGTTTGCGTATTCATGCGCGTGATTCTAGCAGGCGCGACGGATGATTGCCGTGCGGCGAAATGTGAATGTTTTGTTCCATTCATGCAACAATCGAAGTTGCGCCGCTGTCAGGGCAATGCCCAGTCCACCGGTGTTTTGCCCTGTCGTTGCAGGTATTCATTGGCGCGGGAAAAGTGGCGGCAGCCGAGAAAACCGCGGTGTGCCGACAGCGGCGAGGGATGCGGTGCTTGCAGTACGCAATGGCGCCTGCGGTCGGTGACTTTGCCCTTGGCCTGGGCATAGCTGCCCCAGAGCATGAACACCAAGCCTTCGCGCTCGCGGTTCAGCACCTCCACCACATGGTCGGTGAAGCCCTCCCAGCCCTTGCCCTGATGGCTGCCGGCGCGGCCTTCTTCCACCGTCAGCACGGCATTCAAGAGCAGCACGCCCTGCGCGGCCCACGGCAGAAGATGGCCATGCGCGGGGCGGCGAAAGCCGATGTCGCTTTCCAGCTCCTTGTAGATGTTGGCGAGCGAGGGTGGCACCGGCACG
>JBHADJ010000131.1:0-15694 GCA_041855065.1 Lysobacter sp.
AATCACAACATCGTGGTTGAAGAACTCTGAGCCAGACCGCCATGCAGAAAATCGATAATTCCTCCGCTTCCATGACGCCGCGCGAAATCGTCGCCGAGCTTGATCGTCACATCATCGGGCAGAACGATGCCAAGCGCGCCGTCGCCATCGCCCTGCGCAACCGCTGGCGGCGGATGCAGCTGGATGCGGACATGCGCCGCGAAGTGATGCCGAAGAATATCCTGATGATTGGCCCGACCGGTGTTGGCAAGACCGAAATCGCCCGCCGTCTGGCCACGCTTGCCAATGCGCCGTTCGTCAAGGTGGAAGCAACCCGCTTCACCGAGGTGGGCTATGTCGGCAAGGATGTCGAGCAGATCATCCGCGATCTTGCCGATACCGCGGTCAAGCTGTACCGCGAGCAGGCCAAGCAGCGCGTGCGCACGCAGGCGGAAGAAAACGCCGAGGATCGCATTCTCGATGCGCTGCTGCCGCGGCGGCAGAGCAACACGCCATTCAGTGTGGACATCGGCGAGGCGCTGAAAAACGAGCCCTCGGCGCAGGAGAGCGACACCCGGCGCAAACTGCGCCAGCAATTGCGTGCCGGCGATCTTGACGGGCGCGAAATCGAAATCGACACCGCGGTGAACGTCGGCGTGGATATCATGGCGCCGCCGGGGATGGAAGAAATGGGCCAGCAGCTGCGGCAAATGTTCTCCAATCTTGCCGGCAGCAAGACGCACAGCAAGAAGCTCACCATCAAGGCGGCACGCAGCCTGCTGATCGAGGAGGAAGCCGCCAAGCTGGTGAACGAGGAGGAGATCCGTGAAGCGGCGATCGAGGCCTGCGAACAGCACGGTATCGTCTTCATCGACGAAATCGACAAAGTCGCCAAGCGCAGCGAGGGCATGGGCGCGGATGTCAGCCGCGAAGGCGTGCAGCGCGACTTGCTGCCGCTGGTGGAAGGCTCCACCGTCAGCACCAAATACGGCCCGGTCAAGACCGACCACATCCTGTTCATCGCCTCGGGTGCGTTCCACCTGGCCAAGCCTTCGGATCTGATTCCCGAGATGCAGGGGCGTTTTCCGATCCGGGTGGAATTGAATGCGCTGACCAAGGATGACTTCATCCGCATTCTGACCGAGCCGAAAGCGGCACTGACGCGGCAATATGTCGAGCTGATGGCCACCGAAGGCGTGAAGCTGCGCTTTGCCGACGAGGCCGTCGAGCGGCTTGCGGAAATCTCCGCCACGCTCAACGAGCGGCAGGAAAACATCGGTGCCCGCCGCCTGCACACGGTGCTGGAGCGCCTGTTGGAGAGCCTTTCGTTCGATGCCCCGGACAAGGGCGGCGAAGTGCAGATCGATCGCGCCTATGTCGATGCCCGCCTGGGCAGCCTGATACAGGACCCGGATTTGTCGCGGTACATCCTGTAAACCTCGCCGACAATCGACAAACCGCCAGCCCCGGGGCAACCGCCTCGGGGCTGCGCCTTGTTTGACGTTCCCGGCCGCCCTGACAGGCCGCTCGGAAAACTCCGACTTCAAGCAAAGCGAGAATCCCCTGACAAAACAAGTGATTGGCCGATACAAGCAACGCTCACCGGACAGGACACTATCCACAACCGGCAAACCCGCCGGGAGTCCATCAAGGAGAGCGCCATGAAAGCCTTTGTCCCCTTTCTGAAAACCCTGCTGCTGTGCGTATTCCTGTTTGCCGGCAGCGCCTTCGCCAACGAAGTGGTGAACATCAATACCGCCGATGCCGCCACGCTCAGCCGCGTCCTGAATGGTATCGGCCCATCCAAGGCACAGGCCATCATCGACTACCGCCAGCAACATGGCCCGTTCAAGAGCGTGGAAGAGCTGGTCAATGTGCGCGGTATCGGCCTTGCCACTGTCGAACGCAATATCGAGCGCATGAGCGTCGGCAACAATGCCGCAGCTCAAGCCCGCCCGACCACCACCCGCACCACGGCACAAGCACCCGCCGCCACCGCCCAGCCACGGCGTACCGCCCAAGGCAGCAGCAACAATCGTTGAGCAATACCACCTGATGCCATGCAATTTCCAGGACCACCGCCCGCCAATCCGGGCGGTGGTTTTCCTTGCCTGCCGCAGCGACGATTCACCTGCTCCCGAACACAATCGCGGGGAATTCGTCATGCAAATCCGGCATTGCTCAATGCCCCCAACGTCACCGCTTCAATCTCGTTGGTGCGCAAGCTGCACGGCATAGTTGTTTGGCCACCCAAGCCCATTGATCGCTCAGCGCAAGAGAGACTGATCGTCCATAGCCAACAGGCCGGATCCCCGTCCAATCCCGCGCACGTATCCTCATATCTTGCCGAGCAACAGTTGTTGCCTGCTCAGGCAACTCGACATTCCAGCAAGGACGCGACCTGCATGGAATCGCCCCTCTCCTGACCCGCGCGCGCCAATCCCGGCCACGGTCAATCCAGAACAGGCCGGTTCAGACCAATTCGACCCGCACATCGAGGAACAGGCAGGAAACAAAGAACGCCCGCAATGCGGGCGTTCGGTTGCACAATCACGAGTGCGTGCTGCGTGGGTATCAGCCTTCTTCGCGTGCGCCGGGAACGTGCTCGCGGGCAAACGGATTCAGACGCTTGAGAACCGACGGATCCTTGGGCCAGCCCCCGGAGAGCCAGGGATGGCCGGGGTCGTTCATTTCCAGCACGCGCTTGGCATCATTCGCCAGTGCCTCATTGCCAAGCCGGGTATAAGTTTCCGCCAGAATGGCCACCGCGTCGTTCTGATACTCGCTTTGCGGATAGGTTTCCAGAAGGTATTTGGCACGATCGGCCGACGCCACCCAGGCACCGCGACGCAGGTAGTACAACGCGGTGTTGAGCTCGTAACGGGCAAACTGATTGCGCAGGAACACCATGCGCTGACGGGCATCTTCGGCATAGCGGCTATTGCCGAAGCGGCTGGTCACGATGCCGAAATCATTGTAAGCCTGCATCGGAGCGGCGAGGTCACGGCTCGCCATGTCGAGCTGGAACACCCGCTGCATGAACACCGTATTGCGTGCCTGATTGGCAAGGCCGCGCAGGTAGTACATGTACGGCACATTGGCATTGGTCGGATAGGTGCGCAGGAAGCGGTCGATGGTGGAAACCGCATCGTCGTTCTTGCCCGACTTGTACTGGGCATAGGCGGTTTCCATCAGCGCCTGCTCGGCATACGGCCCATAGGGATACTGGGCAACCAGGCGACGGAAGGTTTCCTCGGCAGAGCCGTAGTTGCCCGCCTGCATCGATTTGTGCGCCTTCTCGTACAGCGTTTCCACCGGCAACCCTTCATTTTCGGCGCTTTTTTTGTCCTTGAAGCGTGCACAGCCGGTCAGGGCGAGCAGGGTGATGGTCGCAATGCAAAGGCCACGGGCCAGCGGACGAGACACGTTGAATGAGGACATGGAATGCAGAGAATGCGGAACGAAGCGGCGATAATAGCCCACCCGCTGTCCGGATGTAGCCGACAGCATGAACTCATTGCGAACAGCCTTCATGTCCATGCCCTCAATTGCCCCCGATGCCGCAGCCCCGCGTTCGGTCATCATCCCCGCCAGTGCCGCCGGCCGCCGTCTGGATGCGGTGTTGGCCGAATTGTTTCCCGAGTTCTCGCGCTCGCGCCTTGCCGAGTGGATCAAGAGCGGCGAGGTGAAAGTCGATGGACGCACCGCCCGCCCGCGCGATCGGGTCACCGGCGGCGAGGAGATCGTGCTCGATGCCCGCCTCGGCATCGAAACCCTGGCCCAGCCACAGGATATCCCGCTGGAAGTGCTGTACGAGGATGAGGCGATTTTCGTCATCAACAAGCCAGCCGGTCTGGTGGTGCACCCGGGCGCCGGCAATCCCGACGGCACCCTGGTCAACGCCCTGCTGCACCGCGATCCGGCGTTGAACCAGTTGACCCGTGCCGGCATCGTGCATCGGCTGGACAAGGACACCTCCGGCGTGATGGTGGTGGCGCGCACCCTGCCGGCCCAAACCCGCCTGACCGAAATGCTGGCCGCGCGCGAAGTGCACCGGCAATATCTGGCCGTGGTGGTCGGGCCGATGGTGGCCGGCGGCACGGCGGATTTTCCGATCGACCGCCATCCGCGCGAGCGTCTGCGCATGTGCGTGCGCGAAGATGGCCGCGAAGCCATTACCCACTACCGTCTGCGCGAGCGCTTCCGCGCCCATACCGCACTCGAATGCCGTCTGGAAACCGGGCGCACCCACCAGATTCGCGTGCACATGCAGCACATCAAGCACCCGATCATCGGCGATCCGCTCTACGGCGGTGCGCTGAAGCTGCCCAAAGGTGCCAGCGATGCACTGGTGGCCGAGTTGCGCGGCTTCAAACGGCAGGCGCTGCATGCCGAAGTACTGGAGTTCGCCCATCCCTTGAGCGGCGCGCCGGTACGCTGCGAAGCGCCCCTACCTGAAGACATGCGCGGCCTTCTGCGCGCGCTCAAACAGGACACTCAAGCTTGGAACGAGGCACAGCGCTGATGGCAATGCCCTGGTTCGATGCCGATTGGCCGGCGCCGCCCGGCGTGCGCGCACTCACTACCTGCCGCTTCGGTGCCGGCATCTCGCCGCCGCCTTTTGACCAATTCAATCTCGGCAACTGCCAAAGCCACGAGGGTGACAGCCCGGCCAACGTCGCGCACAACCGTGCCGAACTGATCCGCCTTGCTGCCTTGCCCGCCGCGCCGCGCTGGCTGCGGCAAGTGCATGGCACCGCCGTGGCACGTTTTGCCGATGCACAGGCGCAGGAAGAAGTCCCCGAAGCTGATGCCGCCGTGACCGACCGCCCCGGTGTGGTGCTTGCCATCCTCACCGCCGACTGCCTGCCGCTGGTATTTGCCGCACGCGATGGCAGCGAAATTGCCGCGGCCCATGCCGGCTGGCGCGGCCTTGCTGCCGGTGTCATCGAATCCACCGTGGCCGCCATGCACACCCCGGCCGAAAACCTGCGCGTCTGGCTCGGTCCGGCCGCGGGTCCGCGTGCGTATGAAGTGGGGCGCGAGGTTCACGAGGCATTTACCCGCCACGATGCCACCGCCGCCAACGCCTTCGTCGCCACACGCCCCGGCCACTGGCGGGTGGATCTGTATGCACTGGCGCGGCAGCGCCTGCACGCGCTGGGCGTTGCCTCGGCCGCGATCCACGGCGGCAATCGCTGCACTCTCTCCGAGCCGGAACAGTTTTTTTCCCACCGCCGCGACGGCCAAAGCGGCCGCATCGCCACCCTGGTCTGGCGACAGGCATGAGCGCGAGCTTGTTCCAGCGCCTCCTTGGTGCCGAGTTCTACCATCTGGCTCCGGCAGTCAAGGCCCTGCACCTGCCACGCGGCAACAGCCACTGGCACGGGCAATGCAGCATCCAGCGCGGCCGGCACCCGCTGGCAAGGCTGGCCGCATTCGTGACCCGGATGCCGCCGTCAATGCAGGCAGTGCCGCTGCATGTGCACTTTCATGCCGAAGCCGGGCGCGAAGTCTGGCAACGCGACTTCAACGGCCATGTGCTGCGCTCGGTGCTGAGCAAGCATCACCAGCATCTTGGCGAACGCCTCGGGCCGGTCAGCTTCCGCTTTCGCCTCTACCGCATCGGCGATGAACTGCGCTGGATCGGCGAGGGTGCACGCATCTTCGGCATCCTGCCCCTGCCGGCAAGCTGGCTCGATGGCGTGCGCAGCCGCGAATACAGCGAAAACGGCCGCTATCACTTCGAAGTAGACGCCCGCCTGCCGTGGATTGGCCGCATCGTCCACTACCAAGGCTGGCTGCAACCGGCGAACGAGGCACAGGCCGGTAGGGTTTTGCGCGGTAAAGCAGCACCGCCATTTGCATGCAGTTCGAGCGATGATACCGAATCGACCACCGACATCAGGCCCATGCAGGCAGTCTCGCTATCTCATAAGCTCGCCCTCACGCCTCAATGAAGCATTCTTGTGGGCGACATCAGAACCTCAGCGTTGCGGGCTTGCCTTCAGAGCCCCATCCTGCTTCACCCCTTGGATAATTTCGCGAAACGACATCGCTAGTACTGTTTGCAGGGAGCACACGAACTATCTATGCAGTTTGTACCCAATGGCCCCGACATCCCCAATGCGCTCTTGCAAGCACACGAAGAAGGCCGCGTGGTGTTTTTCTGCGGTGCAGGCATTTCCTATCCCGCCGACTTGCCTGGCTTCAAGGGGTTGGTGGAGCAGATCTACCGGCTGAGTGGCACGGAGCTTACCGACATTGAGCATGAGGCATTTGACCGTGGGCAGTTCGACGCCACACTCGATTTGCTGGAGCGACGCCTGCCGGGGCAGCGTCTGGCTGTTCGTCGTGCACTGGCACAGGCCCTGAAGCCAAAACTTCGCCGCAAGGGAGCCACCGATACGCAGACGGCACTGTTGCGTCTGGCGCGCAATCGCGAAGGTGCACTTCGACTAGTCACCACCAACTTCGACCGCCTCTTTCATGTGGCAGCCAAATGCACAAAGCAACCATTTGAGGCTTACGCCGCCCCGATGCTGCCGATTCCGAAGAGCAGTCGCTGGAACGGACTGGTCTTTCTGCATGGCCTGCTGCCTGAAAAAGACGAGGAGACGGCCTTGAATAGACTTGTGGTCACCAGCGGTGATTTCGGTTTGGCGTATCTGACCGAACGTTGGGCAGCGCACTTCGTGAGCGAGTTGTTCCGTAACTATGTGGTCTGCTTTGTGGGCTACAGCATTAATGATCCGGTATTGCGCTACATGATGGATGCGCTGGCCGCCGACCGCATGCTGGGGGAAGTCACACCGCAGGCATGGGCATTGGGTGATTGTGAACCGGGACAGGAGCAGCAGAAAACCAACGAATGGAAAGCGAAGGGTGTCGCGCCCATTCTCTACAACGTACCGGCGGGTAGCCACGACCATTCCGCGCTGCATCAGACCCTGCATGCTTGGGCAGAGACCTATCGTGACAGCGTGCAGGGCAAAGAAGCCATCGTTGTTAGACACGCCCTGACACGCCCGCAGGAGAGCACACAGCAGGATGATTTCGTTGGACGAATGCTGTGGGCGCTGAGCGATCCGAGCGGTTTGCCAGCCAAGCGCTTCGCCGAGCATGACCCGGTGCCATCGCTGGACTGGCTGAAACCCCTCAGTGAATATCGCTATCGCCATGCTGACTTGGGGCGCTTCGGCATCCCGTCCAAGACAGCCGTAGATGAAAAACTCACCTTCAGCCTGATCCATAGGCCCTCGCCTTATCTCTTGGCACCATGGATGTGTCTTGTGGATTCGGGCACGAGTGGTAGCAGCTGTGATGAAGTAATGTGGCAATTGGCTCGTTGGCTGGTTCGTCATCTAGGTGATCCCCGGTTGATCATCTGGATTGCACAGCGCGGTGGTCAGCTGCACGAACGTTTTTCGTGGCTGATTGAGCAAGAGCTGGATCGCTTTGCTTCACTGGAGCGCGAAGAAGAAACCTCCGAGCTTGATGAAATCCGCTTGAATGCACCCAAGGCCATTCCGGGCCCGTTGATGCGCACGTTGTGGCGGCTGCTGCTTACCCAGCGCATGAAATCGGGGCTGCACAACTTCGACTTGTATCGCTGGCTCGATTGCCTCAGGCGCGATGGCCTCACCGCCACCCTGCGCTTGAAACTGCGCGAGTTGCTTGCCCCCAAGGTTGTCTTGAAGAAACGGTTTCGATGGGGTGAAGAAGATTCGAGCAGCGCTGACGAGCCCACAGGAATCAAGCAATTGGTGGACTGGGAGCTTGCGTTGACCGCTGATTACGTGGATTCAGCCCTGCGCGTCCTTGCTGACGAATCATGGAGTTCTGCTTTGCCGCACCTGCTGGAAGATTTCCAGCAGCTGTTGCGTGATGCACTGGATTTGTTGCGCGAGTTGGGTGAAGCCGACGACTTCAGCGACCGTTCGTATTGGGATTTGCCATCCATCACACCCCACTGGCAGAACCAAGATTCCCGTGACTGGGTGAGCCTGATCGAATTGCTGCGCGATGCCTGGCTGGCAGTTCGTGCCGACGACAGTACGCGTGCAACACGCATTGCGCGGAACTGGTTCGAGTTGCCTTACCCCACCTTCAAACGTCTGGCCCTGTTTGCTGCAAGCCACGATGGTTGCATCCCGCCCGAACAATCGGTGGATTGGCTGCTGGCTGATAATGCACGATGGTTGTGGTCCATAGATACACGGCGGGAGATGTTCAGGCTATTGGTCTTGCAGGGGCGACATTTGGCAGGAGATGCACAGGCTCGTCTGGAAGCAGCCATCCTGGCGGGACCTCCGCGCGAGATGTACCGGGATGACATGGAAGCTGAACGTTGGCGAAACTTGGTGGCTCACTCGGTATGGCTGCGTCTGGCCAAGCTCAACACATCAGGCCTCGTTTTGGGCACATCTGCGGCGGCACGCTTGGCAGAAATATCCAATGCTTACCCGAAATGGCAGCTGGCAAGCAACGAGCGTGATGAGTTCTCGACTTGGATGAGTGGCACCGATGATCCGGATTACGAGGACAGCCGGGATATCGACATTGCGCCGCGCAAGCGGAATGAACTGATGCCATGGCTCAAAAAGCCAATTCCTGAGCGATGGCCTTTTTACGAAGACACCTGGCGTGACGTTTGTCGCACGCGCTTCTTCCATAGCTTGTTTGCACTGCGTGATTTGGCACAGGATGACGTCTGGCCCGTTGGCCGCTGGCGCGAAGCCCTGCAGGTTTGGGCCGAAGAAGGAGTGGTGTTGCGATCCTGGCGGTACGCCGCACCGCTGGTAAAGACCATGCCGGATGCTGTGCTGCAGGAGATTGCTCATAGTGTGACGTGGTGGATGAAATCCGCATCCGAGTCCATCAACTGCCACAACGGCATCTTGTTGGATCTATGTCGACGTATTCTGAGCCTGCCACTGGACGCAAACTCGGGGCTCAGAGGAGGGGATGGAGAGGCAATCCAGCAGCCCGTCGCCGAGGCCATCAACCACCCCGTCGGGCACGCCACGCAGACACTGATCATCCTGTGCTTCAAGCGAGAGCCCAACGATGGCGAAAAACTCCCAGTGGACATAGCTCCTTTGTTCACCCAGCTTTGTGATGCGAAGGTCCAACGCTTCCAACACGGCCGGGTTCTGCTGGCGTCGCAATTGATCGCGATCTTCCGTGTAGACCGCTACTGGACCGAGCAACATCTTTTGCCGTTGTTCGACTGGAGCAATCCCGTTGAGGCCAAGGCCGTGTGGGAAGGCTTTCTCTGGTCGCCGCGCTTGTACCAACCGTTGCTGACGGCTTTCAAGGCACAGTTTCTGGACAGTGCAAACCACTACGCTGATCTTGGCGAGCATCGCCAGCAATTTTCGAGCTTCCTCACCTATGCCGCATTGAATCAAATCGAGGGATATACCGTAGAGGAATTCCGCTCTGCAATGGGTGCACTGCCACAAGAAGGATTGGAGGAATCCGCGCGGGCACTCTCTCGAGCCTTGAATGGCGCTGGCGAGCAGAGTGAGGCATACTGGAAAAACCGTATTCAGCCATTCTGGCAAGAGATTTGGCCAAAATCCCGGCACTTGGCCACCCCGCAAATCGCCGAATCTTTGACTCGCATGGTGATTGCCGCCCGCGCTGAATTCCCGGCAGCCTTGGATGCAGTATGGGATTGGCTGCAACCGATTGAGCACCTGGACTATGTCGTACATTTGCTGCACGCATCAGGCTTGTGCAGCCTATACCCAGCGAATGCACTGCGCTTGCTGGATGCGGTGATTGATGACCAGCAGTGGGGAGCTCGGGAGTTGGGGCAATGCTTGGATCAAATCGAGCAGGCCACGCCAAACCTTGCGCAAGATGCCCGATATTTGAAACTGCGCGAGTATTCCCGAAGACGCGGAATGTGATGTTGTACGCAACAGCCCGCATGAACTTCCGCAACTCGGGAGTTCAATCGGCAACTCAACTATGTCCAGCGAAAGAAATTGAGATGTTTTGCTCACGCGGGGGCAAGGGGGATCGTGCCGCCCTGTACCCGTGACAACGGCATGGGCAGGCCGGGCAAGCTCGTCTTGATTCACCCGTGTTTGTCCCCATTCAAGAGGTATCGCGGCGTGGCCGCCCAATACTTCGAACATCATCATGAGAATGGACAAATTGACCAACCGCTTCCAGCAGGCGCTGGCGGATGCACAGTCGCTGGCGGTGGGGCGGGACAACAGCTTGATTGAGCCGGTGCATGTGCTCCTGGCCTTGCTTGAGCAGCAAGGCGGTGGCACGCGGCCGTTGCTGGTGCAAGCCGGGGGTGATATCACCCTGCTGCGCGAGAAGCTCGGTGCGGCGCTTGAAGCGTTGCCGAAAGTCAGTGGCCAGGCCGGCAATATCGGCATCGGCAATGATCTGGCACGTTTGCTCAATGTCACCGACAAGCTGGCGCAGCAGCGCGGCGATGCCTTTATCGCCAGCGAGTTGTTCTTGCTGGCCGCCCTTGATGACAGCGGCGAAGCCGGCCGCGTGCTGAAAGCCGCCGGTGTCGACAAGGCGCGGCTGGAGGCGGCCATTGAAAAAATGCGAGGAGGTGAAAAAGTGCAAAGCGAAAATGCCGAAGACCAGCGTCAGGCGCTGGAAAAATACACCGTTGATCTGACCGCCCGGCACGAGAAGGGCAAGCTTGATCCGGTGATTGGCCGCGACGAGGAAATCCGCCGCTGCATTCAAGTGCTGCAACGGCGCACCAAGAACAATCCGGTGCTGATTGGCGAGCCGGGCGTGGGCAAGACCGCGATTGTCGAGGGCTTGGCGCAGCGCATCGTCAATGGCGAGGTGCCCGAAGGACTGCGCGGCAAGCGCGTGCTGTCGCTGGATATGGGCGCGCTGATTGCCGGGGCCAAATATCGCGGCGAGTTCGAGGAGCGCCTGAAGGCGGTGTTGAACGATCTGGCCAAGAGCGAGGGGCAAATCATCCTGTTCATCGACGAGCTGCACACCATGGTCGGTGCCGGCAAGGCCGATGGCGCGATGGATGCCGGCAACATGCTCAAGCCCGCACTGGCACGTGGCGAGCTGCACTGCATCGGCGCCACCACGCTGGACGAATACCGCCAGTACATCGAAAAGGATGCGGCGCTGGAGCGGCGTTTCCAGAAGGTGTTTGTCGGCGAGCCGAGCGTGGAAGACACCATCGCCATCCTGCGCGGGCTGAAGGAAAAATACGCCGTGCATCATGGCGTTGAAATCACCGACCCGGCGATTGTCGCGGCGGCCACCTTGTCCAACCGCTACATTTCCGACCGCCAGTTGCCGGACAAGGCCATCGACCTGATGGACGAGGCCGCCAGCCGCATCCGCATGGAAATCGACTCCAAACCGGAAGAACTCGACCGCAAGGAGCGCCGCCTGATTCAGCTGAAAATCCAGCGCGAGGCGTTGAAGAAGGAAAAGGACGATGCCAGCCGCAAGCGTCTGGCCGATCTGGAAGAAGAAATCGCCACGCTGGAGCGCGAATACAACGATCTTGAGGAAATCTGGAAATCGGAAAAAGCCAGCCTGCAAGGCGCCACCCGCATCAAGGAAGAAATCGAGCAGGCCAGGTTGCAGCTCGAAGCGGCCCAGCGCGCGCAGGATTATGCGCGCATGAGCGAAATCCAGTATGGCCGGCTGCCCGAGCTGGAAAAGCAGCTCAAAGCCGCGCAGGACGCCGAAACCACCGGCTTCAAACTGTTGCAGGACAAGGTGACGGCCGAGGAAATCGCCGAAGTGGTGAGCCGCTGGACCGGCATTCCGGTCAGCAAGATGCTCGAAGGCGAACGCGAGAAGCTGCTGAAAATGGAACAACACCTGCACACCCGCGTGGTCGGGCAGGAAGAAGCCATCCGCGTGGTGTCCGATGCGGTGCGCCGCTCGCGTGCCGGGCTGTCCGACCCGAACCGGCCAAGCGGCTCGTTCCTGTTCCTCGGGCCGACCGGCGTGGGCAAGACCGAGCTGACCAAGGCGCTGGCCGATTTCCTGTTCGATTCGACCGATGCGATGGTGCGCATCGACATGAGCGAGTTCATGGAAAAGCATTCGGTGGCACGCCTGATCGGGGCACCGCCGGGCTATGTCGGCTACGAGGAGGGCGGCTATCTCACCGAAGCGGTGCGCCGTCGCCCGTACAGCGTGATTTTGCTCGACGAAGTGGAAAAGGCCCACCCGGACGTGTTCAACATCCTGCTGCAAGTGCTGGATGATGGCCGCCTGACCGACGGCCAGGGGCGCACGGTGGATTTCCGCAATACCGTGATCGTCATGACCTCGAACCTGGGCAGCCACCAGATTCAGGAAATGGCCGGGGACGACTCGCCGGAGGGCTATGCGCAGATGAAGGCCGCGGTGATGGGCGTGGTGCAGGCGCATTTCCGCCCCGAGTTCATCAACCGTCTGGACGACATCGTGGTGTTCCACCCGCTGGACAAGGCCGGTATCAAGCAAATTGCCCGCATCCAGTTGCGCGGTCTGGAAAAACGCCTCGCCGAGCGCGGCCTTGCCATCGAACTTACCGATGCGGCATTTGATTTGCTCGGCAATATCGGCTTCGACCCGGTGTACGGGGCAAGGCCGCTGAAGCGTGCCATCCAGCAGCAAATCGAGAACCCGCTGGCGCAGCGCATCCTCGCCGGGGATTTCGCCGCAGGCGATACCATCCGGGTGGACAACGAAGGCGGTAAGCTGGTGTTTGCCAAGTAAGCCCGGCAGCGCCGGCCACGGCGGGTCACCGCACGGGTCGGCGCTTGCCTCGACACTGCCGATGAATGCTTCTCCGCCCTTGCCCCGCGTACTGCTCTTGCACGGCATCTGGATGCGCGGCATTACCTTGCGACCGCTGGCGCGGCGTTTGGCGCTGGCCGGCTTTGCCCCGGAAATCATCGACTATCACAGCCTGATGCAGCCCCCCGAGATGGCGGTGGCGCGGGTGCTGCGGGCACTGCAAACCGGCGAGCCGGCGCATCTTGTCGGCCATAGTCTCGGCGGCCTTGTGGCACTGGAAGCGGCGCGACAGGCGCATGACGCAGGCATCGCCGTTGGCCGGGTGCTGTGCCTTGGTACCCCGCTGACCGGCAGCGCCGCAGCACGTGCCCTCGGCCAGCATCGCCTGTTGCGGTACGGGCTTGGACAAAGCGCGGCGATTTTGCAGGCCGAGCGTCATGCCCTGCCGTCCGAGCTTGAAGTCGGCATGATCGCCGGCAGCCGCCAGCTCGGCCTCGGGCAGTATTTTGCCCATTTCAGCGACAGCAATGACGGCACCGTGGCCGTTGCCGAAACGCGCTTGCCGGGGCTTGCCCTGCACCGGGTCTTTCCGGTCAGCCACAATGGCCTCATCCTCTCGCCCGAAGTGGCTGCCACCGCCGCCCGCTTTCTGGCGGAGGCACCCGTCCGACCATGAATCCGTCCCCCTGATGCGTTGATGCCGCGCTTGCTTTCTCCGGCATCGCCGCCATTTAGCGGGGATGGATCTGCCACAACACGATATCCCCGACACCCCGGCACAGCGCGCGCATGATCGCAGGCGCTTTCTGCGCGCGCTGAACCTTTCGCTGGCAGCGGTATTGCTGCTGGCGGTGGTGTTCTTCGCCCAGGACAGCTTCGATGCAGCACGCTTTGCCGTGCGCCCTCATCTGCCCGAAGGGCTGTGGGGCATTTTGACCGCGCCGCTCTTGCACGGCAGCCTGAAGCATCTGGCGGCCAATGCCTCGGCCATCCTGATGCTCGGTCTCTTGGCCGGCAGCGCCTTTCCGCGTGCCACACTGCGCAGCCTGCCGCTGATGTGGCTCTTTGCCGGCCTCGGCGCATGGTGCCTCGGCGAGGCCGGACAGCACCACCTGGGGGCCAGTGGCGTGACGCACGGGCTGGCTTTCATGGTGTTCATGCTGGGCCTGTTGCGCCGCGATCGTGCCGCCATCGCCGCCGGCATGCTTGCTTTCCTGTTCTATGGCGGCATGTTGCTCACCATCTTGCCGCAGGAACCGGGCGTGAGCTGGCAATCGCATCTTGGCGGTGCCCTCGGCGGCGCTCTCGGCGCGTTCCTGTTCCGTCATGCCGACCCGATTCCGCCGCGCAAGCGCTATAGCTGGGAGCTGGAAGAAGAGGCCGAGACCGAAGCCGAGCGCCTGCAACAACAAGGCCTGGAGCCTGAACGCCCAGCGCATGTCCAGGTAATTTGGCAACGCGTCGAACCGGGCGAACCGCCCACCGATACGCACAAAGTGATTCCCTTCCGCCGCCCCGACAACTAACGGCCTGCGCCTCAAGCCGGCTTGACGCTCCACCTGTAACGGCGATCCAGCCGCACCCCGGCAGCTGACTAAAATCTACGCCCCTCGTGGTCGATGCGGACAATATACCAACCTGCCTGAAAATCCATGCTTGCCTCCACGCTTATCGAAAAGGAAAATCGTCCGGCATTTCCGGTGGCGGTGGGCCTGGGTAATTAGGATGCCCTGAAGAATAGTCACTAAAAACTAGGCGCACTTCATGTCCAGGTAAAAAATGGACATTCAATGTACTGGCAGGATTCTCATACCGCTCAATCGGCACTACTTTTTCATGCCAGGTTTCCTCCGCTGAGCCATTTGGATCCGAACTTGACGTTGTCCAGCGCACGGTCGCGATCAAGCCTTCATGCCACTGCCGTGGATAGATAATGCAGCAAGTAAACTTTCCACCCCCGCCATAAGCAAAGGAATTGCCGCCCCATTGCCCATTGATGTAGTACTGATGAATATAGTCTGCCGTATGGTTATAGGCACTCATGCTGGCAGTGGCCGTTGTCTCTTCCGCTTGACCACAGCCTGTCAATACCAGTCCCGCCACCAACCCAAGCGCCTTGAAAAACTGCAAAATCATCACTGCAGCTCCTGTTTATCCATTTACTTCATTTTGACACATACGCTTTATTGAGTTGCTCGCGAGAAGCCGATAGCGAGTTTTTCTATTCCTGCAAATCCGCCCAAATTTCATCATTCCAATGATGCATTTGAAATAACAGGCACTCATCACGTACAACAGCCTTCTAGGTGGCGCTTAGTCTCGAATGCAAGTGGAATTCCGCCCCATATGTGATACCAAGCACTACAAGCTGGAACCTATCATCTGGGTGACGAACCCAATAACTCTGCGACTGCGCTCAATCGCTTAGGTCAAGGCAGCGACTGGATTCAGCAGCCTGTTGAGGCGCCCTCCTCTCATCGTCTCAATAGCGAGCCTGCCGATAGCAATGCCTGATAGCCCCCCCTGCCTTAAAGCCGGCGAGATAATATAGCTCATTTCCCGCGCCATCTTGCCAGTCATTTCTCTATCCCATAGGGGAGCGCCCATCAGATAGCGATGGATAGAATTCAATACTTGCAACACCCCCCAATGGATGCGATCTGCCCCGTAAAGGGCCGCGCCGCCGCCAAACATATTGCCATCGGGGTCAGTATCCCCCACTTCAGGGAAGGGCGTGCCCACCCCCGGAATATAGTAACGAAACAGGCCGCTAGGATCGTCCTCGTAGCTGGCATCAAATAGCCGTGCCACATTGCTGTGCCCATTGCGGTTTAACTGGGTTTGCTGGCTGCGAGTTTTCCCGTGCACATAAGTACCGGCCCAGTTGCGGTTGTTGCCGGTACCGTCAAAAAACAAGTTCACATACACCTGCCCCTGGCACTGGGTATGCTGCTGG
>JBHADJ010000132.1:0-2760 GCA_041855065.1 Lysobacter sp.
GGTGAGGCCAAGGCTGGCCAGGGTAATCCGCATCCGGTCACCCCGTGGGGTGTGCCGACCAAGGGTTACAAGACCCGCAAGAACAAGCGCACCCAGAAGTTCATCGTGCGCGATCGCAGGAGTTAATCGGTCATGGCACGTTCACTGAAGAAAGGCCCGTTCGTCGACCACCACCTGATGAAGAAGGTGGAGGCTGCGGGCAACAACACCAAAAAGCCGATCAAGACCTGGTCGCGTCGTTCGATGATCCTGCCGGAAATGGTGGGCTTCACCATCGCTGTCCACAACGGCAAGAACCATGTGCCGGTGCTGGTCAACGAAAACATGGTGGGCCACAAGCTCGGCGAATTCGCTCTGACCCGGACCTTCAAGGGTCACGGCGGCGACAAGAAGTCGAAGTAAGGAGAGATGACAATGGAAGCCAAAGCAGTCCTGCGCACCGCGCGCATCTCCCCGCAGAAAGCCCGTCTGGTCGCCGACCAGGTGCGTGGTTTGCCGGCCGCCCGTGCGCTTGATCTTCTGAAGTTCAGCGACAAGAAGGCTGCCGCCATGATCCACAAGCTGTTGTGGTCGGCCGTCTCCAACGCCGAAAACAATGTCGGCGCCGATGCTGATGCCCTCAAGGTCAAGACCATCACGGTCGATGAAGGTCCCACCCTGAAGCGCTTCATGGCGCGTGCCAAGGGGCGTGGTACCCGCATCTTGAAGCGCACCAGCCACATCACCATCGTCGTGGGCGAGGGCAAGTAATCATGGGTCACAAAGTACATCCCGTCGGCATCCGCCTTGGCATCGCCAAGGACTGGAACTCCAAGTGGTATGCGGGCAAGAAGGAATTCGCCGAGTTCCTCGCCGCTGACCTCAAGGTCCGCGACATGCTGCGCAAGAAGCTGGCCGCTGCCGGCATCAGCAAGATCACCATCGAGCGTCCGGCCAAGTCCGCCCGCGTCACCATTCACACCGCCCGTCCGGGCGTGGTGATCGGCAAGCGTGGTGAGGACATCGAAAAGCTGCGCAAGGAAGTCTCCGACCTGATGGGCGTGCCTGCGCACATCAACGTCGCCGAAGTGCGCAAGCCCGAACTCGATGCCCAGCTGGTGGCCGAGTCGATTGCTCAGCAGCTTGAGCGCCGCATCATGTTCCGTCGCGCGATGAAGCGCGCCGTGGGCAATGCCATGCGTCTGGGTGCCCTGGGCATCAAGGTCAACGTCGCCGGCCGCCTGAATGGTGCGGAAATCGCCCGTTCGGAGTGGTACCGCGAAGGCCGTGTGCCGCTGCACACCCTGCGTGCCGACATCGACTACGGTTTTGCCGAAGCCAAGACGACCTACGGCATCATCGGCATCAAGGTCTGGATCTACAAGGGCGAAATCTTCGACTTCGCACAAGTGGGCCAGGAAAAGAACGAAGAACCGCGCGCCGAGCGCAGCGAGCGTCCTGCTCGCGGCCCGCGTCAGCCGCGTGGTGAGCGTGAAGCGAGGGGCTGATCATGTTGCAACCCAAACGTACCAAGTACCGCAAGCAGCACAAGGGCCGCAATGAAGGCCTGTCTTGGAGCGCGAATCAGGTGTCCTTCGGCGAGTATGGCCTGCGTGCCACGCAAACCGGCCGCCTGACCGCTCGCCAGATCGAAGCTGCCCGTCGTGCCATCAGCCGCTACGTCAAGCGTGGCGGCAAGATGTGGATCCGCGTGTTCCCGGACAAGCCCATTACCGAAAAGCCGATCGAAGTCCGCATGGGCTCGGGTAAAGGTAATGTGGAATACTGGGTCGCGCAGATTCAGCCGGGCCGCATGATTTACGAGATCGAAGGCGTCAGCGAGGAAGTGGCACGCGAAGCGTTCCGCCTGGCCTCGGCCAAGCTTTCGGTTACCACCCAATTCGTGAACCGCACGGTGCGCTGATGAGTATCAAGGATCTCCGCGAAAAGTCGCCCGCTGACCTCAAGAAGCACCTTCTGGAACTGCAAAAGGAGCAATTCTCCCTGCGCATGCAGAAGGTGACCGGTCAGCTGGCCAAAACCCATGATGTGCGTCGTGTCCGCCGCGACATCGCACGAGTCAAAATGCTGCTCGGCGCCGCCGGGCAGTAATCCACAGGAATGACCATGAACAACACTGATAAAAAGCAGCACACGGTCGAAGGCCGCGTGGTCAGGAACAAGATGGACAAGACGGTGACGGTGCTCGTCGAACGTCATGTCAAGCACGCGCTGTACGGCAAGTACATCCGTCGCTCCACCAAGCTGCATGCACATGATGCCGAGAACGCCTGCAAGGAAGGCGATCTGGTTCGCATCGCCGAATGTGCACCGCTGTCCAAAACCAAGAACTGGCGCGTGGTCGAAGTCCTCGCCCACGCTGCGGAATAACGAGGAGGCCATCCCATGATCCAAATGCAAAGCCGCCTCGACGTTGCCGACAACTCCGGCGCCAAGGAAGTCATGTGCATCAAGGTGCTCGGTGGCTCCAAGCGTCGCTATGCCGGCATCGGCGACATCATCAAGGTGTCGGTGAAAGAGGCCATTCCGCGCGGCAAGGTGAAGAAGGGCGATGTCTACAACGCCGTGGTCGTGCGTACCCGCAAGGGCGTGCGTCGCGCCGATGGCAGCCTGATCCGCTTCGACGGCAACGCCGCCGTGCTGCTCAACAACAAGCATGAACCGATCGGTACCCGTATCTTCGGGCCGGTGACGCGTGAACTTCGCTCCGAGAAGTTCATGAAGATCGTTTCGCTTGCTCCCGAAGTGCTGTGAGGTAAA
>JBHADJ010000133.1:0-9024 GCA_041855065.1 Lysobacter sp.
CGGGGCGAGATTGGTGTAGAGCGTGCGCTCCTCGGCAGACACCCCCATCCAGAACAGCAGCGCAATGATGGCCTGCCGATAGACGTTGTCGTTGAATGCGCCCAGACACTGCACCAGAAAGAACGGCAGAAAGCGTCGTTGTCGCAGCAGACCGAATTGCGAGTGAGTGGGCGGTGATGCGTTGGGGGTGGACATGGCGGATATGAACAGGGGATTTCTCCCGCAAGTGTATATGCCATTTGCACGGCGCAACCGGGGCGGCGGCGCTACACTGCCCGCATGAGCAATTCGGGTATCACACAATGGCTGGATGACGCACGCGACGGTGATCGGGCAGCGTTGAACCGTGTCTTGCAGGCGCTCTACCACGAGCTGCACGGCATGGCCAAGCGACAGCTCGATCATGCTGACGAAGCGACGCTGGATGCCACCGCATTGGTACATGAGGCTTATTTGCGCCTGCTTGGCCAGCGTGATCTGGAGTTCGACAGCCGCACCGCTTTTTTCTCTTACGCGGCCAGCGCCATGCGCAGCGTGGTGGTTGATCATGCGCGCGCACGTCTTGCCAAAAAGCGGGGGGGCGGGGAGGCACTGGAGCGGGTGGCGGATTTGCCCGAGGACATCAATGGTGGCCTGCGGCTGGATGAGGACATGCTGTCGCTGGATGCTGCGCTTCATCAGCTGTCCGCGCTGGATGCGCAACTGGCGCAAGTGGTGGAATTGCGCTATTTCGCCGGCCTTTCCGAAGCCCAGATTGCCGAGTTGCTCGGACGATCGGAGCGCACGGTACGGCGGGACTGGCAAAAAGCACGGATGTTCCTGCTGCACGCCTTGCAGGGCGCGTGATGGATCCTGCACATTGGCAACGGCTTTCGGAGGCGCTGGATCGGCTGCTGGACATGGCGCCACCGGCGCGGACCGCGGCGCTTGCCCAGTTGCGCCAGCAGGATGCGGCCTTTGCCGATGAGCTGGTGGCGCTTCTGGCGGCAGATGATGCGCAAGCCAGTCTGCTGGATACACCATTGGTTACTGCGCCGCCCGGGCCGCGTGAGGGCGAGTTGGTCGGTCCCTATCGATTGGAAAAATTGCTCGGCGAAGGTGGCATGGGACAGGTCTGGATGGCAGCACGTGCTGACGGCCTGTACCAGCGACAGGTGGCGTTGAAGTTGCTGCGCCCGGGATTTGCCGATCCGGATTTGCGTCTGCGCTTCAGTCGCGAGCGTCAGATTCTGGCTCGCCTCGCACATCCGCATATCGCTCGGTTGCTCGATGCCGGGATCAGTGCCGCTGGTCAACCCTATCTGGCACTCGAGCATGTGGAAGGAATGGGATTGCTGGAGTATTGCCGTCAGCAAAGCCTGCCACTGCGGCGACGCCTGCAATTGTTCCAGCAAGTTTGCCAAGCGGTCAGCCATGCGCATGCGAATCTGGTGGTGCATCGCGACCTGAAGCCCTCCAATATCTTGGTCAGTGCCGAGGGAGATGTGCGTCTACTGGATTTCGGCATCGCCAAATTGCTTGATGGGAGTGCCGATGAGGTGCCGGAGTACACGCGAACCGGCACGCGCAGCTTTACCTTGCACTACGCGGCGCCGGAGCAGATTCTCGGTGAACCGGTCAGCACGCGTACGGATGTGTATGCCCTTGGCGTGATTCTGTATGAATTGCTGACCGGCACGCGCCCCTATCGACCCAAGCGCGAGAGCGGTGCACAGTGGGAAGAGGCGATTCTGGCAGCCGATCCACAGCGTCCTTCGCAGGCGTTGCTGCGCGATGTGACGGAGATGGTTGTTTCGAGCGGGGAACGGCGGCGACAGGCGCGGCTTCTGGCCGGCGATCTGGACAACATCGTCCTGAAAGCCCTGGCCAAGCGTCCGGACGAACGCTATCCATCGGCAGAAGCACTGTCGCTGGATATCCAGCGATATCTGGATGGCTTGCCGGTATTGGCGCGCCCGCAGAGCATCCATTATCGCGTGCAGAAGTTTCTGCACCGCCATCGCTGGCCGATCGTTCTGGGCGGTACTGCGGCGGCGGTGCTGCTGGCATTGCTGGCATTGAGCTGGCAACAGCGCCAGCAGGCCGTGCGCGAAACCGCGCGTGCGCAGGCCTTGCAGGATTTCGTGGTGGACCTGTTCGAGAATGCCGGCGGCATTGCGGCACATGGCAAACCGGTGGACGTGGAAACCCTGGTCAATGAAGGGCAGGCACGGGGCGAGCGCGAGTTGGCTCAACAGCCGCTTGCGCATGCCGAATTGCTGGGCGTGATCGCACGCATCCGCATTGCACTTGGCGAGTACGAGAAGGCCGACGAGCTGTTGTCCCAGCAGGCGAAACTGCTGGCGCAGATGCCGCAACCGCCCGCTGCCCTGCAACTGGAGGCCACCATCCAGCGTGGGCACCTGCAACGTCTGCAAGGGGATGCAGAGGCCTGTGTCGCGACCCTGCAACCGGCTTTTGCCGAGGCGCGCAACGTGCAGGCACGATTGCCGGCGATGGTGGCCGATTACTACTCGCATCTGGCGCGCTGTAAACGCATGCAGGGTGAACGCGAGATGGCGCGGCGGCTGTTCGAGCAATCGCTGACGTTGCGGCGCAGCGTGCTGGCTGACGACATCGGTGTGGTCGAGAATCTCACCGACCTTGCGGCGCTGTCGGTGGACATCGGAGACGATGCGGCGGCTCAGCAAGGTTTTCGGGGAGCATTGGCGCAGCTTCAGCGCATTGCCGGGCCACGTCATCCGCTGGCAATCGACATCCTCAAAGCGCTGGCGGACAACCAGGCGAAGATGGGACAAGTGCAGACGGCGCTGCAACAATATGCGCAGGCGCTGGAGCTTTCCGACGAGCTGCAGGGGCCAACACACCCGGCCACCCTCGCGTTGCGCCAGCGTTACGGCCTGCTGCTGCTTGCCAGCGGACAAATCAAGGCAGCCAGAGGCGAGTTGCAGGCCAATCATCCGGCCATCATCCAGCGTCATGGCAACAATTCGCTGGAACTTGCCGCTTCTTGGGATGCTCTTGGACAAGTCGCGCAACAAGCCGGACAGACAGATGCCGCGCATGCCGCCTATCAGCGCGCGCAGCGCCTGCAGAAGCGCTACAAGGCCGAATCCGAGCGTCTTGTGACCTTGCAGCACAATGTGCGCACATTGTTGGAGGCTGACCGAGCACAGGCGGCGCTTTTGCTGCTCAATGATGCCGACGCCGGTGATGCTGCCGATGCGGGTACTCGCGAAGCGCTTGAGTTGCTGCGCGTCGAAGCACATCGACAGCTGGGGCAATATGCGCAGGCACAGAGCGTGCTGGACGGCATGGGTGACAGCCCCGATCGGCAGCTGGCAGCTGTCGCCCTGGCGCTGGCACGGGAGAGCGGAGACAGTGCAGCCTTGCAGCAGACATTGACAGCGGTACTGGCGCAGCCGGTATTGGATGCACACGGTTTGCAGCGGCATGTTCGCGCACAAATGCTGCAGGCCGAGGTTGCCTGCCGGCAGGATACACAGCAAGGTCAGGCGCAATGGCAGGCGCTCTTGCAGCGTTTGCAGGAGCTGTATCCGGAAGGAGCTCCTGCACTGCGCATGGCAGAGCAACGCATGGCGAACTGTGCTCGCGTCCCTCAGGCGAACTCGGCCAGCCACTCGCGCGGCTTGAGATAGTCGGCAAGGCGCGCCTCGGCGCTGCCGGGCTCGGGCTGGTAGCCGTATTCCCAGCGCGCCAGGGGCGGCATGCTCATCAGGATGGATTCGGTGCGTCCGCCCGATTGCAGGCCGAAGTGGGTGCCGCGATCGAACACCAGATTGAACTCGACATAGCGCCCGCGCCGGTACAGCTGGAACTGCCGCTCGCGCTCGCCGTAAGGGGTGTCCTTGCGCCGCTCGACAATCGGCAGATAGGCATTGAGAAAGCCCTCGCCGACGGCTTGCAGATAGGCAAAGTCGCGGGCGAAGTCCTCGCCCAGATCATCGAAGAACAGCCCGCCCACGCCCCGGGTTTCGCCGCGGTGCTTGAGGAAGAAATACTCGTCGCACCATTGCTTGTGTGCCTGATAGCGCGCCTCGCCGCCGAAGGGCTGGCATAGCGTCCGCGCGGTTTCGTGCCAGTGGCGGATGTCCTCATCGAACGGATAGAACGGGGTGAGATCGAAGCCGCCGCCGAACCACCAGGCCACGGTTTCCCCCGCTTTTTCCGCGCGGAAATGGCGCACGTTGGCATGGGTGGTGGGCAGGTACGGGTTGCGCGGATGGAAGACCAGCGAAACCCCGACCGCGCGCCAGGCAGCACCGGCCAGCTCCGGGCGGGCGGCAGTGGCCGAGGGCGGCAGGGTGGTGCCGGAAACATCGGAAAACCCGATGCCGGCCTGCTCGAACACGGCGCCATCGCGCAGTACCCGGGTACGGCCGCCGCCGCCCAAGAGGGCACCTTGTGACTCGCGTGTCCAGGCATCTTCATGGAAACGGGCGTGACCATCGGCGGCCTCGATGGCCCGGCAGATGCGGTCTTGCAGGCCGGTCAGATAATCGCGGACGGTGTCGAAAGCGGGCAGGTCATGGGTTTTCATCCGCGCATTATCGCTGCAATGGCGGTGCAGGACGCCATCCTGCCGATGGCGTCCGCGCTGTCCCGGACAGGCTCAGTTGGCTGCCGGTACGGCAATCAGCCCGCAGGCCAGTCGACCACCGGCATTGCCGGTCGGCTGCGAGTGGTAGTCGTCTTCGCCGGCATGGATGATGACGGCCTTGCCCAGCACGTCATTGCTGCCACCTTCTCCGATGTTGACGTCGGGGAAGAAAGCATCCACCCGGGCGTTGCCTTCGGCATTGGCGTGCAGATTGTCCTGATCGCCGAGATGGTGTTCGCCGTGGCCGGTGCGGCCATGCGCATGGCCGCCGGGATTGAAATGGCCGCCGGCGCTGCTGCCATCGGGGGCGCTGCAATCGCCTTTTTCATGAATGTGGAAGGCATGCACGCCATTGGCAGAGAGGCCGCGCACTTCCCCGCGCACGCGCAGGCCGCTGCCTTCGCGGCTGAAGTCCAACTGGCCGTGTACCTGGCTGTCTGATTTGGCTTCAAGGGTTGCCGTGGCAGCGGGTGTGCCGGATGCCGGTGAGGCATCGGTGGTCGGTGCGCTAGCGAGGCGGCTGGTGCTGCATCCGGCCAAGGCTGTTGCTGCCAATGTCAGGAAGAGCGGGATCTGAAAGGACGTACGCATGATGGCAAAGCCTGTGAAGGAAAGGGTCACGTCACGGTAGCCGATTGCGGCGCCTGATGCACAAAATGTCCGTTTTTGCGCGCCTGCCATGGTGGTCAGGCTCTACAATTGGCACATGTTTCCGAGGAGTGCATCATGCCTACTGACAAGCCTGTTTCATTGACCCGTTTTCTGATCGAAGAGCAACGTCAGGGGCATCTCAATGCCGATCTGCGGCTGCTCATCGAAGTGGTGGCACGTGCCTGCAAGCAGATCTCGGTGGCGGTAGGCAAGGGGGCGCTCGGTGGCGTGCTGGGCGATGCGGGCACCGGCAATGTGCAGGGCGAGGCGCAAAAGAAGCTGGATGTCATCGCCAATGACGTGCTGCTGGAAGCCAATGCCTGGGGCGGTCATCTGGCCGGGATTGCCTCGGAGGAAATGGATCACAGCCAGCCGATTCCCGATGTGTATCCGCGCGGCAATTATCTGCTGCTGTTCGATCCGCTCGATGGCAGCTCCAACATCGATGTGAATGTTTCCATCGGCACCATTTTCTCGGTGCTGCGCTGCCCCGACGGCGTGCAGAAACCCGAAGATGGACACTTTCTGCAACCGGGCAGCACGCAGGTGGCGGCCGGTTATTGCGTGTACGGGCCTGCCACCACGCTGATCCTGACCATCGGCCATGGCGTGCATCAGTTCACCCTGAATCGTGAGCAGGGCAGCTTCGTGCTGACCCAGCGCGACATGCGGATCCCCGAAGAAACCCGGGAATTTGCCATCAACATGTCCAACAAGCGCCATTGGGAAGCCCCGATGCAGCGTTACGTGGACGACCTTCTGATCGGCAAGGAGGGCCCGCGCGGCAAGGATTTCAACATGCGCTGGATTGCTTCGATGGTGGCCGACGTGCATCGCATCCTCACCCGTGGCGGCATCTTCATCTACCCTTGGGACAAGAAAGACCCGGGCAAACCCGGCAAGCTGCGTCTTCTGTACGAAGCCAATCCGATGAGCTTCCTCGTCGAACAGGCCGGTGGCGCTGCCACCAATGGTCGCCAGCGCATCATGGACATTCAGCCGGACAGCCTGCATCAGCGCGTGCCGGTTTTCCTCGGCTCGAAAAAGGAAGTGGAGGAAGCCACTCGCTATCATCTCGAGCATGACGCGACGTCATGATTCACCGATGGCACAGCCGTCCCGAAACCTGCTAGCCTGCCGCCTCGACTCTTGCCAACTCCGGATTCCGCGATGTCCCAGGAAGATCTGAAACAAGCCGCCCTTGCCTACCACCGCCATTTTCCGCCGGGCAAGATCAAGATCAGTGCCACCAAGCCGATGGTGACCCAGCGCGACCTGTCGCTGGCCTATTCGCCCGGCGTGGCCTATGCCTGCGAGGAAATCGTGGCCGACCCCGGGAGCGCGAGCGAAATGACCGCACGCGGCAATCTGGTGGCGGTCATCACCAACGGCACCGCCGTGCTCGGTCTGGGTGACATCGGCCCGCTGGCGGGCAAGCCGGTGATGGAAGGCAAGGGCGTGTTGTTCAAGAAGTTCGCCGATGTGGACGTGTTCGACATCGAAATCGACGAGCGCGACCCGGACAAGCTGGTGGACATCATCGCCAGCCTCGAACCGACCTTCGGCGGCATCAATCTTGAGGACATCAAGGCGCCGGAATGCTTCATCGTCGAGCGCAAGCTGCGCGAGCGTATGAAAATCCCGGTGTTCCATGACGACCAGCACGGCACCGCGATCATTGTCGGCTCGGCGGTGTTGAATGCGCTGGAAGTGGCCGGCAAGAAAATCGAAGACGTCAAGGTCGCCACCACTGGTGCCGGGGCGGCCGGGATTGCCTGTCTGGACATGCTGGTGGCGCTCGGGGTGCGGCGCGAAAACATCACCGCCTTCGACCGCGAAGGCGTGATTTACCAGGGCCGCCCCAATCTCGACCCGGACAAGGCGCGCTATGCCAGCGCGACCACGGCGCGTTCGCTGGAAGAAATCGTGACCGGTGCCGACATCTTCCTCGGTCTGTCCGCCGGTGGCATCCTGAAGCCGGAAATGGTGGCGAAGATGGCGGAAAAACCGATCATCCTCGCGCTCGCCAATCCCAACCCGGAAATCCTGCCCGAAGCGGCCAAGGCCGTGCGTCCGGACGCGATCATCGCCACCGGCCGCAGCGATTACCCGAATCAGGTCAACAACGCCCTGTGCTTCCCGTATATCTTCCGCGGTGCGCTGGACGTGGGAGCAACCGAAATCAACGAGGCGATGAAGCTGGCTTGCGTGCGCGCCATCGCCGAGCTGGCACGCAAGGAAGCCAGCGATCTCGGCGGCGCCTATGGTGGCGAGATTCCGAAATTCGGTACCGATTACCTGATTCCGCGCCCGTTCGATCCGCGCCTGATTACCGTCATTGCACCGGCCGTGGCACGGGCGGCGATGGAATCGGGCGTGGCCTCGCGCCCGCTGACGGACATGCGTGCGTATGAGGAAAAGCTCGGCCAGTTCATCCACAAGAGCGGGCTGATGATGAAGCCGGTGTACGAGCGCGCCCGCAGCGATCTCAAGCGCGTGGTGTACGCCGAAGGCGAGGAATACACCGTGCTGCGCGCGGTACAGGCCGTGGTGGACGAAAAGCTCGCCTTCCCGGTGCTGATCGGTCGGCCGGAAGTGATCGAGCGGCGCATTGCCAAGCTCGGCCTGCGCATGCAGGTCGGCAAGGATTTCGAGCTGATCAACATCCACGCCGACCCGCGCTTCGACCAGTACTGGCAGTACTACCACAACCGCAACGCCCGCAACGGCATCACCGTGGATGCGGCCAAGAGTCTGGTGCGCTCGCGTCCTACCCTGGTGGCCGCGTTGATGGTGGAGCTGGGCGATGCCGACGCGCTGATTTGCGGCATCGTCGGCCGCTATCACAAGAAACTGGGCTACCTGCGCAGCGTGTTCGACCTTGAGCCAGGCATCAACGGCACCTCGGCGATGACCGGCGTCATCAACGATCACGGCATCTGGTTCTTCACCGATACCCATGTGCAGGTGGACCCGAGTGCCGAGCAGATTGCCGAATGCACCCTGCAGGCCACCTGGCGGCTCAAGCTGTTCGGCATCGAGGCCAAGGCCGCCCTGCTCTCGCACAGCAACTACGGCAGCCACAGCGACCCCTCGGCACAGAAAATGCGCCGCGCCCGCGAGCTGATCGTCGCGCGCGTGCCGAAGCTGGAAATCGACGGCGAAATGATGGCCGATACCGCCTGGGATGAAGCCCTGCGCCATCGCATCTTCCCGGCCACCACGCTGAAGGGGCGCGCCAACCTGCTGGTCATGCCGAATCTCGATGCCGCCAACATCGGCTACAACCTGATTCGCGTCGCCACCGGCGGCGTCGCCATCGGCCCGATTCTGATGGGGCTGGACAAGCCCGCGCACATCCTGACCCCCTCGGCCACCCCGCGCCGCGTGGTCAACATGACCGCCATCGCCGCGGTGGATGCGCAAATCCGTGCGGCCGGCAAGCGTTGAGCAAGAGCAGTTGCCTGTCCCGCAAGAAGCGCGGGGCAGGCACTGGGCATGGCGGCGATGACAACGGCCAGCATCGTTTTTCTCAGCTATCGCGACCGCGGCTGGATTGATGCGGCACTGGATGCCGTACTGGCGCAAAGCGTCCCCTGCCAACTGCTGATATCTAAGGATCCTCTGAACAAGCCCCCTCTGATCGGCGACACTATCCGCATCTGATGAAAGGCATGATTCGATGACGCAACTGAGCTTCTCCGACGCCGAGCACGCTGGCAAGCGCAAGCAGACACGGCGGGAGGTGTTCC
>JBHADJ010000134.1:0-10816 GCA_041855065.1 Lysobacter sp.
ACCGGCACCGCGGTTCTGGTTGAAGGCATTGACGCGGAAGCGGGCAAGCCCCGGGATTTCGAAGGAGAAGTCGGTTTCCAGGAACTCTTCGTAATCGCGCCGCTGCTTGTCGGACATGATGTCGTAAATCAGCGCGTGCACGGTCTTGTGATCGAGCGGCGGGATGTTGATGCGGCGCACATCGCCGTCGACGCGAATCATCGGCGGCAGGCCCGCGGAAAGATGCAAGTCCGACGCTTTGTTTTTGACCGAAAAGGCCAGCAGTTCTGCAATATCCATATGTTCTCCGTAAATGGGGCCGCCCCTGTACGGCCTTTCCGAAGGAAAGCTTAACCGCTGCGAGGCGGTTTGGCATCTTTTGTGACAAGGCTCACGCTTTTTTCTTGGTTTCCTGCTCGGAACGTGCCATCTCCTGCGCCATTTCGTGGTCGAAGCTGTTGATGGAAAGGCGTACTTCCTGCCACATCGAATAGCAGGCCACCAACAGGAAGATCACGCCGAAAACGGCCAGCACAGTGGGAAGCGGCCCGAGTCGGGAGCGCAGCAAGGCATCGAAGGCCAGCGCCAGACTGGTGCAGACGAAGCTGCCCATGGCGAGGTAGAGCATCTTGCAGGCACGCAACACCAATTCGGCACGCTGGCGGTGGCGGCGGATCTGTTCGTCGTGATAGGGCAGGCTGTCACACGCATTTTTTCGGGCAGCCAGGAGCGTGCGCAGACGATCGACTACGCGTGCCAGACGGGCATTGGCCGAAACCAGCAGCGATGCGGTGGCTGTCATCAGCAAGGCCGGTGCCAGCATGGCAGTCAGGATGGCCGAATGGTTGCCCGACGGGATTTCCAACATGGACGACTCGGAAAGTGGCGAACGGCTATCATGCACGGCTTTCCACCCCGATGCGAGTTTCCATGACGGATATGCCCGAACAGCGCCTCATCTGGATCGATCTTGAGATGACCGGTCTTGATACCGACAACGACAGCATTCTGGAAATCGCTACATTGGTGACCGATGCCGAGCTCAACATCCTTGCAACCGGGCCGGAACTGGCCATCGCCCACTCCGTGGCGCGGCTGGAGGCGATGGATGCGTGGAATCGCAACCAGCATGCTCGTTCGGGGCTGTGGCAGCGGGTAGTGGACTCGGACATCACCTTGGCCGAGGCCGAGCGGCAGACCTTGAATTTTCTGCGTCAATGGGTACCCGAGCGTGTATCGCCGATGTGCGGCAATTCCATCTGCCAGGATCGGCGTTTCCTGCACCGACAGATGCCGAGACTGGAAAAATATTTCCACTATCGCAATCTGGATGTTTCCACTCTCAAGGAACTGGCACGCCGCTGGGCACCGACAGTTGCCGCCGGTCTGAAGAAGGAAAGCGCCCATACTGCACTCAGCGACATCCGCGACTCGGTCGCCGAGCTGGTTTATTATCGCCGGCACTTGGCCGAGCTGGCGAACTGAGCGCATCGCGCAGATTGCCGCCCGGAACAGAGGCATTCGCAATCATCGCTTCGGAGCAGGAGGGGCTTTTGGGCAAGGTGCTTTTTGACAATGGCGAGCATCGCTGTGTGGCATTCACCAATCTGGTGCCGGGCGGCGATGGGGTGCAAGCCAATCAGTTTCTGATCATCGACAGTGGCAAGGGCGCCCTGATCGATCCGGGTGGCGATCTGCTTTACATGCCGTTGTGGCTTGGCATCAGCAGCCATTTGCCGCCCTCGGATCTGCGCTGGCTGTTTGCCTCGCATCAGGATCCGGACATCATTGGCGCGGCTGGACGCTGGCTTGCCAATACCCCGGCACAGCTGGTTTGCTCGAAGTTGTGGGGGCGCTTTGTACCGCACAACATTTCTTCCACCCAAACCCACAAACTGGGCGATGACCGGTACGTGCTGTTGCCGGACAAGGGCGGCTTCCTGCCGCTTGGACGAAGCGAAATCGTGGCATTGCCGGCACATTTCCTGCACTCGGTGGGCAATTTCAGCTTTTTCGATCCGGTCAGCCGGATTCTTTTTTCCGGCGACATCGGCTCCTCGTTGCTGGAAGGCGGGCAGGCCTGTCAGACGATCAGCCGGTTTGATACGCTGATTCCGCTGATGGAAGGCTTTCACCGCCGCTACATGGCGTCAAATCGCGCGACGAAACGCTGGGCTTCGATGGTGCGTGCACTCAATCCGGCGATGATCGTGCCGCAGCATGGTCACCGGATTGGCAGTCCGGCCATTGCCGAGTTCCTGAGTTGGCTGGAGCAGCTCGAGTGTGGCGTCGATCTGCTGGACGAAACGCATTACCAGTATCCGTCACGCAGTTATTTCTGATTGAAAACGCCCGGTGCGCAGAGACCGATAGCTCTGCGCACCGGATCATGCGTGGACCTTACTGACCGCTGCCTGCCAGCACCTGTGCGGCGGTGCCGACGATCTGCGGGTCTGCGTGGCCGACGACCGATTCATCCTTGCCCGGATAGGGCAGGGTGCTGAGGAAATAGCGCATGCAGTTGAGACGGGCGCGCTTCTTGTCGTCGGACTTGATCACCACCCAGGGGGCATCGGCGGTATCGGTGTGGAAGAACATCGCTTCCTTGGCTTCGGTGTAGTCCGGCCATTTGTCGAGCGATTGCACATCGATGGGCGAGAGTTTCCAGTGCTTGAGCGGGTCGTTGCGGCGCGAGTTGAAGCGGCGCAGTTGTTCCTCGCGGCTGACCGAGAACCAGAATTTGTAAAGACGGATGCCGCTGCGGGTGAGCATGCGCTCCACTTCCGGTGCTTCGCGCAGGAATTCGAGGTATTCGGCCGGCGTGCAGAAGCCCATGACCTTCTCCACCCCGGCGCGGTTGTACCAGCTGCGATCGAAGAACAGGATCTCGCCGTAGGAGGGCAAGTGGCTGATGTAGCGTTGGAAGTACCACTGACCACGTTCGCGCTCGCTCGGCTTTTCAAGGGCGACCACGCGGGCACCACGGGGATTCAGATGCTCCATGAAGCGCTTGATGGTGCCCCCCTTGCCAGCCGCGTCGCGGCCTTCGAACAGCAACACGATGCGTTGGCCGGTTTCCTTGACCCAGCTTTGTACTTTCAGCAGCTCGATTTGCAGCTTTTTCTTTTCCGCTTCGTATTCCTTGCGGCGCATGCGGGTGCGATAGGGATAGGACTCCGGCAGCGGGGCACTGGTGCTTTCTTCGGCAGTGACTTTCATGTTCTCCATTTTTTGTGCAGCTTCCTTGGATACGCCAAGCGCTTCGGGGGCAACGCCAAGCGGAGGAACCGTGGGCTGGGGATGCTCGGCAACGCGCGCCTGGGCTTCTGCCTGGGCGATTGCGGAGGCCGATTCGGTGCTCAAGTCCTCGACAATCGCCGATGCACGACGGCTGGCAGAGCCTTTCTTGCTGGCCGGGGCGGGCGATTTGCCGGTGGCATTGCGGCCTTTGCGACGGGTGCTGGCCGGGGTTTTTTCAGTCATGACGCACTCCTTGATGGGTTCGGAAATATTATCCCTTGGAATGCGGCTTGCGGTTATTGATGGAACTCAATCATCAAGAGCCGACCAGGGACTGCCGTCGGGATTTCGCTCCAGCATCCACAGCCCGGCCCAGAGCTTCAGATCCAGTTCGCAGCCCTCGGCCTGTTTTTGCAACAGCCAGCCGGGCAGCAGGGCACGCGGCACGGTATGCACGGTAATGTCTTCCCCCTCCACGCCGCCGCCAGCACCGCGCTGGACAAGTTTGCTGGCGCGCACGAAGGCAATTCGCTCATTGGTCAGTCCGGCCGATGTTGGGCCTGACAGCAGCAGTTCGAGTTTTTCCGCGTACCAGCCGGTTTCTTCCAGCAACTCTCGGCGGGCCGCCTCTTCCAGCGAGTCCTCACCAGCCACGTCGCCAACCAGTCCGGCAGGCATTTCGATGGTGCGTGCGGCTACCGGCACCCGATATTGTTCAACCAGAAGCACTTCATCCGCTGGCGTTACGGCGATCACGATGACGGCCATGCCAAGCCCGCCATGGCTGCGCTCGCAATATTCCCAGCGTCCCTGTTTGCACAGGCGCAGCCATTGGCCTTGATGAAGAATTTCGGGGTCAGTATTCATGAGTGGCCAGCAAAGAGGAAAGCCGCCATTATGCCGCGAGTGCGGGATCGTGCCAGCCCGGCCGCGGAGCAAAACGTTCCCCGTGTCGTGCCTGCAAAGCGGCCAGTCTGTCCAGCAATTGCGCTTTGCCGGTTTGGCGAATGTACTGGATCGGCCCGCCCCGGAAGGGGGCGAAGCCGGTACCGAACAAGATGCCCGCATCCAGCAGCTCTGCATCGGCGACAACGCCTTCGGCAAGGCAGGCGACTGCCTCGTTGACCATCGGCAGGATCAGTCTGTCCTGCAGGTCGTCCGGCATTGGCAGCGCACTTTTCGAGCCGGGTTTGAGCGGTTTGCCATTTTCCCAGCGATAGATGCCCTGTCCGTCCTTCTTGCCGCGCCCACCGGCCGCCGGTGCCGTGGCAAAGGCGGCGGGCAAGGCAAGACCGAGGAAGGGCGCCAGCTCGCCGGCCACACTGGCCGCCACGTCCAATCCGACCGTATCGATCAGCTCCAGCGGCCCCATCGGCATGCCGAAGTCGAGAGCCGCCTTGTCGATCAGCAAAGGCGGGATACCTTCGGCATAGGCGTGCATGGCTTCCAGGAGATAGGGGAACAGCACGCGATTCACCAGAAAGCCCGGGCCGGCCGTAACCTTGATGGGCAGTTTGTCGAGCTGTTTGCAGAAAGCCGCCAAGCGGTTGCCGACAGCCACCTCCAAATCCGGATGGGTGACGATTTCCACCAGCGGCATCAGTGCCACCGGGTTGAAATAATGCAGGCCGGCAAACCGGCCCGGGTGGGCAAGTCCCGGCAAGAGCTGCGTCAACGGGATGGAGGACGTGTTGCTGGTCAGCAGCGCATCCGCCTTCATCTGCGTCTGCGCCTGGGCGTACAGATTGCGCTTGATATCGGGATTTTCGACGATTGCCTCAATGACGATATCTGCCCGAGAAAGTCCCTCACCAGGGGCGTCGGCACGCAGGCGAGCGACAGCTTGCCGATGTTTCTCCGGGTTGCGCAGGCGCTTGTCGAACAGTGTTCTGGCCCGATCCAGTGCCTTGTCGATGGCCTGATCGTCACGATCCTGCAAAGTGACATCGAATCCTTTGAGCGCACTCCAGGCAGCAATGTCGCCGCCCATCACACCGGCACCGATGACGTGTACATGATGGATGGCAGATTCGCCGCGAGCCTCGCTTTTCAGGCGCTCTTGCAGCAGATAGGCACGAACCAGATTGCCGGCTGTCGGCGTTTGCGCCAGCTTGACCACAGTATGGCGTTCGGCGGCCAGTCGCTTGTCGAGCGAGCCTCCCGTGCGTCGCCATGTCTCGATCAAGGCAAATGGTGCCGGATAATGGGCTTTGCGCGCTTTTCTGGCCACTTGCTTGCGCAACACCGGTGCCAGGAGTTGGCGTGCTGGCCAGAGATTGCTGAACCAGGCCAGCAGGCGCTTGCCAAGCGGCCGTGAGGGGGGCGCTTGCAACAGGCGAACTGCCTGGGTTTCCAGTGCCTCCGGAGGGCAGAGGGCATCGACCAGACCGATGGCATGAGCGTCCTGAGGCTTCAGGCTGCGTCCGCTCAGCATCATGTCGAAGGCTGCAGGCGCACCGACAAGGCGTGGCAGCCGCACGCTGCCTCCCCAGCCGGGGATGATGCCGAGCCGAATTTCCGGCAGGCCGATCCGGGTACTGTCATCCAACGTGGCGATGCGATGGCGGCAAGCCAAGGCCAGCTCGGTGCCACCGCCCATGCAAAAGCCGTGAATGGCTGCCACGCTCGGGCAGGGAAGGCGAGCCAGTCGGGTCAGGATGCGCTGGCCGCGAGCGATGGCATCGGCAACCGTCCCTTCCTGATGAAAGCGGGAAAATTCGTGGATATCGGCGCCGGCAATGAAGCCGCGCGATTGCCCGGAAAGGATTATCAGGCCGCGAGGTGGCTCGGCTTCGATGCGGGCAAGCACTTCATTCAGCTCCACCAGCACTTCGGCCGACAAGCTGTTGACCGCTTGACCGGCGCGCGTCAAGGTCAATACCAGAATGCCGTCCTCGCGTGGCCGAGGGTGCCAGTGGCGCAGGGGGAGACCATCGAAATGCGGCATCATTGTGTTGGGCATCCGGTGCAGTATGGAAGGACTATCATCGGGGGATGCCCGGTCAGGCGTCAACCTGAATGAATCCATTTTCATGCGGGGAACTTTTCGTCATCGTCCCGGTCAACAGGCACAGTTGCGGAACGGGTTATCTCATGCTTCGAGGAGTCACGGCCACCATGGCCGAGCCAACATCCACGCCAATCTCGACAACACTGCTCGACGACGAGCTGGTCAAACGCGCCCGCAGAGGCGATGTTCGTGCATTCGACATTCTGGTGCGGCGCTATCAGCACCGTATCGTGGCGTTGGCCGCACGCCATGTGCGGGACTGGGCGCAGGCCGAAGACATTGCCCAGGAGGCCTTCGTGCGCGCTTATCGGGCACTGGAGAGCTTCCGCGGAGAATCGAGTTTCTATACGTGGCTGTATCGCATCACGGTGAATGTCGCGAAGAATCATCTGCAGGCACAGAAGCGAAAAGTGCCGCTGGCTGACATGAGCGACGATGGATTGGAGGCACTGAGCGAGGATCTTGCATTGCAGAGTGCCGATACGCCAGAGCAGGCACTGGTGCGCCAACAAACCGGCGAGGCACTTCTGGCCGCCTTGGCCACATTGCCGGGTGAGTTGCGACAGGCACTGCTGTTGCGAGAACTGGAAGGGTTGGACTATCAGCAGATTGCCGAACGTCTGAATTGCCCGGTGGGCACAGTGCGCTCGCGGATTTTTCGCGCCCGCGAGAACATCGACGAAAAGCTGCGTCCATTGCTGGATGGGCGTGCCACGACCCGAGCGAGAGTGCGCTGATGAAATCCCGATCCCATTTTGAAGATCTTTCTGCTCTGCTCGATGGTGAGCTCGACCATGAGCGTGCCCGCTTTTTGCTGCGTCGCATCGGGCATGACCAAGCACTGGCTGACACACTGGTGCGCTGGCAGCAGCAGGGCGATGTCCTGCGTGGCGAGCATGTGAATGTCTCGCCCGATTTTGCCGAACGCGTGGCCGCACGCATTGCGGCAGAAGATGCAACTGCACCGATGCAGTCTGCTGAGCGGCAGATGATGCCGATGACATCGGCAGGCGCGCTGCGCAAACGGCCTTGGCGGGGGTTTGCTGCCGGTGCATTGTTGGCTTCCTGCGCCTATGTGGTGTTTGGCTGGATTTGGCCGCAGCAGCAAAGCGCCAGCGGAGTGACGGCATCCGAACAGGTGGCGCAGCATGAGTCGGCAGCTGCACTGGCGGCACCGGCAACGCCGCCAGCGATGCAGCTGAGCAAAGTCATCTTGGCTGAAGCAAAGGACGCCGAAACAAGAGATGCCGAGCCCGCCGTGGCTCGGGTCGCACAAAGGCCAGCGCGCTCACGTATTGCCAGCGCCACCTCCGATGCACAGGCTGCCGCTCGTGCTCGTGCTGCATCGCCTCTGACGGATACGCCGGCTTCCGCGCAGCAGGTCGCCGCCGTGCAAGAAAACCCCGGTCAGTTGCCACGCCTGATGGTGGACGAGCCGACATCATCGCAATGGCCACAACCACGACTGCCCGGCAATGGCAATCCATTCAATGTCAGCCATCGACCGGACAGCATCGGCAATGATCCGTTTCGTCCGCATTTGTCGGTCGATGAGCGATAAATCCGCGTATTTCCTCCCCACTTGATCTTCCATCGGAATCCATGATGAAAAAAATCCTGCACCCCCTTGTTTTGATTCCCTTGACCGCACTGGGCACGGCAAGCCTCCTGATTTTGCCCGATGCCATCGCCAGGCAGGACGTGACGACGACACAGGCATTGCCGGAGCGCGCGGCAGCGCCCGAACTGGTCAGCGGTTTGCCCGACTTTACCCGCTTGGTGGAGCAGGTCGGCAATGGCGTGGTCAGCGTGGAGGTGAAAATGGCACCGCGACAGAGCCAGGCAACGGGCTTTGCCGGGGATGATCCGATGCTGGAAATCTTCCGCCGTTTCGGAATGCCCTTGCCCGGCATTGGCAGCCAGACGCCGCGTGGCGGTGATGCCAGACCACGCAATAGCGCATCGGGTACCGGCTTCATCATTTCGGCCGATGGTTACGTGCTGACCAATCACCATGTGGTCGAGGGTGCCGATGAAATCACCTTGCGCTTGAACGACCGGCGTGAGCTGAAGGCGCGCTTGATCGGCAGTGACGCGCAAACCGACGTGGCTTTGCTGAAAGTGGAAGCCACTGGCCTGCCAGCCTTGCGCCTTGGACAGTCGGCCGCCGTCAAGCCGGGGCAGTGGGCGGTGGCGATCGGCTCGCCCTACGGCCTTGAGCACACGGTAACGGCAGGGATTGTCAGTGCGGTGGGGCGTGCCACCGGTGGGCAGCAATACGTGCCTTTCATCCAGACCGATGTGGCCATCAACCGGGGCAATTCCGGCGGTCCCCTGCTCAATACCCGTGGCGAGGTGGTTGGCATCAACTCACAGATTTTCAGCGTTTCCGGCGGCTTTCAGGGAATCAGCTTTGCCATTCCGATCGATGTGGCGATGAATGCGGCTGAGCAGATCAAGACCACCGGCCAGGTTCGCCGCGGCATGCTCGGCGTGAACATGCAGCCGCTGACCTCCGAACTTGCTCGCAGCCTTGGGCTGCCTGATGCGCGAGGCGCGCTGGTCAGCGACGTGGAGCCGGACAGTGCTGCTGCCCGAGCCGGCTTGCAGGCTGGCGATGTGGTGCGCCGCTTCAACGATGTGGTCATCAACGAGACCAGTGAATTGCCGCCGATGGTCGGTGCGCTGCCGCCGGGCAGCAAGGTGCGTCTTGGTGTATGGCGCGATGGCCGCGAGCGCCAGATCGAGGCAACCCTTGGCGAAGCGCCGAGCAATGCGCTTGCCGGTAATGCCGAGGCGGGTGAAGGGCGCGGCAATGCTGCGACTTCGGGCACCAGCGCAGGAAAGCTCGGCTTGCGGATTGCCGAGCTGGATGCCGAAGATCGTCGCCAGCTTGGTCTGAAGTCTGGCGAAGGCGTGGGCATTGTGGGGGTCGAATCGCAGAGTGCACGCGAAGCCGGTCTTGCCCGGGGTGATGTGATCCTGGCGGTGGGACGCACACCGGTTGGCAGTGCCGCGGCATTGCAGTCGGCACTGGCCAGCGTGCGGGCAGGCGACAGCGTGATGTTGCGATTGGCCGCGATACCCGGCCGCAGCCCGGTACGCTTTGTCGCCTTGCAGGTGGAGAAGTAAGTACATGGTCCGCCAATCGGCTTGATTCTGGTTGGCGGGCATGAGCAATTCAGGCATCAGCCGGATGGCGGGTTTGCTGCTGAACGAGGGATGTCGTACAGGTGAGAATTGGACGGCGGCTGGAAACGGCCGCCGTATTTATTGGTTGGCAGCAGGTGCGGCCTGAAAATGTGGCGGCAAGCAGGCAGGCAGGAATGGCGCGGCGTGTAACGAGCTGGATTACAGGCGTGCTGCCCGTGCCTCGCATTCGCGGTAGCGGCGTTCGACCCGGTTGGCGAACCATTCGGTAGTGAGCTGACGGGTGATTTTCGGGCTTTCCAGCGTAATCTGCGGCAGCATTGCGCGCGGCAGCGGTTTCTTCTGGCGCTGCTCGGCAAGCGCATACAGCGCCTCATACAACCGGGTTTGGCTGAAATCCGCCTCCTGGCTGCGCTCCAGATCGCGACGGATGCGTTCGGCATCCAGCCCCAGTGCCGGAGCAAGCGAGCGCAGGGCATTTTCGGTGTTGCCGATTTGCTGTTTGTCGCCATGCACCAGCAAGTCGCCATCGCGAACCAGGGGAATACCCGAGGCAAGGCTGATCGCATGCTGGAAGGCGGCATTGCGGCTGGCGTAATGGCCGGCGTTGAAATCGGCAAAGCGGTACAGATGGCGGTTGTACTCCACCGGATATTTCAGCAAGTGGGCGATGCCGAAATACAGGCCGCCGCGGCGCGTAAACACCTCCTGACGCACCCCGTCCCTGGCCAGCGGATAAGGATAGGGACGCTCGCGCACTTGCCGTTCGGCATAGTCGATGCTGACCTGCATCGGCCCGCCGGTACGCACCGGATTGGCGCGGGTGAGCCAGCCGCGGGCAAGTGCCGGGGCTTTTTGCACCATGCCCTGATACAGCTCGCTCAATTCACGCTCGGTGCGCACCCGCGCGAGCTTGTCGCCAAAGGCCACCCCGTCGGCCGCCTTGATGCGCAGCATGCCGTCCACGGCGATTTCCGGGATGTGCAGCCGCCCGGCCCGACGCACGATTTCCTCTCGCGCAATGCGGCCAAGCCCGGGCACCGCCGGGTCGGCCTGATAGCCGGTTTCCTGCTCGATCACCGCAAGCACGGCACACAGATTGGCCGTGGTCGGGGGCAGCTGCAGCGATTGGAACGCGCTTTGGATATCGGCCGCCCACTCGGCGCGATCGCGTACCCGTGCCGGAATCAATTGCTGCAGTTGTGCCCGCACTTCTTCCGGGCTGCGCTCATGCTTCTTCGGGCTGTCCTCGCCGCAGGCAGCGAGCAGCAGCAAGGCAAGTGGCAGGAACAGGCGGGCAGGGCGGAAGGACAGGCGCATCGGGCGTGTGGTGGGGAAGGTAAAACCTGCGGCAGGATAGAGCTTTGCTGCAGGGTTTGCTGAAATGCCGGATGAAGGCGCTGCCTGTTTTCAGACAAGGCATGGGAAAATACCCTG
>JBHADJ010000135.1:0-2910 GCA_041855065.1 Lysobacter sp.
CCAGTCGGGGTTGTCTTTGAGCAGCGCCATGTACAGGCGGTTGAGGCGGCTGGTGGCGCGAATGTCAAAGGCGTTTTCGCTGATTTGGCGCACCGTGCTGATGCCCGCCAGTGGCAGAAAGAAGCCGAAATGGTCGGGGAAATCGGCAAATGTGCAGGCCACGGTTTCGCCACTGGCCAGTGCTTCGGCTTCAAAATCCACGCCATCGGTGGCCAGAATGAACTTGGCACGGGCGCGGGCGGTGGCGGGGCTTGTGCGCAGCGCGATCAAGGTGGCGCTGACTTGCCCGGCATCGCACACCTTGATGTGGATGTTATTGCTCTGCAGCAGGCCATCCACATCGGATTTGTTGGTGCCGCCGGTGCGCAGGCGCTTGAGCGTTGTTTCCTTGTTGCCAAAGGCGGCCAAAAAAGCATAGGGAAACTCGGCACGGTCAAAGGGTTGCTGCGCAAGTTCACTGATGGCTTGTTCGATCTCTATGGCGTTCATGGCTGCCCTGCCCGGCTGTTACCCGCGTACTGCCTCTGCGCGCTTCATTCCCACTCGATCGTCGCCGGGGGTTTGCCGGAGATGTCGTAAACGACGCGGGAGACGCCGCGCAACTCGTTGATGATGCGGTTGGAGACGTGGCCGAGGAACTTGTGCGGCAGCTCGGCCCAGTGCGCGGTCATGAAGTCGATGGTTTCCACTGCGCGCAGGGCGATGACCCATTCGTAGGCGCGGGCATCGCCGACCACGCCGACGGATTTGACCGGCAGGAACACGGCAAAGGCTTGGCTGGTCTTGTCGTACAAATCGGCGCGGCGCAGCTCTTCGATGAAGATATGGTCGGCACGGGCCAGCAGTTCGGCGTATTCGGGTTTGACTTCGCCCAGGATGCGCACACCAAGGCCAGGGCCGGGGAACGGATGGCGATAGACCATGGCGCGCGGCAGGCCGAGCTCCACGCCCAGGCGGCGCACTTCGTCCTTGAACAGCTCGCGCAAGGGCTCCACCAGCCCCAGTTTCATGTCCTCGGGCAGGCCGCCGACGTTGTGGTGGCTTTTGATGACGTGGGCTTTGCCGGTTTTGCTGCCGGCTGATTCGATCACGTCCGGATAAATCGTGCCTTGCGCCAGCCATTTGGCATTTTTCAGTTTGCCGGCTTCTTCGTCGAAGATTTCCACGAACAAATTGCCGATGATTTTGCGCTTGGCTTCCGGGTCGGTAACACCCTTGAGTTTGTCGAAATAACGTTCGGCGGCATTGACGCGGATGACTTTCACGCCCATGTTTTCGGCAAACATCGCCATTACCTGATCGCCTTCCTGCCAGCGCAGAAGGCCGGTATCGACGAACACGCAGGTGAGCTTCTCGCCGATGGCACGGTGCAAAAGCGCCGCCACCACCGAGGAATCCACGCCGCCGGACAGCCCCAGAATCACCTCGTCGTCACCCACTTGTGCGCGCACGCGGGCGATCTGGTCTTCGATGATGTTGCTGGCCGTCCACAGGGTTTGACAGCCGCAGATGTCCACCACGAAACGGCGCAGCATGGCTTCGCCGGATTGGGTGTGGGTGACTTCCGGGTGGAACTGCACGCCGTAGATTTTGGCCGCGTCATTGGCCATCGCGGCGATGCCGAGGCGGTCGGTCTTGGCGGTGATGCGAAAGCCCGGCGGCACCTGCGCGACGTGATCGCCGTGGCTCATCCACACATCCAGCGCGTTGCGGCTGGGGTGGTCGGAAAGGCCGTGCAGCAGGGCGTTTTCGCTGATGATTTCGACTTCCGCATGGCCGAACTCGCGCTGATCGCCGGCTTCGGTAGCCCCCCCCAACTGCACCGCCAGGGTCTGCATGCCGTAGCAGATGCCAAGCAGCGGCACGCCGGCATCGAACACCTGCTGCGGGGCGGCCGGACAACCGGGCACGGTGGTGGATTCGGGGCCGCCGGAGAGGATGATGCCCTTGGCACCGAAGGCGGCGATTTCCGCCGGGTCGTGGTCCCACGCCCAGATTTCGCAGTACACGCCGATTTCGCGGATGCGACGGGCAATCAACTGGGTGTATTGCGCGCCGAAATCGAGGATGAGGATTTTGTCGCCGTGAATGTCGTGCGTCTGGCTCATGGGTCTCAACAGTTTTCGGTGGCGCCGGTGGCGCATTCAATGGAAGCGGCCTGATGGCGGAATATCGCCGACCAGGCCGCGATGATCAAAACGGCCAGAAGCAGCAGCAACCACAGCGGCTTGCGACGGCGCGCCATGCCTGCCCTGCCCCTTAGCCGGCGCGGTAGTTCGGTGGTTCCTTGGTCATCTGCACATCGTGCACATGCGCCTCGCGCTGGCTGGCGGCGCTGATTTTGACGAACTGCGGCTTCTTGCGCATCTCTTCAATCGTGGCGCAGCCGACATAGCCCATGGTCGCACGCAAACCGCCGGCCAACTGATGCACCACCGCGCCCAGCGGGCCGCGGTACGGTACGCGCCCTTCGATGCCTTCGGGCACCAGCTTGTCGGCATCGGCCGAATCCTGAAAGTAGCGGTCTTTGCTGCCTTTTTCCATCGCGCCAAGGCTACCCATGCCGCGATAGCTCTTGTAGCTGCGCCCTTGGAACAATTCGGTTTCGCCGGGCGATTCTTCGGTGCCGGCAAACAAGCCGCCAATCATGATGGTCGATGCCCCGGCAGCCAGCGCCTTGCCCAAATCGCCGGAATAGCGGATGCCGCCATCGGCAATCAGCGGGATGCGGTCTTGCAGTGCCTCGGCCACCATCGAAATGGCGCTGACTTGCGGCACGCCGACACCGGCAACGATGCGGGTGGTGCAGATCGAGCCCGGGCCCACGCCGACTTTCACCGCATCGGCACCGGCATCCATCAGCGCCAGTGCGGCATCGCCGGTGACGATGTTGCCGCCGATGACTTGCAG
>JBHADJ010000136.1:0-4909 GCA_041855065.1 Lysobacter sp.
ACCCCTTGGTAACCGGAGGGGCGGTCAACATAGTCCAACACCTTGTAGCGGAGGCCGCCAATGGTAGTTTCTTTGCCGCGCAATGCTTGCAAATCCACCTGATTGCCGTGCTCATCCCGACCATAGCTGTGGTCGGAGAGGTAGGCGTACTGTCGTGTGGTTATGCTCATGGCTGCACTTCTTGTGTGGGAATAAAGGTAACGGTAAACAGATCTTCATCACGCACCCAGTCAGCAAACCGATGACGGGGAGCGCCTGTATCGGGAAAATCTTCCATCATGCCTCGTGGGTAGCCATTTTTATTGAAATACACCACCTCCGTCTGGAGCATGCTGATCTTTGGCTCCCCCAGTTCCGGGATTGAAGGAATAAACCGGGTTTCTTCGTGTGCACCCGTGGCTTTCATGGGTACGTAGAACTGAACCAGTGCCCAGCGACATACGCCACGGCCGGTGTAGTCCTCGTCCAGCATATGGTCGGCATGGATCACCGCCTCGTATTCGTTTTCAGACAGTTGCTTCAACGGCACTTCAATGCTTTGCGTGGGAATCGGCGAGCTGCGTCCGCCGGGATTGTCCTTGGGCGGGCGCAGGCATTCGGGGTTGATGACGTCATACTGTGCCAGCGCCAGCTTCCACAGAAACGGGCCGGGCGCCCCCTCGATCACCATGCGGATGCGGTAGGTCTGGCTGGGGGCCGGGTTGACGCGGTAGCTGCGCTTTGGGGTTTGGGTGCTGGAAGCGGAAGTGCTCAATCCTGGCGGGGAGCAGGCAGCAAGCAGCAGCATGGGCAACAGGCTTGCGGCGAAACGGAACAGCAGCATGAGGCAGCTCCTGGCGAAGTGAGATGACGCTAGCCCAGTGCTCCTTGTGCGTCAAGCAGGCGAGGGGCAGTTTATTGAGCGCAGCAGCTTTGCCCCGCTTTTATTACCCTCCGCTCCCCGTTACCATTGTGCGTTTGCCTTGCGCCTTGCAGGGCGCTCAAGCCCGGAGATCGTCATGTCCATCCAATGCGGTATCGTGGGTCTGCCCAATGTCGGCAAATCCACGCTTTTCAATGCGCTCACCAAGGCGGGTATCGCCGCAGCCAACTTCCCGTTCTGCACCATCGAGCCGAATGTCGGTGTGGTGCCGGTGCCCGATCCGCGTCTTGCCGCGCTGGCCGAAATCGTCAAGCCCGAGCGCGTCATCCCGACGGCGGTGGAGTTCGTCGATATCGCCGGGCTGGTGGCCGGTGCCGCCAAGGGCGAGGGGCTGGGCAACAAGTTTCTTGCCAATATCCGCGAAGTCGATGCCATCGCCCATGTAGTGCGCTGCTTCGAGCATCCGGATGTCATCCACGTCAACAACAAGGTCGATCCGGTGGCTGATATCGAAACCATCGATACCGAGCTGGCGCTGGCCGATCTCGAATCGGTGGAGAAGGCGCTGCAGCGGGCCGAGCGCAATGCCAAGAGTGGCGACAAGGAAGCCAAGATGCGGGTGGAAGTGCTCGGCCGGGTGCGCGAGGGGCTGGATGCCGGGCGTCCGGTGCGTGCGCTTGGCCTGTCCGACGAGGACAAGGCGGTGATCCGCGACCTGTTCCTGCTCACCGTCAAGCCGGTGATGTATGTCGCCAACGTGCTGGAAGATGGCTTCGAGAACAATCCTCATCTGGATGCGGTGCGCAAGCTGGCCGAAGCTGAAGGCTCGCAGGTGGTGCCGGTTTCGGCGGCGATCGAGGAAGAGCTGGCGCAACTGGAAGATGCCGACCGCGATACCTTCCTGGCCGATCTCGGCCTTGAGGAGCCGGGCCTCAATCGCGTCATCCGCGCTGCCTACACCTTGCTTGGCTTGCAGACCTATTTCACTGCCGGGGTCAAGGAAGTGCGTGCCTGGACGGTGAAGAAGGGAGCCACCGCGCCGCAGGCAGCGGCGGTCATCCACACCGATTTCGAAAAGGGCTTCATCCGCGCTGAAACCATCGCCTTTGATGACTTCATTCGCTACAAGGGCGAAGCCGGGGCGAAGGAGGCCGGACGCCTGCGTCTTGAAGGCAAGGATTACCGCGTGGCCGAAGGCGACGTGCTGCACTTCCGCTTCAATGTTTGATTGATGGAGCGGTGATATCGCCTGTCCCGGTGAGTTCGCCCGGGGCGGGCGGTGAGGCAGGACGATTCTGGGCATCCTGAACGGTTGGCATATTCCGTCGGCATCGGATGCCTGTTGCAGACAGGTCTAAGTTCCGCCTAAGTGATGACTTTGAAACTGTGCACAACCCAGGCAATTCCGCCGGGTTCCACATTACGGAGCACAGTCATGAAACTTCACACTCTTGTCCTTGCCGCCGGTGCCGTTCTGTCCGTCGGTATCGCCATTCCTGCGGTAGCAGGCCCGCTGGAAGACCGCATGGAGGCCACTCTTGCGGCGCAGGCTCGGATCAGCCCGGCCGAAGCGGCGGAAATCGCTCAGCGTCATGTCAAGGACAGCCGCATGGTGTCGCTGGAATTGGACTTCAAACGCGCTCGTCTGGTGTATGAAATCGAAGTCATCACTGTGCAGAACGTGGCACATGAAGTGTATGTCGATGCCAACAGTGGTCGAGTGATTGCCAGCCAGATCGAATGGGATGATTGATGGCTATCGAAGCTGCACGGAGTGCTCGGAATACGGGCACTCCGTGCGGCCATGCTGAGCCAGCCGCATGGCATCATCTGCAGACTGCTCACAGGATTTCCCATGCGACTTTTGCTGGTAGAAGACGACCCGATGATAGGTGAGGTGCTGAGTCAGCTCCTGCAGAAGTCGGGCTACACAGTGGACTGGACGCAGGACGGCATGGCGGCGGATACCGCCTTGGTGTCCGGTGACTATGATCTCGTTCTGCTGGATCTTGGTCTGCCGCGCATGGACGGCCTGGATGTACTGCGCCGCTTGCGGCGACGCGGCAATGCGACGCCGGTTCTGGTTGCCACCGCCCGTGATGCAGTGAGCGAGCGCATCGCCGGGCTGGATGCCGGTGCCGATGATTATGTGCTCAAGCCATTTGATTTCGATGAATTGCTGGCGAGGCTTCGGGCACTTCGTCGCCGTGCCACTCAGGGTAACGGTCAGGATTATCGCCTGGGAGAGGTGCGTCTGAATCCGCATACCCGTGAGGCTTTCCGTGATGGTCAGGGCATCATTCTGTCGGCACGGGAATGGGCTGTGCTGGAGCCGCTGCTGGCGCGACCTGGGCAAATCCTGAGCCGCCATCAGTTGGAGGAGAAGCTCTATGGCTGGCGTGATGAGATCAACAGCAACGCCGTCGAAGTCTATATCCACGGCATTCGTCAGAAACTCGGCAAACAGCTGATTCAGAATGTACGCGGGCTGGGCTATCGTGTCCCGGCCGATGGCGAGGCCGAGGCATGAAGGCCGCGAATTTTTCCCTGCGGATTCGTCTGTTGGTGTCGTTGATGAGCCTGCTCGGGCTGGCCATCGTGGCGCAGGCGGCACTGACCTATCGTGCCTTCCTGGCCGAATCCGATGACATCTTCGATTATCAGATGGTGCAAATGGCACAGTTGCTCGTCCGGGGCGACGATGTGCTTCAGAGCCTGCCGACAGGAGTGCAGGACGACGATGACGAGGATCTGCGGCTTTATCTCCAGATCTGGGAAGAAGGCACGCTTGAATACGCCTCCGATCGCAATCAATTGATGCCGCGACAGGCCCAAACCGGTTTTGCCGATGTCGACATGCCGGCCGGGAAGCTGCGCATCCATACCGAACGCCGGGGTGATTTGCAGGTGCAGGTTGGTCAAGCGCTGGCGGCGCGTCACGAGGTGGCTGGCGAAATGGCGCTGGAAACGGCATGGCCACTTGCCGCCGTGGCGGTGTTGATGCTCATGGCCACCGCATTGATTGCCAGCTTGGCACTGCGTCCCCTGACTCGGCTTGGACGGGAAGTGGCTGCCCGCAAGCCCGGTGATTTGGCAGCGCTCGATACCCGTGGTCTGCCGCGCGAGATCTTGCCGCTGGTTGCCGAAACCAATGCCTTGATGGTGCGCATGGAAAGTGCCTATGAGCAGCAGCGACGGTTCGTTTCGGATGCTGCCCACGAGTTGCGTACCCCTTTGGCGGCACTGCTTTTGCAGAACGAGGCCATTCGCCGCGCGGAGGATCCCGATGCCATGCAGCAAGCCTTGCAGCAGCAGAAGCAGGGGATCCAACGTGCCAGCCGTTTGGTTGAACAACTCCTGATGTTGGCACGCCAGGAGGCACAGCAGGAGGCTGCTGGCGATATCTTTCTGCAATCGCTGCTCATGCAATTGACGGAAGCATTTCACCCCATTGCCAGCGCGCGCAATATTCGCTTTGTCGCCCATGTGACACATGATGTCCAGCTGCGCGGACAGCCGGAATCGTTGTATGCCGCGCTCAGCAATTTGCTGGATAACGCGATCAAATACACGCCTGAAGGCGGCGAGGTGGATTTGCGAACCGCAAAGGCAGCAGATGGGCGCCTGCAAGTGCGCATTGAGGACAGCGGCCCCGGGCTTGCGCCTGAGGTGCTTGAGCGCGTGTTTGATCGTTTCTATCGCGTCCCCGGCAGCACCGGTCAGGGCAGCGGTCTTGGTCTTGCCATCGCACGTCAGGCAGCGGCCAGTCTGGGTGCCACGCTGGTGCTGGAGTCACGTCCCGAAGGGGGGCTTGTTGCCATTTTGACCCTGCCGTGACAGGAGAAAGCAAGGGTGGCAACGAGCACGCGAGGCCATGCTGGCCTCGGGCCGGAAATCACGCAAGGAAGCCACAAAGTGGCGCGCCTGGAGGGGCGAGTTGCCATTGCCTGTGTGCCACTGGCACACATGGCGACGAGCGCGCGAGGCCATGCTGGCCTCGGGCCGGAAATCACGCAAGGAAGCCACAAAGTGGCGCGCCTGGAGGGG
>JBHADJ010000137.1:0-40921 GCA_041855065.1 Lysobacter sp.
CTGAAGGCCGCACCGGAGATGTCGTTGGTCCACACGTCCCAGACATTGCTGTCGTTCCACCAGTGCGTGCCACCGGCGGCCGACACCATGTCCACCTCGGTATCGACGCGGAACTGGCCGTAGCCTTCGATGGCCTTCTGCAGATTGACCATGCCCCAGCCATAGACATCGTCCACGCCGGCTTCGCCCAGATCCGTGGCGGTGGTCAGCAGCACGTCGCGCACCTGCGCGTTGGTCAGGTACGGATAACGCTCGAACAGCAGCGCCAGCGCGCCGGTCACGTGCGGCGTCGCCATCGAGGTGCCGGAGTAATTTTTGTACTCGAATTCGGGAACCATGGTATCAATCCCGCTGATACCGTAGTTGCCGTTTTCTTCGTAGATGCCACCGTTCTCGGAAATGCCGCCGTAGACAGTGGAGTTGATGACGGCACCCGGAGCAGCGATACACCAATCCTTGCTGAGGCCGCAGCGCATCGAGAAGCTGCTGAGGGTGTAGTCCGGATTGCTCGGGTCGGTCGAGGTGTTGGTGACGCTGACCACGCTGAGCCAGTACGGCTCCAGCTCGGCAAAGTGACGCGGCAGGGTGGCATAGGCACCGGCAATCGGTGCGGTTGCCGGGGTAACGGAGCGACCATGGTTGCCGGCTGCCCAGACCTGGATCATGCCATTGGCAAGCGAGCCATCGCGAACCGCAGCCCAGCGATCAACCAGCGAGGCATGGTTGTAGTAAATATCCTGCTCTTCCGCAGTCGACGGCTCACGGGCAAAGCCCCAGCTGTGGTTGAGTGCACGCACACCCGAGGCGTTCATTTGCTCGTACATGTGGACAAAGGCACTCGTGTCGGGCGATGTCCCTGCACCACTGCAAGCACCGAAAATCAGACACCAGATATCCACATAGGTATAGCTGTCGGCAAACAGACGTGCCGAGCTGAAGTCGGCACCGAAGGCGACACCGTGCATGCCGCTGCCATCGCGGTTGGCGGCCATGGTGCCAGCCACATGGGTGCCGTGCGATTCATAGCCGAGGAAAATCTTGCCATTGAGATAGGCGTAGTCCGGCGGCAGGAGGGAAACCAGATACGGATCCCATTCCTCGGCCATGATTTGCGGACGGCCACCATCGGTACCGAAGCAGGCATCCGGGCCGGCAAGATACTTGTCCGGGGCACAACGGGTGCCGTCTGCCAACAAGCTGCCGATGATGATGCCTTCGTGATTCTTGCCGGCAAATTCGGTGTGCTCAAGCCCCACACCGGAGTCGAACAGACCGATGCGCACGCCGGAGCCGCTGAGGCCGCGGGCATAGGCATGATGGGCATTCATGGCCTCAAGCCCCCAATCCTGCAGGAACTCGTCGGTCTTCCAGCTGTCGGGATCGCCCAAGGTGGCGGTTTCGGTATAAGTGGCAACGACCGGGACATTACTCGTCACGCTGCCATTGGCGAGCGGACGTGCGCGCTCCGGGACGAAGCTGAAAAGACGATTGCCCCCCTTGCGGGTCAAGCACTCTTCACGCGATTCGAGGGCGGTATCTTCACAGGATGCGCTGAGTGCCACTTCCGTATCGATGGTCTGTGCCATTGCGACCGGTGCAGCAGCAACAATCAGGCCACACGCAATCGCCTGGAACAGCTTGGAGCGTACATGGGTAGAACGAGCTTTGGATCTCATCGTGTCAATGTCCTTCCGGGTTGCAGGGATAAACGCCTTTTTCGTGACTCTAAAGTAAACGAGCGGGCGAGCGAGTCCTTGTAACACGCTTTTCGGCTCCATGTAAATTTTTTTTCGCAGGCTCGACCATACCCGGTAGAAACACTATTGAAAATCAATGGGTTACATAAAATAATGTGACGAATTTCACACATTTGAACAGCAATGACAGCCAGCACCAAAGAAAAGTGAATGCGAGGTGTGCGCAAAATCACATCCCAAACACCTTGTGTTCAGTATTGATCGGGTTCAGATCTTTCTCTCCGATGTCGGGCAAACAGCCCATGACGGCCTGCAGCCGGCAGCATGGCGTCAGTCCGCCAGCACACGTCCCTTCCGGTGCTGCAACTGCTGCTCGATATGCGCAACGATGTGGCTGGCGACATCGATTCCGGTCGTCGTTTCCACGCCTTCAAGCCCCGGCGAGGCGTTGACCTCCAGCAGCAGACTGCCACGAGCGGAACGCAGCATGTCCACCCCCGCAACTTCAAGCCCGAGCAACTTCGTCGCTTGAACAGCCGTTGTCATCTCCTCGGGGGTTGGCTCGGCCATGTACGCACTTCCGCCACGATGCAGATTCGCCCGAAACTCGCCCTCCGCAGCACGTCGCTCGATCGCGGCCACCACGACATCCCCCACCACCAGACAGCGCAAATCCCGTCCACCGGCTTCGGCGATGAACTCCTGCACCAGAAACTGGGCATGCAGACCACGCAATGCCTCCACCATGCCCTGCGAAGCGGCATGCTTTTCCGCCAACATCACGCCCGCACCCTGCGAACCTTCCGTGAGCTTGATGACATGCGGTGCCGCTCCCAGCATGGAAAGGAGATCGGCCGTATCATCCGGGCTGTCACCAAAAACGCTGGCCGGCAACATTACACCGGCTGCTGCAAGAAGCTGTTGCGCATGCAGCTTGTCGCGAGCGCGCAGAATCGCATCGGAAGCATTCACCGAGTAGGCTCCCATCAACTCAAGCTGGCGTAATACAGCGGCACCATAACGGGTCACCGAAGCACCGATCCGTGGTATGACAGCATCCACCCGCCCCAACGCTGTCCCTTTGTAGTGCAAGTCAAAGCCTTCACTGGCAATCCGCATATAGCAGCGCAACGGGTCAAGCACCCGCACCTGGTGCCCCCGACTACGCGCTGCCTCAATCAAGCGGCGAGTCGAGTACAACGAACTTTTGCGGGAAAGAATGGCAAGTTTCATGTACAAATGTTAGCGCCATGTCATGTTGTCACCACGACATGTTCGCGAAACACCTGCCAGCCGGTGCCATCGTGGCGCAACATCAAGGTAAAGACGATGCGTTTTTCGCCTTGCCCCAAATCCATCCAGCGGGTTGCGGTGACATAACCGATGCCTTGGTGAATCTGGGCATGGTTGAACTCGACCTGTGTATTGAGCGGCGCGGCGCCACTGTCTTTGAGCTGCTGGAAAAACGCGCGGTTCTGCGCGTAGTCAAAGGTGAGAGTTTGGCCATCTTCATCCACCATCACGATCAGCAAGTCAGGTGCATACAAATCCGCCAGTGCCCTCATGCGGTAATGGCAGGCGGTGTCAATCAGGTGGGTAACGGCTTGTACCAGCTCGGGGGCGTGAATCATGGTTTGCTCGACTGTAAAAGCTGGCATCCTATGCTCATGCTTGCGGTGCAACAAGTACGCACCTTTACGTCACATACTTACCCGAAAGAAAGTGTCATGATTCAGATTCCCTGCGGCCAGCAAAACCATTACTGCCGGATTGACCGCATCGAAGACAGCGGCGTGGGGCATACGCTGGCGCTGATTGGCGGCAAATACAAAATGGTGATTCTGTATTGGCTGTACCGGGAAAATGTCGTGCGCTTCAACGGTTTGCAGCGCCTGATTGGCGGGATTTCCTACAAAACCCTGTCCAGCACGCTGAAGGAGCTGGAGCGCGATGGTTTGATTACCCGCACCGAATATCCGCAGGTGCCGCCAAAGGTGGAATACCGCCTTTCTGCCGAGGGGCAGTCGCTGATTCCGATACTGGATGCGATGTGTGCCTGGGGCCATGCCCATCGGGAGGCGCTGGAGGCCACCGGCACGCCTCGGCAAACTTCCTAAAACACCCGCAGCGCACCAGGATACGGGCAGCCGCGCCCCTCAAAGGCAAAAGCCGTGCAGTGCCGGCATTTCCTCGTCCGTTACAAAGCGCCCTTTTTCATCCTGAATCACGCTCGCCATTGCGCAATGCGGGTCGTGGGTGAAATAAAGCCGCACGCCCCGTTGTTGCATGTCTTGCAGGAAAGCGCGTTTCTCGTCGATCAAAAGCTCGGCATTGCGGTCGTAGCCCATGGTAATGGGTACATGTACCCAAGGTTTGCCAGGGATGAGATCGGCGCAGAACACCACGCCGCCCTGCCCGGCTTTGCCGGTGATTTCCGCCAGCATCAGCCCCGGGGTGTGGCCGTGGCTGTAATGCAGACGCACCGCTTCACCAAGGCTTGGCGCATGGGCGCCATCGACCAGCTCCAGCCGGCCGCTGGCCTGCAAGAGGGGCAGAAGCTCGGGAATGAAGCTGGCGCGGTCGCGCGGGTGCGGGTTTTGCGCCCGCTGCCAGCTTTCCCGGCTGATGACGAAGCGGGCATTGGGGAACAGCAGCTGCGGGGCGGTGCCTTCCTGCCATGCCGAGAGCAGGCCGCCGACGTGATCGAAATGCAGGTGCGAGAGCACCACTACGTCGATGTCCCGATGCGAGAAGCCGGCCGCTTGCAGCGAATCGAGCAGGACGTGCCGGCTTTCCTGCACGCCATAGCGCTCGCGCAGGGCCGGGCTGAAAAAGGCACCGATACCGGCCTCGAACAGTACGGTCTTGCCGGCAAGGCCCTGTGCCAGAAGCGCGCGGCAGGCAAGCTGGATGCGGTTCTGCGCGTCCGGCGTGGCCCATTTTTGCCACAGCGCACGCGGGGCGTTGCCGAACATCGCGCCGCCATCGAGCTTCTGCGAATTGCCGAGAATCGACCAGAGCTTCATGGCGAGGATGTCGGCTGTCGCCGCACTTCGCCCTTGCCGACCGGGTTGCGCGGGTCACTGCCGGCTTCGAGCCGACCGGTGCCGCGCCAGAGTGCCACGGCCTGCATGTTGCCCCAGGCATCGGAGGAACGCTGCCCCTGCACCTCTCCCGGCACGTTCACGGTATGCCCCATCGCCCGCAGGGCACTGATGCTTGCCGGGGCAAGCGCATTTTTTTCGATGCCGATGGCATCGGGCAGCCATTGGTGGTGGAAGCGCGGCAAGGCGGTGACTTCCTGCGCCGAGAGGCCGGCATCGAAGCCGAGGATGCCGAGCAGCACCATGGTGATGATGCGGCTGCCACCGGGGGTGCCGAGCACGGCGATTTTTTCTTCCGACTCCATGAAGGTCGGCGTCATCGAGCTCAACATGCGCTTGCCCGGACGCGGGGCATTGGCGGCATAGCCCATTACACCGAAGGCATTGGGGGTGCCGGGTTTCAGGGCGAAATCATCCATTTCGTTGTTGAGCAGCACGCCGGTGCCTTCGGGGATGAAGCCCGAGCCGAACAGGAGATTCACCGTTTGCGTGCCGGCCACGCGGTTGCCTTCGGCATCGATGATGGAGAAGTGCGTGGTTTCCGGGTGCTCGTCGAACGGCGTCGGCTCGCCCGGCAACAGCTCGCTCGGCGTCGCCTTGCGCGGATTGATGGTGCTGCGCAAACCGGCCGCGTAATACGGCGAGAGCAAGGTGGTTTGCGGGATATGGACGAAATCCGGATCGCCGAGATAGAAGGTGCGGTCGTGATAGGCGCGGCGCATCGCCTCGGTGATGAGGTGGGTGCGCTGCGTTTCATCGAACGTGCGCAAATCCCACGGTGCGAGCATTTGCAGCATCTGCGCCAGTGCGATGCCGCCGGAGGACGGCGGCGGCGCGGTGGTGATGCGCCAGCCCCGCCAGTCGAAGCGGATTGGCTCGCGCTCCTTGACCTGATAGGCGGCCAATTCTTCCGCCTGCCATTGCCCGCCTTCCTTTCTCACCCCGGCGAGAATCCGCCGCGCAGTGACGCCGCGATAGAAGCCATCGAAGCCGTGCTCGGCCAGCCGCGTCAGGGTTCGCGCCAAGTCCGGCTGGCGCAGAATCTCGCCTTCGGCCAGCGGTGCGCCATTGCGGGTAAAGACCGCGCGGGTGCCGGGATAACGCTCCATCACCTGACGCCGTTCGGCATAGCCGCGCACCAGCCGGCGATACATCGGAAAGCCCTGCTCGGCAACGCGGATGGCCGGTTGCAGCGAGGCTTTCAGCGGCAGGCGGCCATAGCGCTCGGCCATGTGCACCAAGGCCGCCGGCAGGCCGGGAATGCCCGCCGCCCACGGCCCGTTGACGGCACGGTCGCGGTCGAGATTGCCCTCGGCATCGAGATAGGCCGCCTCGCTGCCCGCCGCCGGGGCAGTTTCGCGGGCGTCGATGAACACGTCACGCCCCTTGTCCGCCTCGTGCAGCAGAAACAGGCCACCACCGCCGATGCCGGAGCTGATCGGCTCCACCACCGCGAGCGTGGCCGATACCGCCACCGCCGCATCGAAGGCATTGCCGCCCTTGTCCAGGATTTCAAAGCCGGCCTCGGTCGCCAGCTGATGGGCCGAGGCGATGGCCGCACCCTCCGGCCGCACCCCTGCCCGCTCCTGCGCGGTGGCCGTGGCAAGGAACAACAGCAAGGCGAAGGCGCAGGCAGCACGCTGCCAGAGACGAAGGGGCTGTTTCATGCGGCATTCTCCAGTCGCTGCAATTTGGCCCGCAGCTCGGCCTCGCTTTCCACGTGCAAAGGGTCCGGCTCGATGCATTCCACCGGGCAGACGATCACGCATTGCGGCTCGTCATGATGGCCGACGCATTCGGTGCACAGTGCCGGGTCGATGACGTAAATATCCTCGCCCTGTGAAATGGCCTTGTTCGGGCAGGCCGGTTCGCAGACATCACAGTTGATGCAGGTTTCAAGAATCTTGAGCGACATGGGTATGGTGTGCCTGCCACGACAGGCGCGTGACAGGCACAGGCTGGCTCAGCGAGCCGTGGAGACAAACACGAATTTGGCACCGGCCGGGGCGACAGCTTCCTGTACCCGAGCCTCGTCTGCCGGGCTGCCCACGTACAGCACCTTCACACCCTGCATGCTGTTGGGCTTGACGGCTTTGAAGGATTCCACCGTCAAATCACCCAGCTGGGTGCTGGAAGAGGTCGGTGAAGCGAAGATCAGCATGTTGCCCTCGATCAGGCCGCCACCCAAATCACCGATGGCACGGTCGAGCAGACGCTCGCTTTCGCCCTTGAAATCTTCGCTGCTGACCGGCGGCAGGAGATAGATGAATGGCGAGCTGGTCACGCCGTCCATGTTGGCCTCGGCCACCGATTGCAGATATGCCTTCCACTTGGCCATGTCCTCGTCGGCCGGCACAGCCAACACCACCGGCGCGGCTTCTTCCACCGGTGCGGCTTCTTCTTTCTTGCAGGCAGTCAAAGCCAGAGCCGTCAATGCAGCGGCCAAAAGCAGACGATTGCGTTTGTTGTTCATGATGATTTCCAGTCAGTCAGTTGGATGGCGCTCTTTTGGCAAGAAGCGCGGTGGCAACCACCGGCGGCACGAAAGCTGCAACATCCCCGCCCAGGCGGGAAATTTCGCGCACCAGTGAAGAAGAAATGAAACCGTATTTTTCCGCAGGCGTCAGGAACAGCGTCTCCACCTCGGGGATGAGATGGCGGTTCATGCTCGCCAGCTGGAATTCGTACTCGAAATCCGATACCGCGCGCAGGCCGCGGATCAGCACCCCGGCGCCCACCTCCCGCACGAAATGCGCCAGCAGGGTATCAAAGCCTCGTACTTCCACATTGGGCACATCCGCCAGGGCTTCGCGTGCCAATGCCACCCGCTCGTCGATGGAGAATGCCGGCCCTTTGCCGGCACTTTGCGCCACGCCCACCACCAAGCGCTCGAACAGCGGCGCGGCGCGGTGCACCAAATCCACATGCCCCGCCGTGATCGGGTCGAAAGTACCGGGGTAAATGGCAATCCGTTGACGCAACGTACTCATGCAGGATTCGGAAAGGGCAGGCGGGGGAGTCCGGGCAGTTTAGAGCCTGAATCCACGTTTGGGAAAGCATCAGGCAACCACCCTTTGCAGATCCGGCCTGCCATCAAGGCAGCCGACGATAAAGCCGCCCGCAACTGTAACGGCTGCGCATCTCCCGGTGCAGCCCCCAGCCTGCCGGCAACGTCAGCACCACCTCCGGCGGACTTTCCACATACAGCCAGCCACGCTCGCTCATCAGCGGCAATACGGCATCCAGCGCCGCATCCCACAGTCCAGCAGCAAAAGGCGGATCAATGAAGGCAATATCAAAGCGAATTCTGTCCCCGGCATTGCGCAGCCACATCAGCGCATCGGCATTCACCACCTGCGCCGATTGCTGCGCCGCAAGACGGACAACGCTCTGCCCAAGCAATGTGGCAGCTGCTCTGTCCCGCTCCAACAAGCAGGCATGTGCGGCTCCGCGCGAAAGCGCCTCAAGTCCCAGCACACCGGTACCGGCAAAAACATCCAGCACCTGCGCGCCCGGCAACACTGGCTGCAACCAGTTGAACAAGGTTTCGCGCATTCTGTCGCCGCTTGGCCGCAACCCGTCCACCATCGGCACCGGCAATTTGCTGCCACGCCAAAGCCCACCGATGATGCGCACCGCACCTGCGGAAGACGTGTTTGCCAATTTGCCGGATGGGCGCATACAGGAAAGCTTCATGCAGTGATACCATCGCGCATTCTCCAACAGCACCGCCCCCCATGGTCAACTGGTTCTGGCGCAAGAAAAAGTCCGCCGAAGCTGAGCAAGTCCCGCCCCCGCAAGGGTCCGAAGCCGAACAAACACCCGAGCCCGCCCAGCCTGCACCACCGCTTCTGCCCGAGGCCGAGCCTACCCCTGCCCCCGTGACTGCCGCACCGGAGCCACAGCCGGCAAGCCAGGCTGCCATCGACACAATTCCCGCACCTGCCACTGCCAGCACGGCAACAACGGCGACGGAAAATCACGATGACGAATACGCACAAGCCGCACCGGCCGCCGCGCCGGGCAAATTGGGCTGGCGCGAGCGCCTGAAAGGCAGCAGCTTTGCCAAGAGCCTTGGCGGGCTGTTCTCGCGCAACCCCAAACTCGATGAATCCTTGCTGGAAGAAATCGAAACCGCTCTGCTCATGGCCGATGTCGGCATCAAGGCCACCGATACCTTGGTCAACGACCTGCGCACGCGAATGAACCGGCGCGAATTCGCTGATGCCCCGGCCCTGCTCGCTGCTCTGCGCACCGATCTTCTGGCGATATTGCGCCCCGTCGCCAAACCACTTGAAATCGACCGCAGCACCCAGCCTTTCGTGATCGTCACCATCGGCGTCAACGGTGCCGGCAAGACCACCACCATCGGCAAGTTGGCACGCCGCTTCCGCGACGAAAACCGCAGCCTGATGCTGGCCGCTGGCGATACCTTCCGTGCCGCTGCCGTCGCCCAACTGCAAGCCTGGGGAGAACGCAACGGTGTAGCCGTAGTGGCTCAAGGGCAAAATGCCGATGCCGCTGCCGTCGCTTTCGATGCCTATTCCTCAGCCAAATCGCGCGGCATTGATGTATTGATCGCCGACACGGCCGGTCGCCTGCATACCCAGGGCGGCCTGATGGACGAGCTGGGCAAGATCATCCGCGTCCTCGGTAAGCACGGTGCCGGCGTGCCGCACGAAGTCCTGATGGTGATTGACGGCACCACCGGGCAGAACGCCATCGCCCAGCTGCGCGCCTTCCATGCCAAGGTGCCGGTGACCGGCCTTGTTGTCACCAAGCTCGACGGCACCGCCAAGGGCGGCGTGGTGTTTGCGCTGGCACGCGAATTCGGCATTCCCATCCGTTTCGCCGGCATTGGCGAGCGCCCGGAAGACCTGCGCGTGTTCGATCCGGAAGCCTTTGTTGACGCACTCTTGCCGGAGACACTCGGGCAGTGACGCTCACCACATCCCGGGCAACACCGTTGCCAGATGCACGACTGCCCGGATGAACCCCTCCGTTCTGCCCCATTACGCCCCGACATTGTTGGCCTGGTTCGACCAGCATGGCCGTCACGACCTGCCGTGGACGCAGCCACGCACACCGTATCGGGTCTGGCTGTCGGAAATCATGCTGCAACAGACGCAGGTCGTCACGGTGATTCCGTACTTCAACCGGTTCATCGCGCAACTGCCCGACCTGCCCAGCCTTGCTCAAGCCGATCCCGACACCGTGCTGGCACTATGGTCCGGCCTTGGCTATTACAGCCGTGCTCGCAACCTGCATGCTGCCGCCCGAATTTGCATGGAAATGCACGACGGCGAATTACCGGACGATTTCGATGCCCTGCTCGCCCTGCCAGGCATTGGCCGCAGCACCGCCGGCGCTATCCTTGCCCAAGCACATGGCGCCCCCTACCCGATACTTGATGGCAATGTGAAACGGGTGCTGAGCCGTCTGCACGCCATCGAAGGCTGGCCGGGCAGCCCGGCGGTGGAAAAGCAACTCTGGCAAATCGCGCAACGCTCGCTGCCGAACGATGGCCAACGCATGGCTGATTACACCCAAGCGCAGATGGATCTTGGCGCAACATTGTGTACTCGCAGCAAACCCGATTGCGTCCGGTGCCCGCTCAATATGCAATGCCTTGCCCACCAGCAAGCTCGTACCAGCGAGCTGCCAAGCAAACGACCTCGCAAAGCATTGCCCGAGCGCGGAATCCATATGCTTTGGCTGCGCGACGAACAAGGCCGCACACTTCTGCAACGTCGCCCACCGGCCGGTGTCTGGCCATCACTCTGGTCACTGCCCGAGCACGAAGAGATGGAGCGGCTCATCGAACTGGCAAAGGCCACCCTCGCGCATACCGACACAGCACAAGCGCTACCCGCCATCCGACATACGTTCAGTCATTTTCACCTGCAAATTCAACCATGGCGGATTGAAGGGCACACCGCTACACCCCATGTCAGTGAGGCTGCCGAACACCTCTGGGCAGCCCCTTCCCAACTCGAAACCCTCGGCATCCCTGCCCCGGTTCGCAAACTGATTGAGGAAACACCATGAGCCGCACCGTATTTTGTCAACGCGATCAAGAGCAGCGCGAAGGGCTGGACTTCATCCCCTGGCCCGGCGCCTTGGGTAAGCGGGTATTTGCCGAAATCGGCAAACCTGCCTGGGCCGCCTGGCTTGCCCACCAGACCATGCTGATCAATGAAAACCGTCTCTCCCCGATGAACCCCGAGCATCGCAAGTATCTGGAAGCGGAAATGGAAAAATTTCTGTTTGGCGAAGGCGCCGAAACACCGGCAGGCTACGTCCCTGAATAAACCTCCCCGCCAGCGCCGATATTCAGCGATAGATGCAGCACCGCTCGATACCCGCCCCGGACAAACCCTCCGGCAAACAAGAGACAGCGCGCATTGCTGCAAATCCCGGAGCATCACACAACCAAGTAGCCAATGTTGACACACTATATCCAGCCTTGGTGAAGGTCGTGGTGACTCCCAGAGCTTCTTGCTCATGGCTCCCCGGATATGCTGCTGGCTTTTTTCTTACCCGCCATCCACCGACACTGTGTTATAGAAGCGCCTTCCGTCATGCCCTTCCTTGACGGTGACAACGGCGACAAACTCACGCCCAACCGCTCTTTAACCTTGGTCACCAGCGTCTGCCGCGCCTCCTCGCGCCGCGCCTCGTTGCGTGCGTGAGCCTTGGCGATATTGGCCGCACTGCGGGCCTGCGCATCCGTGCGGCTGAAGAGCGGGTTGCCTTCGTCCCCGGAATCGGGCAGAGTGGCGTTGCCCGCTCCCACACTGTCGCGGGTGAGCGAAGCGGCAGTGCGCGTAGGTGCCAAAGTGGCTCTCCCCGCGTTGGCACCACCGGGGCTGCCTTCCGCTCCCACAGCATGACGCGTAGGTGTAGGCTTGCTGTGCATAGGGCTTGCGGCATCAAATCCTGCCGCTGCTTCCGCTTTATTCAGGCTCTCAAACATCAGGAACGTGTTCCCCCCATCCCGTTCGGCAGCAACAAAGTATTGCCCGTACCGTTGCAACGGGAAGTACACCCCCTGCAACCGTTGGGATTCAAAGTGCTGCCTGATCTTGTCAACCAGCACCCGCTTACGGGCAGCATTCTCCATTGCCAGATCATTGATCCGCTCAATCAATGCAGCCTCTGTTTCTTCCGATCGCGCCTTATACATGTCGCGCATGGCCACGTAATGTGCCTTTGCCTCCTCCGGCAAAGCTTCCCATCGCGCACGAAGAGCCGGATAGTTCCGCTTCCGGCGACGCTCTGCCTTCAGCATGTGTCCAAGCGCTTTTGATCTCTCCATCAGGTCAATTCCGGACTCTCCGGCACGCCCCATCTTTTGTTTCCGGATTTCCTTTTGCGCATCACGGACATTCTTGTGCGTCACCTCATACAGCTTCCAACCATAGCGGAACTGCAAGGGCTGGTAGTCCTCAGCCGGGTCATTGCCGTCAATCGTTGCTTCGTGCATCAGGTCGAACAGCGCCTTGGCATCATGCACGTTTTTCGCCGCCCACATCCTCACATCTTCAGCAACATCGTTGGATTCCTGCTGCAAGCGGTTCCTGTGCGCACTCATCTTGCTACGGTATTCATCATAGATGGCGATGCCGCTGAAGTAGTCCCGACCAAGCTCCGTCAAATGGCGCAACGTCAAAGCCCCCAGCCATGTGCCGCGCCAAGCGTCTTTCAGCTTGGCCGGGGTCATGTCTGCCAGCTTTGCCCGTGCCCGCTCCATCAGCGGCCCGTTCTTGCCATCTACCTGTTCCATCACCTCACGCACAGCTGCGTCAATATCTTTCACTACCTCACGTGGTGCTCTCTCGGCACGCTCAATCGCAACCCCTGACTTGCGACTGAAACGGGGGTTGCCTTCGTCCCCGGAATCGGGCAGAGTGGCGTTGCCCGCTCCCACAGTCTGGTCGCTAGAGTCAGCCGGTTTGTGCGTAGCTCGGCTGGCGTCATTGGCCGCCACCGCAGCACCGGGTCTGCCTTCCGCTCCCACAGCATGACGCGTAGGTGTAGGCTTGCTGTGCATAGGGCTTGCGGCATCAAATCCTACCCCTGCTTCACCGGAAGGCTTCATCTCAAACCCCGTCAGCATCCAAGCGTTGCTGCCGGGGTTTTTCACAAGCACAGCCAGGTTGCCTTCGTGCCCAATGCGCAGATTGATGCTGCCGCGAATTTCGGTGCGCCCAATCTCGCTGCCTTTTGCGATGGTTTGCACCAAGTTATCCAGCAAGCGGTTCACTTGGCTGTGGCTCATTGCGTCCTTGCGCTGGCGCGCCTCAATGATGTGGGCAAGGCCACTGCCGCCCACCGTGCGCCCATTGGGCAGCACCCGCCCTTCATCCCCCCAGACAAAATCCACCCAGCCAAGGCCGTTGCGGTACATCGCCCGGTGAACGCTCGTTTTCTCGGTCACGGCCTTTGCCAGCGCCTCACGGCCACGGCGGATGTTGGCGTCACCGTCCTTCATCGCGCTGCGGCTGAACGGCGTCTGCCCATCACGCCCACGCCCCTCGCCTAGCTCCACAAACCGTCGCGCAGGCAGCAGGTAGCGGTTGATAATCTCGGCGTCCGTCATCGACAGATTGGCCAAACCCGGCACGTGCTCGCGCAGCCATGTGCGAATCGCCGCCACCGCGCGGCGCACCCAACCAAGCTCAGGCGTCTGTTGCGCCATCTCCGCCAGCACCTCCTCGGCGGCCTCCAGCTTCTGCCGCTGGCTCATGCTGGCCCACACCTCGGCATCGCTGGCCCTCGCCGCCTTGGCATCACCCAGCCCGTGCAGGCCGTACTCCCGCGCCTTCGCCACCACGTCCTTTTGCCGGTGGCGCGCCAGCTCGTCCAGCATCGTCACCAGCTTCTGCCCAAACACCCCGCGCAGGCCGTAATGCCCCAGCGCCTCGTGCAGCAGCACCCGGGCGGCATCCTCCGCCGTGGGCAGCTCGCTGGCAATCAGGTACACCTTGCCTTGGTAAAAGAAGCCCTCGGGCGAACCCTGCGCCCCTTGGCTGCGCTGCGCCGCGTCAGCATCGCGCACCGCCTGCGGCACTGCCGCATCCTGCATGTCGGCGACAACCACCACTTCCGGCGCGTTCTTCCACTTCGCGCGAATCGCATCCACATGCCCCTGCACCTCGGCCTTGCGGGCTTGGGAGTGGCCGCCTTGAGCGGCATCTGTGGCCTTGCTGTAGCGAATATCCGGGTTCTCACCGTCAAATGCGCCCGTGTTGCCTGTGGCGGATTTGATTTGGTTGGACTCGAATGCCACGTACTCATCGTTACCGATAACCGCACCATCGTGTCCGGACTCCTTCGCATCCGACAGCTTGCGCGACTGCTGCTTCAAGTCTGGATTGCCAATGAGGGTCACTGCGTTCTTGACCGAAAGAAACACCGGCATCAAGTTGGAACCAACTCGGCTCCCCGCATAGTACGAGGCATAGCTTGGGTCACTGGTAAAGAAGAACCCGTTAGCGCCAGCATCACCGTAGTCAAAGTCACTATCCGCACCCTTATCAAACTCAGAAAAGTCTTTATTCGTCCCGTGATACACCACCAGCGGCTCGCCGGTGGCAGGGTCGATGACCTTCGAGACTTTGGCGGGGTTGACACCATAGATGCGTTGCAGGACACTGCGGATGGCTCCAGCATCGTCTGTACCGGCACGCACCCCAGCTTCGGCTGCATCTGCACCGGTCTTGAATACAGACTGCTGGAGCTTTTCTTTGAGCACCACCTCGTGCACATACATGCGGCTGGCGTTGGCATCCGCCTTCACCAGCACATCCATCACGAACACCTTGCCCGCAATCTCTATTGGCGCGGCAACGTGGTACACCATGCCAGCATCACGCGAGCCACGCATGAAGTCACGATGGATGATTCTCCCTTTGCGCAAAACATCCGGCACAGCGGCAAATGCCGTGGCCTTGTCACGGCCAATACCGTGAGACATGCTGTTTTTCACAGCCACAGCATCAAGCGCCACGTCGCCAATACCGTCAACGGCTACCGTGGATACACCTTGCTCCTTGTACCAGCGCGGCACTTTCTCCGTCAGCGGCACACCATCCGGGGCAAACTCATCGCCCAGCAATTCTTTGACAGGCTTGCCGTCCAGGAACTCTTGGTGCTGCACCGCCTCCCAATCCCCAAACCAGCGCTTGAAGCTCGGCGTGCGCACATCCACCCATTGCTGGAATGTCAGCTTGGTACGCCCTTCAGCCTTGGCCTTGTCATAAGCCGCACGGCCACCATAGGCGCGCTCCGTGGCGGCACGCTCGGACGTGGCCGTGCTGGTGGGCTCCACCTGCTCCAGCAGCCCATTGCCCTTCAGCACCGAGGCGGTGATGCCGCTGCCCCGCTGGCTGGCTTGGTGCGCCGCGTCCAGAAGCTGCCGCACCTGCGCGTCAGAAAACGCCACACCCTTCTGTGAGAAAAGCGCCTTCAACCGCTTCAGGAAGTTGGCAATGGCCGCCTTCAAGCTCTCACGGCGCATCCCTTCCGGCACGTGAACGCCATGCTCGCGCTCGATGCGGGCATAGTCGCCCGTGCGCACGGCCGCTGCGAGGTCGGCCAGCGCCTCCTCCACTGCCAGCAGGCGCTGGTTCGGCTTCAGCTCGCGCTGGCGCATCATGCTCTCGGCCACCGCCTTCACCGTCGGGTTTTGCTCGGCGATCTCCAGCGCCCGGTTCAGCGAATCCCCCAGCAAGGTGCGCAGGCCGTGATGCCCGGAAATCTCGTGTGCCGCGGTAAAGGCGGCTTGCGCGGGGCTGCCGTTTTGCTCGACAAGAATCGCCACCAGCGGCTTGCCTTGCGTGGTCGCATCAGCAGGCACATACACCCCTGCCGCACGCCCCATGCCCCACTTCCTGCGTCCATTCTGTTTCTCGACAAAACGCGCCAGAATGCCCGGCCTCACCTTGCCCTCAAGGTCGCCCGCCTCGGTGATATAGAGCACCTCCACACCGGCATTGCCCGCCACCTTGTCCACCGCTTCGCGCAGGCCGAGACTGTCGGCCAATCGTTCACCTTCGGTGCGCGTGTTGCTGCTCTCCTCAAGCGCATCATGCAGGCCGAGAATGGCCTCGCCTCCCGGCATGGAAAGCAAGGCCTCTTCGGCCTGAATCACCGCATCGGATTCAGCATCCGCCCAATTGGCGTTGATGGCCGCCACACGCGCCCGATTCCATGCACGGTAGGCATTGCCCGCTTCCGGGTGCTGGCGCAACAGCGCAGAAAGCTGCGCTTTTTGGGCGGCATTCGTTTCTACCTTGGACGTCCGCTTTTGAGTGTGCTCCAGCAGGGGGGATTCGCCTTCTGCATTCTTGGCGTGATATTTTTTGGCCAGCTCATAATTTGCAATGGCTCCATCCATATTCTCCAGAACAGAACGCGCAATCTCCGCTATTTCTCCCTCACCTGCGGCTACTTGCTCGAGTTCTTCCCGTAGATTGGCATAGTCCTCTACCTTGTCACTGCCTCGTGCTGGCTCGCCATTGTAGGCGCGGGTCAGGCGACTCCTCGTGTTATAGAAAAGTACCTCCCTCTCAACTTGTTTGCGAGCCTTTTCGCTAGCATCTTCGTCTATTGCTGCTCCTGCTACATGGATTTCTCCACCATTTGCCGGGCTGCTTGCGTTTGAAGCAGGGGCTTGCATGGCGCTACGGCGTCCAGAGCGGGATTGCGGTGTGACAGGATGTGGTAGGCTTTCTGCCGTGGAAGGTTGCGTGCCGAGCGTTTCGGACGTTTGCGACAGGCTGGCATTGCTGGCACTTGGCGCGGCGCGAACCTTCCACATCGTTTTCAGAGCAAAGCGGTTGCGGCCAACGCGCACCTCTTCAACCGCCACGACATGTCCATTCACGCGGGTTTTGTACACCACCGTTTGGACACCCATAGGCCCCTTGCTGCCAAGCACAATAGAGTCCACACGCTCAGGGTCGGTGTAGATAGGCAGGTTTTCGATATCCTCGCGGGTCACTGCGACTTGTCCGCGCACTTCTTCTTTGGCCGAGTCGCCGTGCTCTTTCAGCACGTGCCGGATAGCCGACTCGTCCGCGCCATGCTCGAACCCTTCGACATTGGCACCCAGCACATTGCCAAGCCTTTGCGCCTCCTCGCCCTCAATCTTCCGGTAAGTGGCAAACGCCTTGTTGCCGCTCCGGCCTTGCTGCGTAGCCGTGTCAACCAGAGCGGCCAAATCAGGTGCCCGGCCTGCCGTTTGCCCCACGGCACTTGCCCCCAGCGATTCCCCCAAGCTACCGCCATCCGGGACGGCTTGGGACGTGCTGGGAGGGCTTATCGGGTCTGCTTCACGGACTCGAACCTCGCCGCCCGGCATCAAATCCCCGGCCAGCATGTCGGTACGCCCGGTGCCGGTGCGTCCGTCACGCTCGGCATCCTTCGCACGGCGCGCCGTGTCCACATGGTCGCGCGCCCAGTTCAGCACCGGAAAGCTCTGATGTGATAGGCTTTCTCCGCCCTGTGGAGACAACATGCCAGCCGAAACGCCTTGGGCGTATGCGGGAGGGGTCGCATATTGCGGCAGCATCTGCGCGCGCGTTGGCGTTTTCTACAGGGTTTTTATCGTCAGCTCGCCACGCTTCCGGCGCACTTCTTCCACGTAGTAGGTCGTACCATTGAACGCCTTGCGGTAACGAATCAGGTCATTTCCGTTGCCGTCTTTTCCGGCAAGCTCCACGCTATCGTAGTCGGCGACAATTTCAGGAATCCGCCCAAAGTCTTCAGCTGTTACCACAATCTGCCCACGCATTGCTTCGCGCCTTGCATCCCCGTGACTCTTCAGGGCATGCCGGATGCCATCGGCATCCACCTGATGTTTGAATCCCGTGAAGTCCATGCCAAGGTCTTCTGACAAGCGATCAACCGGCAAGGCATAGCGCACGCCCTTGGTCTCGGTGTTGCTATTTCCTTGCGCGTCGATTTGCTGTGCCAGCGCCTGAATATCACTCCCATCACCCACGGCATACCCAGCACGCAAGTTGTAGCTCAAGTCATCCTGAAGCCTTTGCGAAACGCTCCGATTCGCAGCAAAATTCGGCGCTTGCCAAGACGCATCAGCGGCAGAGCCCTCCAGGCCCCGAGCCTGTGCCGCAATATCCCCGGCCAGCATCTCGCCAAGGCGTGAAGCATCCAGCACCGGCGGCGCGGCAGAGAATACCGCGCCCTGCGCCTGCGGCTCACCCAGCAAGTAGTCGCCCAGGTTGCGTACCAGCAAGGCATCAATATCGGCGGTATCCTCACGGGCAATGTCGTCTGCCACCAAATCCACCGCAGGCAGGCCGGTTTCCGGGTCAACCGTCACCCGTCCAGTATGGGGTACATCAGGCGCAGCGGCCTGTGCTTTTTGCAAGGCATCGCGTCCACGGCGGATATTGGCGTCCACGTCTCTATAGCGCTGCGGCTGTAACAGATATCCGAGGCTTTCCGGATCGAATGCGTCACTGTTGTTCGTGGCTGAAGGCAACATAGCTTGTAGAACCACCAAGCTCTTCTTCTTTGTCGGTATGCGCAGTACGCAATACCTCAAGTCACTTCAGTTCGTTGCCCAGACACCACTCTATCACCGGCAAACGGCGTGTTCTCGGCAAAGCGGTCGTCCTCGGCATCAGCCTCTTCTGCAAGCCCCACAGTAGGCTGCACAAAAACATCAGCCTTCCACGTGGTAGATTTGCTTTGATGCTCGGCGACAGCTTCGAGCGATGGCCCATGATGCAGCATCTGTTGATGCTTGGCGCGCCGAGCGCTTCCACAAGGTTTTCATCGCCAACACCACTTCCGATGGAGCCTCGGGTGAATCAGTGCCAGACAAGAACGCCAGAGTGGCGCAAATCCCCTTATCCACTGCTTCAGCATCAAACAACACACCAATACCGCCGCTTCAATCCTCCAAAGATTCTTCAGACAATCCGCGTGCTATGTCCTGCAAAGCAGGACGTACCTTCGGCGGCTGATCGCTCAAAGGCTTGACCACCCGCAACAGGTCACGACCTACCCGCACCTTCTCGGCACTGATGGCCTCACGCACATCATCACCAAACACGGTTACCAAAATGTTCCGAGTTCGGCTACCTGTCCCTCGCCCCATCAACGCCCGTTTCTCCGCGCTCAGCCTGCTGTCCCAGTAACACCTACATGGCAGGTACAGTACCTGCTCAATTGCCGCAATTCCAGAAGGACTTGGGTTGGCAAGCATCCCGTCAACTGCTGGACGCCACTGCAATGGCATGTTTCTGTGCTTTTCCCGCTGTGCTCAACGCGCGCCATCAGACAGTGCCCGTACACGCTCCGGCAAGCCGCTGATACGCTGTGCCAGATGCGTGATGGCATGCGTGATGGCATCCGGTGCTGCCAGAATTTTCACGCTGTGCTTGGCACGAGAAATGGCCGTGTAAAACCATTGCCGCGACAGCAGGGCATGTTCGGCATCATGTGGCAGCACAACGGCCACATGCGTGTATTCGGAGCCCTGTGCCTTGTGCACGGTAATGGCGAACGCCGGTGCATGCGCCGGCAAGGCGGCGATATCGAAGCCGCGCGGCTGACCATCGGCACCTTCAAACCAGACCCTGAGCTGCCCATCCTCCCCTTCCAGGGCAAGGCCAACATCACCATTCCAAAGACCTGTTGCCGGATCATTGCGGGTGATGATGATGCGCCGTCCCACGTACCACTCCCCCTGCCGCAGCGACTCGGCAGTGATGCCGGCACGGTTGCGCAGAAGCACCTCCAACTGCGTGTTCAGTCCTTCCGCTCCGAGGTTGCCAAGCCGCAAAGCGCTCAACAGTTGATGCTGCTTGAGGCATTGCAGGGCGCGACTGATTGCATCACCATCGGTTGCCGCATGGCGCTTTGTCACGCCATGTACCACGCTGGTCTGCCATAGCGCATCACTCCATTCCTGCAATGCGGTCTCCAGCACGGCTTTGTCTTGTACTGGCCGGATTTCGACTTGCGATCCGGCCGCGTTGGCCGCAGCCCAAAAGCCTGCCACATCGCCGTCACGAGTGGCTTCGTTGAGCGGCAGCAGCGCTTGATCTGCGCGAAAGCTGTGGCGCAGATACTGCAATGCCGGGCTTGCCTCGCCAAGCAGCGCAACAATGTCCTGCAATACCGAGCCTGTACCGACCGAGTCCAGTTGGCCGGCATCGCCTACCAAAATCAGGCGTGCACCCGGCTTCAACGCTTGCAGCAGGCCACGCAGCAATGCGAGATCCAGCATGGATGCCTCATCCACCACCACGATATCGGCACTGAGCGGCGCATTGCCATCATGCTGCCAGCCACCGAGCAGTCCTCGGCTGCCGAGCAAGCGATGTACCGTGCCGGTTCGGCTTTCCCTGACATGGGCAAGTGCGGCCTGCCAGTGCGGTGCAAAATCTTCCGCGCGGGCATTGCGCAAGGATTCGCCCAGCCGTTGTGCGGCTTTGCCAGTCGGTGCTGCCAGATGGATTTCCGGCAAACAGGCCGATGCCCGGCTCAGTGCCATCAGCATGCGCAGTACTGTCGTGGTCTTGCCGGTTCCAGGCCCACCGCTCAACACGAACAAGCGCTGCCCCAGCACCTTGCGTACTGCTGTTTGCTGATCGATCACTCGGGTATCGGCTGGATCGGCAAACAGGCCATCCAGATCGATCTCCTCTGCCGTCTGTGCGGATTGCAGCAAGGCATGCAGGTGCTCGGCAACCACACTCTCATGGGCAAAGTTGCGCCGCAGATAGAACAGCTCGCCAGAAAGCACGAAAGGGGCTTCGCCCAGCCCATCAGCCACCCATCGACGGGCATCTGCCAATCGTTTCCGCTCGGTGGCATCGTCAATGCGAATGGCGCTCTCCCCCTGCCCGTCTGCAAGGCTGGCCCGAACGGCCAGACGTGCCAGACCGATATCGCCGCCATGCGCCAGAACCCAGCGGCCAACTGCAAGGTCGATGGGGCGGGCATCCGGGCATTTCAGTGCTTCCGGTGCAATCCAGAAATCAAACGCTTGTCCGGCCATTTTCATCCCTGCATCTCCATCTCGAAGGCTTCCGACAGTACTGCCTGCACATCGGCAAGCAGCGCATCGGGAAAGCGGTGTTGCCAAATTCCCGCTCCATCGGCAAGGCCGACCGCTCGCACAAACAGGTACCACGCCTTGCCCAAGTGCTGCGCACGCTGATAGCCCGGCTGCCGCTCGGCCAGATAGCGATCCAGCGCCACGCTGTACAGCAGCGCCTGCAAGCGATAGTGCGCCTTGTCCATTTCCCGTTGCAGAGCAGCCGGTTGATAGTCGAGCAAACGACTGCCCAGCAAATTGCTCTTGTAGTCCAGAACGTGGAAGCAGCCGGCATGACGGAATATCAGGTCGATCTTGCCGGTCATGAGCCCGCGCAGAATGCGGTTGCCCTCGGGTATCAGATGTGTCTCGCCATGCGCATGACAGATTTCGCGCAACCGTTGCAAGCGCACACCAGGCAGGCTGAAATGGAACGCCATTTCAGCCTTCATGTCGCACGCTTGCAGCTCGGCCAACGCCGGCATGTCCTTGGCCAGCGGAGTCGTCAGCACCTCGTCCAGACGTTCTGCCAGAAGCATCGCCAGCCCGTCTGCAGTGCGTGCGTCGGGGTATTCACGCTGCAAAACTTTGCAGACATGCTCAAGCTGCGCAGATAGCGGTTGCCCGATGCGGCGATGCTCGAAAATGGCATGCACCGCATTGCCGAAAGCCGCGCCGGCATGGTGCTTGAGCTTGAGCAGTTGCGGATGTGCCAAGTCATCCTCGCCGTACTCGATGATGCCATCGATTTCGTCGCTCGCCGCTGCAGCCTGACTGCCGTCATGCAGGGCGCCTGCCACCAGTGTGCTGAAGCTGTGCCGCCCCGGCAGGGGCTGCCAGGGTGGCGGGATCCAGAGCGGTGGACTAACAAGCGCCGGCAGTACCGTTACCGGTCTCGGGGGGGGCGCGCTGTCCATCGCGCGCCATCCATATCGCCATTCGATATGAGGTGTTCGCTCGGCCAATTCGGAGCTATCCAAAGGCATCGGAATGCGCGTCAGCAAAATCTCCAATGCACTGCCATCAGGTTTGCCGGACGAACTTGGCACACCCGTCTCATCGGAATTCGCCGATGCGGCAGCAGGCTCGGGCAGTGGCATATAGACATGACAGGCATGCGCCGCGCGGGTAAGCGCCACATACAAAAGACGGAATCGCTCATCCTGCAACTCCTCCGCCACCTGCCGGGCAGCCTTGCCATCAACCCGCAACAGCCGTTTGCCGGTATCGGCATCGCTCAGGACAGCAAGCTCTTTTTTGCTCTGTCCGGTATGCGCCCACATAAGCGGCAGAAATACCAGATCAAATTCCAATCCCTTGCTGGTGTGCAAGGTCATCAACTGCACACGCGAGGCTTCCGACTCGATGCGCAACTGGCGTTCCTGTTGCTGCGTTTCATCTTCGCTCTCGTCCGCCTGCATTTGTGCGGCCAGCCATGCCAACAGGGCATGTTCACCCCGCCCCTCCCCCGCCTCCGCTTGCAAAATCTCGCCAAGATGGCGCAAGTCGGTCACGGTGCGCTCGCCCTGTGCGGCAGCAAGCAAAGCCTCGCCACGCACATCCAGCAATGCTTCAGTCACGGCCAGCACGCCCTGCCGCTGCCAAAGCGTGCGCCAGGCATGGAACAGGCTCAAGATCTTCTGCAACGCCAGGTCGTCATTTTCCAATGCGTGCAAGTCCTCCAGCGACATGCCCCAGAGCGGGCTGACCAATGCTGCCCGCAACGCCGGCAGGCGCTCGGCGTGCAATACCGCGTACAGGATGATGCACAAATCCCGCGCCGTCTGCGTTTGCAGAACGCTCTCCCGCCCACGACTGACACTGGCAATGCCACGTTCGGCAAGCAGTGCCCGCATGGCGACCAGCTGCCGATGGCTGGGCAACAGGACGGCAATGTTTTTCGGTGCGACGGCCGCCCCGCCCAGCCGATGGCCATTGTCGCCCAGAATGTGGCTAATTTCCTCGGCACAGGCCTGCAAAGCAGCCGTTTCTTTGGCCGCTTTGCTCATCCCATCTCCATCGCATGGATGAAGGTGGATTACCAGTGGGCGATCCACGGCTACCGTACCGATGCGATAGACCGCTTCGTCGGCGGACACCGCTGATTCCACCGGCTGATAGTGGATGCCCGATGCTCCTGCCCGGGCATCCAGTGCGCTGCCGGCTTCGGCAAACAGATTGTTGCATGCCTGCACGAAGGCATGGCTTGAGCGGCGATTGACCGCCAGGGTCATCCGCCCCTCCGGCGGCACACTGGAGGCAGCACGTTGATAAGTATGAATATCACCACCCCGGAAGCGATAAATCGCCTGCTTGGGGTCACCGATCATCAATAAACGCCCGCGCGGGCTGCCGTCATGAGCACGGTAAATGGCATCCAGAATCCCGTATTGCAGGCCGTCGGTATCCTGAAATTCGTCCACCAAGGCCACAGGCCAGTCGGCATGCAAAGCATCGGCCAACGGACGTTCGATCTGCCCGGCCTCGCGTATCAGCGCACTCATGACGGACTCGGGCAGATCGTCGAAACTGCGCTCGCCGCGACGTTCGCACAACATCGCCTTGTGTGCCTGCGCCCATTGCCGCAGATGCCACCAGACCTGTTGCTGACCGGCATCACGCAGTGCGCCAAGACGTTCGGCCAGTTGTCGCGAGACCGCCATCGCTTCCTGCAACAGCGGACTGTCTTCATTGCCCTTGAGCACGCCTTTGGGGCCGGCCTTGATGGCCATCTGCTCCAGTGTTTTGTCATCAGGCAATTGCGGCGGGGTCTGCCCGACGGCGTCGATCAGTCCCTGCCATGCCTTCGGCAGCACGCTGTTGGCACGAAACAGCTTTGCCTGCACTGCATTCCGAAGCACGTCCAGCTCATCCACGCTCGGCCATTCGGGAAACGCCGGTAATGGCACATCGGTGGCCGGCAACAAGCATTTTTCGATGTCGCCCATGCTCAACTTGTCCGGTAACCAGGACTGCCAAACTGCCGGCACGATGCGCTCGCGATCTGCTGCATCCCCTTGTTGCAGGCTGCGCAGCAAATCCAGATACACCTCGGATGCCAACGCCTTGCCATCCACGAGACTGCCCTGTTCGAAACCGCCGGAAACCGCCAACGGGTGATTGGACAGAATCCGCGCTGCCAAGCTGTGCAACGTGCAAATCGGTGCCATATCCAATTCGCCGAGTGCAAGACGCAGTCGTGCCAGATCGGCTGCCGCTGTTGCTTGTCCGCTCTGCCAGCGCCCACGCAGCCAAGCCTCGTCCGGAGGCAACGCCTCGCTCGAGGGCAACTGTCCAGTCAGTGCCGTTTGGGCAATGGCCTCCGCCCACAGCAGACGTCCCCGCAGGCGCTCGCGCAATTCGCTGGCGGCCGCATTGGTGAACGTTGCCACGATGATCTTGCGCGGTGCCAGCTTGTCATCTTCAAGCAGCAAACGCAGATACAGCACCGCGATGGTCCAGGTCTTGCCGGTACCGGCACTGGCTTCGATCAGGCTGCGGCCATTGCCTGCCAGTGGCAGATCGCGCCAATCTGCCATGTTCGGGGTATCACGCATCGCATGCCTCCTTGCTCATCTCCAAAAGCCCGGCCAATTCACGGGCTGTTTCCTGCAACTGCGACAGTGCCGGACTGCCAATGGCAAACATCTCCTCACCGGCCAGCAACCGGGTATAGCCGGGAGCATGATCGCGCTCGCCCACATGATTGAAGCTGCCAAGCCAAGCTTGGCTAACCGCCTGACCAATCGCCTCGCTCGACTCCCCCTTGGCCATGCGCTGCCAGGCCTCCCAACTGGTGCGCGGAAAGTAATGCAGCGGTGCTTCACTGGCCTTGTGCCATTGCTCAAGCAACCCGGCAAGTTTTTCGCGTGCCCAATCCTCTCCCAGCTCGCCGCGTTGCCACTGCGCATCCAGCCCGTCCACCCAGCTGACCCAAGGATCAGGCGCAATCTGCCCCATGTCGAAATGCAGGCGAGTATCCGTCGGCAGGTGCAAACGTGCCAGCAGCCAGTCCATCCACGCCGGAATGCGTTTGCCGAAATCCAGCTTGGCATCCTTGGGCTTGTCCTTGTCCATGCCCGGCAATACCAGCGGGAGCAACTGCAATCCGCCCTGTGGATGGGACCAAAGCTCGACCGTGCCATGCAGTTGCACCTGCTGTCCGCGCAGCGGCAACAACAGCGATACCGATAACCGCTGCCGCTGTGCAGCGTGCAAGGCGCCTTGCAGACAACCCCGCTGAAGCAGGGCATTGCGTACGGCAGCCGCCACATCGCGCAGGTTCCGCCACGCCTCGTCCCCGGCGCTGCCGACCGGCAACCGTCCATCCAGCCGCAGCCAATCCGGTGCGGTTTCCGACTCCAGCGCCTGTGTCGATTCCAGTTGCAACAGCCGATGTATCACCTGATGCCGGGTCAGCGCATCCAAATGCGAATCCATCGGCTCATCCTGACACCACTGCTCGCTGGCCAATGCCTCCAGCGACACCCGCATGCGGCCTGTCAGCAATTGCTCGGCAGGGCGCTGCCAATAGCGCCGAACATCCTGCACCGGCAGCTGCTGTGGGACTTCCGGCACAGATGTGCCCTGCTGCAACATCGGCAACGCTCGAACGGGCTGCAAGCGCCAACGGCACAAACGGGGATCCGATCCATCCACATAGCGGCTGTCGAAAGGTTGCAGGGGATGCTTGATCTGCCAAGGTCTCGCCTTCTCCAGTTCCGGCGAACAGGCACCATCGGCACGCATCAATACCGCCATCAGCTCGGCCAATGGCGTGGCCGGATTACGCGGTTTACCGTCGCTGACACCTTCACCAACAAAGGAAAGATGCAGCTGCTCGCGCGCGGACATCACCGTTTCCAGAAACAGGTACCGGTCATCCAGGCGCTGATCGCGATCGCCCAGGCGGCGCAGACGACTCATCAAGTCAAGACCGGCATCGTCGGTGCTGCGTGGAAACTCGTTTTCATCCAACCCCAGCACGGCAATGAAACGGAACGGAATCGCCCGCTGCGGCACCATGCCGCAGAATGTGATCCCGCCAAGCAGAAAGGGCTGCCGTTCCGGCACCTCGGCCAGCGCCGCCTGTAGCCGCTCACTCGCCACTGCGTAATGCAACAGCGGGTCGATTCCGGCCACCTCGGTTTCCGTCTGCAGCTGGGCAATGGCACGACGGAGTGCTTCCCTGGCATCGTTTGCCGCCCGATCCTGATGATCCACGGCAAACAGTGCCTGCCCAAGCGCATCGAAATAACGCACCCATTCGCTTGCCGGAAGCGTCTGCTCGCTCCTCTCGCACAGCCCGGACAAGTGCTGCAACACCGTATCGAATGCACCAATCGCCTCGGCCAGCGTGCCGGACACTCCTGTCAACGGTAACAGCTCGGTGTCATCGGGCAAGACTTCGGCATGCGTCGTCAAGCCGGCTTCATCACTCATCACATAGCCTGCCAGCATGCGATCCATCCCCCAGGCAAAGCCGTTCTCGGCACGTGCCGGGACACCGAAACGCGCCCGATGCGAGGGACTGAGCGACCAGGCAATATGCGAATTTTCCAGCAGCGACTCCAGCCCCTCCAAGGCAGCGGCATCAAGACCGAAACGTGCGGCCACCTCCGGTCGCGCCATCAAATCCAGCACATCCGCCACACCAATGCGCTTGCCCGCCAATCCCAGCACACTGGCAAAAGCCGCCAACAGACCATGCCGGCTTTGCAACGGCACATCGGCCACGTGATAGGGCAATGCCGAACGAACATCACCTGCCGGGCCGAATATCGCCGGCAGAAGCGGCAGATAGCGACGCATATCGGGGGCCATCACCAACATCTGGCCGGGCTGGATGCCTTTCTGTCTGGCACTCAACAAAACATCGCGCAGAACCTCCAACTCCCGCTGAGCGGTATGGCAAAGGTGAATCCGCAAGGAGTCATCGGCATATTCGTCCGCCAACACGCAAGCCTGCCCGGTCTCCACTGCCATCTGCGCGGGCTGCATCAAGCCTTCATCCAGTTGCCGAATACTCTCCTGCACCCGGGCAAGGCGTGTGGTCGGGCGAGCATCGGATTCGTCTTCCCCATGACGACTGTCCAGATGCACATCCCCTTCCAGCAAAGCAGCAAAGAAGTGCTGTCCCAACCGCCCCCAGCGCGACAGCAGCTCATGGCGCTGCGGGTGCCACCAATCGCCGCCATCCGCCTGTGTCATTCGGGTCATTTCCACCTGCTGCCAAGCACGCGCATCGCCATTGTCCAGCACGCCCCAGTAATCCCTACACGGATCAGGCAGATACAGCACCACCCAGGCATTGCGTGCATAGACACGCAGCATCTCCAGCTCTGCCGGTGCCAAATGGCTGGCACCGAAGACATGCAATACCGGGGAAACATCATCGGCCGGCCTTGCTGCCAGGGTTGTCATCAGTTGCCGGGTCAATGCCGAGCGGTTCATGCCAATTTCGTTCACCGCATGGCGCCACAACGGTGCCAGCAGGCATTTCTCTGCCTGAATCAGCTGCTTGTCCGAATGGGCTCGACTGGCATGGCCAAAATCGCCCTGTTGCCAAGCTTCCAGCCAGTCCGTGCGATACACCTGATAACGCGAATACAACGCCGCCAGCCGATCGGCCAGTTGAAATCGACGCCGAGCCTTTTCGGCATCCGACAACTGCGGATCGAGAAAGTGGGCAAGCCTTGCATCCTGCAAGCCAGCGATGCGCGCCGGCGCATCCAACCACTGATACAAATTCCAGCGCAAATGAACGCGCTGCCAACGCGGCAATGCCACCGCCGAAACGCCCAGATGCTGCTGCGCCAGCCGGTCAATCCAACTGCTTGGCAAAAGCACTTCCAGATTGGCCACGATGCCTTGTGCACCCCGCGTCTGTGCCAGTGCCCCGGTCAGCCATTGCTTCATCCCCGGATGTGCGGCGATCACGGTTTGCATCTGCAACGGGTCTTGCGGTGCACTGACCCGCAGCAAAGCCGACAAGGGCTCCAGCAACGCCTCCAGCCGCGAAGCACGATAAATGTAGATTCCACGTGGCTCGACAGCCTCTGTCCGTGAGCCCGGCATTGCAACAGGATCGATTCTCATCACAACATGATGCCGCAGCCATGTCCCACCGGATGAGACAGGCCGCACATTTTGCTCTGTGTCCCCCACGTCACGACACCCCATTGCCATTGCTGCCGCCCCCAAGACAAGGATCTCTCTCATGAACCCGTCCATTCGCTTCGACGATGCCGATGCCTACCAGCACTACATGGGCGGCTGGAGCCGCGCCGTCGGCCAGACATTCATCGATTGGCTGGCGCTTCCGGCCGGCCTCGATTGGCTGGATGTCGGCTGCGGCAATGGCGCTTTCACCGCACTGATTGCCGAGCGGCAGGCACCGACACGCTTGCTCGGCATCGACCCTTCGCCCGAGCAACTGGCCGCCGCCCGCCTGCATCCTTCATTGCAACAGGCCGATTTCTGCCGCGCGCAGGCCGAAGCCCTGCCGTTTGCCGACGCCAGCGTCGATGTCAGCATCATGCCGCTGGTGATTTTCTTTCTGCCCGAGCCGGAACTCGGCCTGGCGCAAATGCAGCGCGTCACACGCCCCGGCGGCACTCTGGCAGCCTATGCTTGGGACATGCCCGGTGGCGGCTTTCCGTATGCCGCGATGCATGCCGAGCTGAAGGCGCTCGGCCATCCGGTCGCCGCGCCACCCAGTGCGCAGATTTCCCGCCGCGATGCGCTGGAAGCCCTTTGGCAAGATGCCGGCCTTGCCAACGTGGAGAGCTGTGTCATCGAAGTTGCGCAAACGTTCGAGCGCTTCGAGGATTACTGGCACACCGCAACGGCACGCTCAACCACGCGCGAGCGCTTGGCCAGCCTGTCCGAAACACAGCGCACCACGCTCAAAAACCGTCTTTGCGCACGCTTGCCTGCCGATGCCGATGGCCGCGTTCAGGTGCAGGCCCGTGCCCATGCCGTGCGCGGGCAGCGCCCCCGCTGAACCGGCCCGACACGCACTAAAATAGCCTTTCCTTTCCACTGCAGGCTTTGTCATGTCCCTGACCTCCCGCTATGCCGATACGCTGGAAGAAATCCGTGCCGCCGGGCTGTTCAAGTCCGAGCGCATCATCACCAGCCCGCAATCGGCGGAAATCACCCTGGCCGATGGCCGCCGCGTGCTGAACTTCTGCGCCAACAACTATCTGGGCCTTGCCGATCACCCCGAGATCATCGAGGCCGCCCGCCATGCGCTCGACAGCCACGGCTTCGGCATGGCCTCGGTGCGCTTCATCTGCGGCACGCAGGATCTGCACAAGGAGCTGGAAGACACCATCGCCCGCTTCTTCGGTACCGAAGACACCATCCTGTATGCGGCCTGCTTCGATGCCAATGGCGGCCTGTTCGAGCCGCTTCTGGACGAGAACGACGCGATCATCTCCGATGCTCTCAACCACGCCTCGATCATCGACGGCGTGCGCCTGTGCAAGGCCAAGCGCTATCGCTATGTCAACTGCGACATGGCCGATCTGGAAAAGCAGCTGCAACAGGCCAAGGCCGACGGCGCGCGCACGATGATGATTACCACCGATGGCGTGTTTTCGATGGATGGCTTCATCGCGCCGCTGGATGAAATCACCGCACTGGCACAAAAATACGGCGCACTGGTACACATCGACGAATGCCATGCCACCGGCTTTCTCGGCGCCACCGGCCGCGGCAGCGCCGAGGTCAAGGGTGTGCTGGAAAAAATCGATATCTTCACCGGCACGCTCGGCAAGGCGATGGGCGGCGCACTCGGCGGCTTCACCACCGGCAAGCGCGAAGTCATTGAATTGCTGCGCCAGCGCTCGCGCCCTTACCTGTTTTCCAACTCGCTGCCGCCGCACGTGGTCGCCGCCGGCACCAAGGCCTTCCAGATGCTCGATGCCGCCGGCCAACTGCGCGAGCAACTGGCCGAAAACACCGCGTATTTCCGCGAAGAAATGACCCGGCGCGGCTTCGACATCAAACCCGGCGTGCACCCGATTTGCCCGGTGATGCTGTATGACGCACCGCTGGCGCAAAAGTTCGCCGAGCGCCTGCTGGAAGAAGGCATCTACGCCATCGGCTTCTTCTACCCGGTGGTGCCGAAGGGCCAAGCGCGCATCCGCACCCAGATGAGCGCCGCCCACACCCGCGCGCAACTGGACCGCGCCATCGACGCCTTCACCCGCATCGGCAAGGAACTGGGCGTGATTGCCTGAACCCAGCCATGGTGCGGCGTCTGCCGCGCCGCACCGGATTTCCAGATGAACACGCTTCCGCCTCCCGACATCGACGCACTGGCGCACAGCCAGCAGTTGGCCGCCCTGATCCGGGCACAAATCACCGCACAAGGCGGTGCCCTGCCCTTCTCGCGATTCATGGAGCTGGCGCTGTACACCCCGGGACTGGGCTACTACAGCGCCGGTGCCACCAAGTTCGGGCCAGCCGGTGATTTCATTACCGCCCCCGAACTCGGTCCACTGTTCTCGGCTACCGTGGCCACGGCATTGGCACCGGTACTGCAACAAATCGGCTCGGCCGCCTGCTTCATGGAAATCGGCGGCGGCAGTGGCGCCTTTGCCGAAGCTTGTCTTGAGCATTTGCAGGCGCTGGATTGCCTGCCGCATCGCTACGCGATTCTGGAACCCAGCGCCGATTTGCGCCAACGCCAACAGACTCGGCTGCAGACACGCCTGCCGGCCGACATGTTTGCACGGCTGGAGTGGCTCGACGGTCCCATCGAGAGCGAATGGCAGGGTGTGGTGTTCGCCAACGAAGTGATCGATGCCCTGCCCACCCCGCGCTTTGTCATCGGCCCCGCCGGCGAAGTGCTGGAAGAGTGCGTGAGCTATAACGATGCCGGCGACTTCATCATCACCGAGCAACCCGCCGACGCTTTGCTGGAAGCAGCCGTTCGCCATCTCGAACGCGAACTTGAAGCGCCCTTTGCCCCCGGTTATCGCAGCGAAGTGCTGCCTCAACTGCCCTACTGGATACAGGCCGTCATCGGGCGCATCACGCGCGGCGCGCTGCTGTTTGCCGATTACGGCCATCCGCGCCGGGAATACTATGCCCCCTGGCGCGACGAGGGCACCCTGCGTGCTTTCCGCCGCCACCACCAAGTCGATCCGCTACAACTGCCGGGTTTGCAGGACATTACCGCTTCGGTGGATTTCACCGCACTGGCCGAGGCCGCCAGCCACGCCGGCTTTGCCCTGTCGGGCTACAGCAATCAGGCCAATTTCCTGATCGGCAACGGTATCGAGCAGCAACTTGCCACACGCATGGCCGAATGCCCGGACGAGGCCAGCCGCCTGCGCCTGGTCCATGCCTTCAAGCAATTGACATTGCCCGATGCCATGGGCGAGCGATTCAGCCTGATCGGCTTTGAATACGAAGTCGATTTCGAACCGGCTTTCACGCTCGGCGAAATGAGCTGGCGGCTGTAAACGACAGCGCATGGCTCGCCCATCCGTTACCCGCATCAAGCCACTGCATTACCGACGAAGTTGGCTGACGCTCTGGCTCCTGGCGATTGTCATGGTCATCGCTCTGTCGCTGCTGCCCAGCAACAATCTGCCGCAGGTTCAGGTTGGCAACGACAAACTGCATCATCTGCTGGCTTATGCCGCGCTGATGTTTGGTGCCGTGCAACTGTTTGCCGCGCCTCGGCTTTTGCTTGGCATTGCCGTGCTACTGCTCCTGCTCGGAGGCGGACTGGAATATCTGCAAGCCGGCATGGCCTCAGGTCGCCATGCCGATTGGGGCGACATGCTCGCCAACACGCTCGGCGTGTTGTTGGGCTTTACCTCTCAGCTCACGCCCTGGCGCGATTTGTTGCTGCGCATCGACCGCACCTTGACGGGCGCGTAAAATAGCGCCTCTTCATTCTCCCGAGAGCCCCCATGCCCACCTTCGAAGGCAATCTGCGCTATGCGCCCGGCACCCGCTTCGCCATCCTCCTGACCCGCTGGAATGCACGCATCACCGATGCTTTGCTGCAAGGCGCGCTCAAGGCGTTGCGCGATCACGGCGTGGAAGAAGAAGGCATCGATGTCTTTCGCATCCCGGGTGCTTGGGAAATCCCGCAGTTGGCTGCGCGCCTGATTGCCGCCGAGCGCCACGATGCCATCATCGCACTGGGCTGCGTGGTGCGTGGCGATACCCGCCATTACGAGCATGTCGCCGACAACTGTGCTGCCGCCTTGATGCAGCTGGCCAGCCAGAGCGATATTCCGCTTGCCAACGGAGTGTTGGCAGTGGATCGCATGGAAGATGCCGAAGCGCGTGCCGGCGGTGTGCACGGCAACAAGGGCGAAGAAGCGGCTCTGGCTGCACTGGAAATGCTGAATCTGTACGATCAGCTGACCGAACTCGAAGCCGAGGAAGAAGAAGCCATTCGCGCTTTCATCGAAGAAATGGGCGATGAGGTGGAACAGCTCGACAGCCTGCCCGGAGCCACCAAGCAATGAAGCATTCCCGTCCCCACGGCATTGATCCGGTTCTGCGTACCCGTGCCCGGCGCCGCGCCATGCAGGCGCTGTATGCTTGGCAGATTTCCGGCGGCAGTGCAGCACAGGTAATTGCCCAGTTCGCCCACGAGCAGGCGCATGAAATCGCCGATCTGGCCTATTTCGAAGATTTGGTTCGCGGCGTCATCGGCCATATTGACGAGCTCGATGCCGGCCTTGCACCGCATCTTGATCGCAGCGTGGACGAGGTGGATCCGGTCGAGCGCGCCGTGCTTCGCATTGCCGCCTACGAATTCAAGCATCGGCCGGATGTCCCTTACCGGGTCGTCATCAATGAGGCCATCGAAACCGCCAAGCGATTCGGTGCCGACCACGGCCATACCTATGTCAATGGCGTGCTCGACAAACTGGCGCTGGATTGGCGCAACATCGAGGCTCAGGCCAACCGCAGCCGCTGACGTCGGCCAATGTCCATCGGAGAATTCGATCTCGTCGAACAAATCCGCAGGTTGGCAAGCGACCGGCCGGATGTCGTGCTGGGCATCGGCGATGATGCGGCGCTAGTCGCACCACCGCCCGGCATGCAACTTGCTCTGAGTACCGACACACTCAACAGTGGTGTGCATTTTCCGGCCGAAACCGCCCCGTTTGCGATTGGCTGGAAAGCGCTGGCCGTCAATCTCTCGGACATGGCTGCGATGGGAGCCATCCCAGCGTGGTGCACCCTTTCACTGGCGCTGCCAGACGCCGATTCGCTCTGGTTGAGCGAGTTCATGCGCGGCTTCGGTACGCTTGCCAGGCGCCACCAGGTGGCACTGGCAGGTGGCGACACCACCCGCGGTCCCCTCTCCATCGGCGTCCACATCATCGGTTTCGTTCCTCCGGGGCTTGCACTGCGTCGGGATGCCGCCCAGGTTGGTGATGACATCTGGGTCAGCGGCCATCTGGGCGATGCCGCCGCCGCCCTGTCACTGTGGCGCGCCGATCAGGCCATTCCAGATGCATTGCGCAGTCGGCTGGAATGTCCGACCCCGCGCATTGCATTGGGACAAGCCCTGCGCGGCATAGCACATGCGGCACTGGACATTTCCGACGGACTGCTGGCCGACCTGGGACATATCTGCGCAGCCAGCCAACTGGGGGCGGAAGTCCATCTGGAAAACTTGCCGACATCTTCGGCTCTGCTGGCGCTGACGGTCGACACCGACACCCGACTGCAATGGCAGGCCAGTGGTGGGGATGATTATGAGCTGTGCTTTACCGCTGCGCCTTGCCAGCGCACGGCGATTGCCCGACTGGCTGACACACTGGCATTGCCCTTGACCCGAATCGGCCAGATACAGGCCACTCCGAGTATCCGCCCCTTTTACCGAAATCATCCCTGGCAGCCCCGCCAAGCCGGGCATGAGCATTTTTGCGAAGACAAATCCGACGCCTGCAAGGCGCCGCTGCGCTGACCGTTCTTTTTCGCTGGACAAGCCACCCCGATCACCGGAATGCTGCACCGTCCCGACAATGCTACCCACCCGTTTTTCTGCCGCTGCCATGCGTCGGCGGCATGACAACGCGCGCCTACCGGACGGCTTGTCGATATCACCGGCCGCCCATCAATCTTGCATCAAGTCATGGAATTGCGGAAAAGCGCCGCAGAAACGGCTCGCAACACGCAATTTCAGTCCTCATCCTCTTCGAACTCCACCATGGCATCCAGATCGAACGCCAGCGCTTCGAGCGTATTGCGAACATGCCGTGCCGTGGCGGCATTGGGCGCGTCGATCTCCAGCATATGCACATTCGGACCACGCAAATCGCTGAGACCGGCCGAACTGGAATCGGCATCATCCATGTGACTCATCAAGTCATCCACCTCCTCGACATGTTCAATGCCATCCAGGCTTTGCAACAGATTGCTGATGGCGCGAATATCGTCTTCGCTGCCGGTGATGCGAACGCGGAGCTGAGGCATGGCGGTATCTCCCTGTTGACTTGAGCCAGCCTAGCAGGATTTTCCCGCACAAATAATGAGCCTGCTCAAAGAATGCCCCACCACGACCCAAGCCCCTTTTGGTTGCTGCCGCAATCATCGACAATGCGCCCATGGAAACCCCTTTTGCTCCTTGGCAACAACGCATCCACGACCAAGCCTGCGAGGCAATGGACGAAGGCCGCCTGCCACATGCCCTGCTGTTTGCCGGCCCGGCCAGAATGGGCAAGCGCAAAGTGGCCGAACATCTGGCGCGGCGCCTGCTTTGTCTGACGCGCACCGCCGGGCAGCCGGCCTGCGGACAATGCCGCAGCTGCCAACTGTTTGCCACCCGCATCCAGCCAACGATGCCTGCTCCGGCAACCGAGAAAAGCCGCGAGATTGCACAGACGCGCCCGGATGGCAGTCTGGTTCATCCGTTCGGCTTGCCGGGGCACCCGGATGCACGCTTCATCAGCTACGAGCTGAACGAGAAAACACACAAGATGCGCACGGAAATCCTCATCGAGCAAATTCGTGCGATGAGCGAGGCGCTCACGCTGACACCGCAGTACGGCACGCATCAGGTTGCCCTCATCGACCCGGCCGACGCCATCAACCATGCTGCCTGCAATGCTTTGCTGAAAACGCTGGAAGAGCCGCAACCCGAGCGATTCATCTGGCTGATCAGCACCCACCCGAACCGTCTGCCGGCCACCATACGCAGCCGAACACAACGCCTCGATTTTCGCCTGCCCCCGCATCGTGAAGCATTGGAATGGCTTTGCCAGAACGCGGGGTATCCCGAAGCGCAGGCCGAGCAGGCATTGACCCTGGCCGGCGGCCATCCCGGACTGGCACAGCAATGGCTGGCATCGGATGTTCTGTCGCTGCGCAAGAGCATTGCCGACGACTTGCAACACCTCGCCAAGCACCGCCAGGACGCATCGATGATTGCACGACGCTGGGTGGACGATGAAAACGCGGCACAACGACTTGCCTTCGCTGCCGACATTGCCCTGCACATGGCACGCACGGCTCCGCCCGGGCAAGTGCACAAGCTGGCTGACTGGTTCGACAAGGCCAATCAGGTACGCGAACAATTGCGCACACCGGTACGACACGACCTTGCCGTGCTGGAACTTCTGCTTGACTGGCCTGCCGTCCACTAATCCCGGATCGACATCGATACCGTTTGTGCTGCACGGCAACAGTTCGGCTAGCCGTGCCAATTATGCGGGGCGCTACATGCCGATTTGCGCCACCTTCCTGAACAAAAACATGAATGAAAACTCCCACCACCGTTCGCATCGGTGTTTTTTAGCTTGCCATTCATCCGCATCCCCTAGATTTCTCCCCCGGGCATCCACTTCAACTCTGTGAGGAACACCATGAATGCATTCGGGATCCAATGGCTTGTTGCTGTCGCACTTCTCGGCCTTGCCGGCACGGCACATGCACAGTCGGCTGCCGCTCGTGGCGGATACGGGTATGGATATGACAATTACGGCAACTCGCAATATCTGCGCTGCGAATCGCTCGATGGCCGTTATCGTGAATGCCGTCTGGATGGCCGCGGGCAGGTGCGTCTTGCCCGGCAGCTCTCGCGCACTCAATGCGTGGAAGGTCGCAACTGGGGTACACGCGGCAATGCGATCTGGGTCAACCATGGTTGCCGTGCCGAGTTCGTCACCCATTCGCAAGGGCGCAGTCACAACAATGGCTATGGCTGGGACGACGATGATCGTGATGACCGCGACAATCGTTATGGTCGCAACAACAACTGGAATGATCGTTATTCCTCGGGCAATGGTGCCCGGCAGATAACCTGCGATTCCCATAACCATCGCTATCAGGTCTGCCCGATGAACACACAGGGCGGTGTACGCATCAGCCGCCAATTCTCCAGCCAGCGCTGCATCCAGGGACAATCCTGGGGCGTTCTGCGCGATGCAGTCTGGGTCAATCATGGCTGCCGCGCCGAGTTCGTCAGTGGCCGCGGCAATGACCGCTACGGCTACGGCAACGGCTGGGACAACGGACAAGGACAATATTTGCGCTGCGAGTCGCAGGACGGCCGTGCCAGCTTCTGTCGCGCCAGCATCCGCCGCGGTGCCGAAGTGGTGCGCGGCATTTCCCGCACGCCCTGCCGGGAAGGCGTGAACTGGGGCTGGGACAGGAATGGTGTCTGGGTCAATGGCGGCTGCCGCGCCGAGTTCCGCGTCTGGTAAGACCGCGAGCAATCACGCTCTTGTCAATACGAACCGAAAGCCGGAGCCGCAATGCTCCGGCTTTCGATTGGCCTCAAGTTTACTTCTGGCCGAACAGTTGACCGCCGACTTTCAGCACATCGGAAAGGCCAAGCTGGCCATCACCATCCTGATCGAGCATCGAGGTCAATCCGGCACTGCCGCCCCCTCCTCCCAAAAGCCCGGCGAGATCGACGCCGCCGGCTGCCGCGTTCTGGCCATTGCCATTGCCGCCCAGCACACGCTTGGCAAGATAGCCCATCACGATCGGGGCAAGGATTTTCATCAGCATCGAAGCCTTGTCGCCACCGATGCCCGTCGCCTGCCCCAACTGCGCTTCCGCCTGTCCCTGCTGGCCGCCGAAGATATGTCCGAGGATACCGGCGCCGTTGGCACTGCCACCGGCCAGTGCCGACCCCAGCATATCGGCCACACCGCCGCTTTGTGCATGATCGCGCCCCAAGGCACCAAGCAAAGCCTCCGCGCCTTGCGGCTGGCTGGCATTCTTGCCCAGCGCCCCCATCAGCAGCGGCAGCGCATTGCTGACGGCGGTTTGCGTTTGTTCGGTGGAAAGGCCGAGTTTGCCGGCAATTTCCTGCAAAGGTGCGCCCGAAAGTTGGGCAAGCAGATCTTGGCTCATGTTGGTCATGGTGACTCCCCGTCTGATTGAAAGATGCCAAGACTAGCCGGAATCGCCCTCACTTCGGATATTGGCGCTTCCGGCCTTCAAGTCGGCTTCATTTGCGTCTTGTCGAGCCGCTTCCATGGGCTTGGGGGCCTGCCTGCGCAGCGCCGCACGACGCGCCGCCGCCCGTGCGCGCGCCTCGGCCAGCCGCTGCTTGCCCAATTCGCTTTGTCCATGGAACTTGCTGCTGCATTGCCAGCGATTGTCCAGCAAGCTCCTTGGTACAACTTCGACGCGGATTTCCCCGTTTTCCGCATAAATCAGCAGACTGCGACAAAACAATCGCTCCTCCCCCCCATTTTTCAGTATGTAGTCCGAGCGCAGGGTGTTGAAACGGCTTTCGGCCGTACCGCGCATCTCCACCGAAAGCTCGCTGCTTCTGGGTCTGAACAGCAATACCGAGACATGATGCCGACGTGGGGCGAACTCGAACACCACATTCATCAGATAGGTGCCCGGCCGACTGACCAGTCCGCCGATCCGCTCGGCGAAGCCGGCATCCAGCAACGCTTCGCGCAGATATTTCTCCGCATACGGATGCCGTCCCAGCACGCTGGGCGACGGGCCAAGCAGCCAGTACGTCCAGTCAAGACCGGGGAAGCGCTCATTGAAGTGTGGATTTTGTATCGCCATCAAGGTTTTGGCAGCTCCCTGGCAAAGTTCAATTGCGTCCGTGCCTCGCCCTTGCGGATAACCAGCGCCACCCGCACAGTAGTGGGTGGTCGAGCCGTTATGTCGGCAACAAAATCGAGCAAGCCGCCGGTATCAATTTGCCGCAGCTCGACCGGCTGTGGCGGGCTCAGCAAGTCACCCACCTGCGCGCTGATCTGCAGATCATCCACCGCCACGGCATTTCCTTCGGCATTGCGCACCGACAACAGCAACAGACTCCGATTCTCATTGGTCACGATGCCGTATTGCTGCGCCATGGCAGGCGACAGACGAGTCGTCGGCAAAAGACGGGCTTCAAAGTGCAGACCATCCAGCACCGCATGCGCCACTTCGCTTTTCGTATCCACGGCCGGTGCAATCGGTGCTGTCTCATTGCCGGGCTGACAAGCCGCCAGCAGTGCCGTCAGCACAAGGACAAGAACGCCAGTTCGCCGCATATGTCCCTCAATCGTTGGCTGCCGAAAGCTCGCCCCCTCGCACGCGTGCGGCATGCACTGCACGCGCCACGATGGCTCGAAAATCATCCTTCTCGAAACTCTCCAGCGCTGCCTGAGTAGTTCCGTTGGGCGAAGTCACCCGACGCCGCAATTCATCGGCCGGCACATCACCTTCGCTCAACATGCGCGCCGCTCCCAGCAAGGTCTGGATGGTCAGCACCCGAGCCGCCGATGCCGACAGGCCCTCCGCCTGCCCCGCGGCCTGCATTGCCTCGGCCAGCAGAAAGACATAAGCCGGGCCACTGCCGGAAACGGCCGTCACCGCATCCATCAGGCTCTCGTCATCCAACCATACGGTTGCACCGGCACTTGAGAGCAAATCGTCTGCCAACTGGCGTTGCGCGGAGCTGACATTCTGCGTGGCATACAGGCCGGTCACGCCGGCTCCCAGCAAGGCCGGGGTATTCGGCATGCTGCGCACCACGGCCACTTCCCCCCCCAGCCAGCGGGCAATCTGGCGGCTGGTAATCCCGGCTGCCACCGAAATCACCAAAGGCCGCCGCCGGCTCGCCTGCGTCGCCAAGGATTGACAAAGCGCCTTCATCACCTGCGGTTTGACCGCCAGCACCCAAACATCGGCATCACACACCGCGTCTTCGGCCCTGTCGAAGGTGGCGATGGCGAAATCGCGCTGCAAGGCTTCACGAATCGCATCGAGCGGCTCGGCCACCCGCACACCGGCACTGCCGCGCACACCGACCAGTCCCCCGATCAGGCTGCGCGCCATGTTGCCACCGCCAACGAAGGCGATTTCCGGCGGAGAGTATTCTTCACTTGCATTCGACATGCCTATTTCCTTCGCGTCTTCGCAATTGCCAGATTGCTGCATGATAGCGCCAGCATGGGATGCTCATGCGGCATTGCAATAAAGTATTTCGGCAAAGGCGTGCCTCCATTGCAAGGGGCGGCTTGGCCTCGTCGATTTCATGGCACAACCAGCGAAGCGCCTGGCTCTGGCGTAGAATCCCGCCGTTCTTCTTGCCGCCAATCGCACGGCCCGCCCATCGGGAGCCTCTCATGGTTTTTGAAACACTCTCAAGCCACGGCCATGAACAGGTCGTGTTCTGCCACAATCCGGAGGCCGGTCTCAAGGCCATCATCGCCATTCACAGCACGGTGCTCGGCCCGGCGCTGGGTGGCGTGCGCATGTGGAATTATCCGAGCGAAGAGGCTGCACTCAATGATGTCCTGCGCCTTTCGCGCAGTATGACCTACAAGAACGCCGTGGCCGGTCTGGATCTTGGCGGCGGCAAGGCCGTCATTCTCGGTGATGCATCGCGCGACAAATCCGAAGCGCTGTTCCGTGCCTTCGGGCAATTCGTGGAATCGCTGGGCGGGCGCTACATCACGGCCGAAGAAGTCGGCATCGACGTCAATGATATGGAGTACGTTTATCGCGAAACCGACTACGTCACCGGCGTGCATCAGGTTCATGGCGGCTCCGGCGATCCTGCGCCATTTACTGCCTACGGCACGCTGCAAGGCCTGATGGCCAGTCTGCTGCGCAAATTCGGCGACGATGAGGTCGGCAAATACAGTTATGCGGTACAAGGTCTCGGACATGTCGGCATGGAGTTCGTCAAGCTTCTCAAGGAGCGAGGCGGCAAGATCTTTGTCAGCGATCTCAACCCCGCACGGGTGGCGCGTGCGGTCAAGGAATTTGGCGCCGAGGCAGTCGATATCGACGACATCTACGATGTGCCGGCCGATGTGTACTGTCCCTGTGCACTTGGCGGCACACTGAACGAAAACACCATTGATCGCTTGCGAGCCAAGGTGATTTGCGGTGCGGCCAACAACCAATTGGCGCACGATGGCATCGGCGATGAACTGAATCGTCGCGGTGTTCTGTACGCTCCCGATTACGCGGTCAATGCCGGCGGCGTGATGAACGTGGCGCTGGAGCTCGACAACTACAACCGCGAACGTGCCATGCGCATGATGCGCACCATCTACCACAACCTTGTCCGCATCTACGAAATCGCCGAGCGTGACGGCCTGCCGAGCTATCGCGCCGCCGATCGCATGGCCGAGGAACGCATCGAACGCATTGGCCGTCTCAACCGGCACTCGGGGCTGCGTGCCCCGCGCTTTCATGGCCGCATCCGTGGCCACTGAGCACTAAACCCATCCCATCCACCCAGCCAAGGAACCCCCATGCATATCCCGAAGATCAACGAAGAAATCGACGCCCTGCGTGATGCCGTCCGCCGTTTTGCCGAAGCTGAAGTCGCCCCGCGTGCAGTGCGTGCCGACGAGGAAAACTGGTTCCCGCAGGAGCTGTGGCCAATGCTCGGGGAAATGGGCCTGCTCGGCCTCACCATTCCCGGCGAATACGGCGGCAGCGACATGGGCTATCTGGCCCATCTGGTGGCGATGGAAGAAATCTCCCGCGCCTCCGGTTCGATTGGCCTCTCCTACGGCGCCCACTCCAACCTGTGCGTCAACAACCTGTATGCCAACGGCAACGAA
>JBHADJ010000138.1:0-8808 GCA_041855065.1 Lysobacter sp.
ACCTGAACCTCGATGGCGTCGCGCTCAGCGCCGAAGCCCGGGAAAAACTGTTCGGCTACGAACGCGAAGGCTGGGCCCGCGAGTTCGCCAGCATCGGTGAATACCTCGAAGAATACGGCCCGCGCATGCCCGAAGCCCTGAAGGCCGAGCAACAGCGCATTGCCGCAAAACTCGCTTAAGCAAGTCCTCAGGCCGTTGAGGGCGCGCCCTTGCCACCAGAAGAGTGGCAAGGGTTTTGGCTCCCACCGATCAGGGTAGTGGAATTACGTCAAAAGCCAAGCTGATGCGGGGACGGTTGCCGTGGTAGGGGCGTGTGTGGTGGAAAAAGTAGGAGGGAAAGCTCATCAGTGAGCCGGTTGTCGGGGTATGCACATGCTCGCGCGGTGCTGCACTCAAGCCCATTGCCGGCGGTGGGTGACCAAAGATCAGGCTGCCATCTTGTCGGTTGGGCGCATCGCCGCTGTCCACATAAAGCACGCCACTCAGCCAGCCGGCAGGATGAATATGCGGACTTTGGTGACCATCCTCATGAAGGATCGTGGCCCAGGACTGGATGCGCCAGCGCTTGGGTGCCAAACGTGCCCACGGGTGGCGGGAAAGGCCGGGGTCAGCTTGTATCTGAGCGATGCGGCGTGCAGTAAATTGCTCGATCATCCGGGCGTAATCGGCAAAGGGCGAGCCGGGCTGCAGGTCCAGCATCACCGATTGCTGACCATGGCGCGTGGAACGACCCGCAGGCTCCCAGCGGAGTGAGGGGTGCTCGAGCGTGGCGTGGCGCAGAGCATCAATATCAAGGGTTCGGGTTTCCGTCAGGCCCGATAGCAAGCGGCCATGGTCCATCAATTCGTCAACGACTGCGTGGTCGGCAACGGCATTGGCTGCCAGATACAGGCCAGCCAGTGCAGTTTGATCATGCGGGGCGATATCCAGCGCGCGTTCAAAGCGTGCTCGGGCCGCCTCTGGTCGGGCATTGGCGAGCAGTGCCATGCCGTGGTCGGTCAGGGTTGCGGGTTCGGGGTTGTGTTGCTCGCAGGCAGCCAAGATGTGCAATGCGTGTTCGCCATCGCCCATGCCTTGCAGAGCATTGCCCAGACTGCGGCGGATGCGCCAATCTCCCGGGGCATGATGCAAGGCTTGTTGCAGATAGGAAACAGCCTCGGCATGGCGTTCCATGCGCAGAAGCAGAATGCCGGCATTGGCGTGGGCATCACTGGCAACCGGGTGAAGAACAGTCACTCGTTGGAAATCAGCCAATGCTTCCTGAGTCGCATCCAGTGCGTGCAATGCCAGTGCGCGGTTAAACAAAACTGCGGGGTTATCGGGTGATCGCAGCAATGCAGCATCGAATGCCGCAATGGCTAGGCCGGGTGCATGTGCATGCAGATGTACCATGCCATGCAGAAAATGCAGTTCGGCATCATCCATGCCTCGGGACAGGGCAGCATCAATGATCTGTCGAGCAGCGCCGAGGTCGCCGCGTTGCAGCAGGCTGCGTGCTTGGGCATGCGGGGTGAGGTTGGCTGCCATGTGTTTACAGCGGGTTCTTCTTCCAGCCCGCCCATGCATTGAGTGCCACAACGATGCGTGGGCGCTGACCTTCGTAGGGAAAAATCTCGTGACCGAGGTAGGAGGGGAACGCGATCATCTGTCCGGCTTTGTGGTTCAGCTGCCATGGTCCGAGCTGATAGGGCAATTTGAGATTCTGGTTGCCCGGATCACGGTACATGTTCGCTTGCGAACGTGGGTCATGAAAGCGTACCGCGCCACTGAAGGGGGATCCTGGGTCGCCGGGATCAACGCAGTAAATTGCGGACCAACTTGCATTGGGATGGTTGTGCAGCCCTTGGAATCCGCCGTTGCGGGTGATGTGGAACCACGAATGCATGTCGAAGCGAATGTTCGACATTTGCGCCGTGTCGTAACCATTGATGTTCTGGATAAAGCCCAGCAGGATGTTTTCGATGAAGGCAAAAAGTTCACGAATGGGTGCTTCGGGACGCAGATGCAGATCAAAGGTGCTTTCAAACAATCCGTGCTGGGTGTCGCGTCGCACCGGGTCACGGAAGCGCTCACCCTGGGATTCCATGGCAAGGAACAATTCCGTCAGCCGAGTGTTCAATGGCTCCGGCTCTGGCAGTTGTGCAGAGAGCATCGGGACAACGAACAGCGGGTGCACGGCGGCTTTGACGGATTCTGTCTCGCTCATGACTACAGCCTGAATTGTTGTATTGGGGGCATCATGCCATGGATGGCGCACCAGTGCCGAGTGGCAGACAGCAAAACAACGCTGCCATCCTTGTGCAATCAGCCTTCGGGCAAGTGGCTTTGCCAACATTCAAGTGCAATGCGCTCGATTTCAGCAGCGGCCCGGCGTGGTTCCAGCAGGGCATGGGTTTGAATGCGCTCGGCAAGCTGCGCCCGCGTATGCCGCAGGCGTTGAGGGCTGTTCGCCAGAGCAATGGCCTTGGCAACATAGTCGTCGGGGCTTTGGGCGAGCAATTGCTCCATGCCGAGATAAGCATTGATGCCGGCCCCCATGCATGAAAGGGGTGTTGTCCCTGCCAGGGACAACATCGGCAGCCCGGCAGCCATCGAGAAAATGGCGGTTGCCCCGGCCTGATAGCGGAAGGCATCCAGCAACAGATCGCAGCTTGCTGCTCGGCACAGCTGTTCCTCGAAACTCAACGATGGTGCTGGCAGGATGGCGTGTATATCGCCGCCGATCGACTGCCACGCCTCGGCGAATCCAGCGCGGCTGGCCTCATCACGCAGGTGCACAAGCAAGCGCGCCTGCGGCACGGCGGCAAGTATCTGCTGCCAAGCTTGCAGCAGTGGACGATCAAGTTTGTAGCTGTTGTTGAAGCTGGCAAATATCGGTACATCTTCGGGCAGGCCTAGGCGGGCACGGTCGGTCTTGACCGGTGGCGGTTGCCAGCCGGGGAACAAAGGGCTTTCCATCCGCAGCACCCGGTCGGTATAGGGCCAGTCCTGATCCGGCGGTGCGCACCAGCGATCAAGAATCAAGCCATCCAGCCAAGGTGCTTGCTGGGCATGGATGAATCCCAGCCAGCCCAATTGCACCGCGGCCGGGCGCAGTGCTAGTGCAGTGGGGCGTGCCCCGTGGGTATAGCCGCCCAGGTCAATCAGGACATCAATGCCATCGTGCCGGATTTGCGTGGCGATGGCGTAGTCGCTCTTATCGGAAACATCGACAAAGTGCTCGACAGTATGAGTAATCCTTTGGGCGATGGGGTCATCAAAGCGACGCAGGCTGTAGACGCGGACCTCGAATTGCCCCCGGTCATGTGCAGCAAAATGGTGCTGTAACAGGCTGCCAACCGCATGATTGCCAAGATCGGGCGAGATGTAGCCAAGCCGAAGCCGCTGGCTGCGTGCTGGGCGAGGTGGCAGTGCCGGCAGTTTGGATGCCTTGCTGGCGAAACGGGTAGCATGGGCTGCAAGGGCTTTTTTCTTGAAAGCCTCCGGCAGTGCCAGATACGTCAATGGGAAAGGTTCGACAAGCTCCAGCGCTTGCAGCGGAGCCGAATTGGCAAGCTGCTGGTTTATCGTCGCAACAAGTGATTCCTGCGCGGCCAGCAGACATAGTTGCGCGCGAATATGGGCAAGGCGAATCAGATTGTCCAAACGTGCCGGTGCCAGTTGCCGCATTTGCTGATAACACTGATGGGCGTGTTGCAGCTCGCCGGCCAATTCCGCACACAGTCCGATATTGAATACCTCGACAGGCTGGGCACGGGCAGCCTGTTGATAGGCATGGGCAGCTTCGGCGTAGCGGCCCAGCGCTTGCAGGGATTCGCCAAGATAATGCCAGGCTTCGGCAAAATCCGGTGCCAGCGCCAATGCCTGTCGCAAGGGTTCTTCTGCCTGTACGGGGTTTCCGGCCATCACTTGCAGGCTGCCCAGCAACAACCATGGCAGCGGGTGCTGCCGATGCTGCGCGACAGCGGCACTGGCACTGGCAAGTCCGGCGCTGATGTTGCCACTGGCGCGATGGCAGTGCGCCAATGCAAGGATGGCTTGCGGGTAGCAGGTGGCACTGGCCGGAATGCGCTCAAGCTCGGTGGCTGCCTTGGCAGCGTCTCCCATGTTGAGGAGCAAAATGGCGTAGTCATGACGCAAAACCGCGTCATCTGATGCCTTTTCCAAGGCAAGAAGATAATGCCGAGCGGCTGCCTGCAGGTCCCCGCTCTGGTGCAGTCGGCGTGCGCGCTCGGCATCAAGCACGATGAGCCACCAGTGTCCAACCCATCGAGGCACCGCTCTGGTACAGGCGTGCGGTCTCTACCTGAAAGCCCAGGTGGCAGAACTTTTGCGCAATGCCCTGCAAGTCCTCCGGGGCAAGCAATGCAGACGAGAGGTGTCGCAAGCGGACCTGTTCGGCTTCAAGCCCGGTGCGCCAGCGTGCGGTCTGCGTGCGTACAAGTGATATGTCGCCACGCTGGGCGGTCTCCAGAACTTGCCGGGTTTTCACGATGGCCTGTTTCAATACATGTACTTCCGGAGATGCTTCAGCTTGATTGACCAGCGCTGTTGCGGCCTGATTGAAAGCTTGCCGTGTCTTTTCGGCTTCGGGATTGGCAAGAAGTGCAGTCTTGCCGCTTGGGGTGCCGGCCTGTGCGATCAATTCGGCGATGGCGGTGAGCTTGTTGAGAAATTCGCTTGCAAGGAGATGTTCCAATGCGCGGAGCTGATGCGGCAAGGTTCTGGCGATGATTGAGTCATCGCTGTGCATCAGCAGGGCCAGCATGCCGTCATCGGCCAATACGCGATCAACTTCCCTGATGGCCGCCGTGGTGTCGGCATATTCGAAGCCATATTGCGACATGACAAGATTCGCGCTGCCGTCGGCAAATGGCAGCCGGGTAATGTCCACGCCGGGATGAAAGTGAATACTGGCAAGGTGAGGGGCGGCATCTTTCAGATGTGCGACCGGATTGATCTCGGCGATGTCCACGCCATGCACCTCGAATGAAATCGCGTGACTTGCGGCATGTTGCTGCGCCAGCAGGGCCAGAGCCCCGTTGCCGGTAGCAAGATCAATGATCCGACAGCCGGGCTTGAGCCTGGCAAAACAGGCCGCCCAGAATCGGGCGATTTCTCCGTCGTAATTGCCGTCAATCCCGGCTGCACAGCTGTGCAGCACGCCGCGTTGCCATAAATCAGCCCATGCCTGGGGGCGGGTATGGGTTGCTGGAGTCTCGTGGGCGGCATTCATGTCAATGATGATAGTGGATGCGGCAGTTGGAAATGGAAAGGCCAAGCAAAAAAACGGCTCGCCACAAGGGCGAGCCGTTTTTGTTCCACAACACTGGCTGCGAATCAGAAGTTCTGTTCGTAGCGCAGGTATGGGGTGCGACCCCAGATGTTGTAGAGCTCGTTGTCGTAGTACGGGAAGCCGTACAGGCTGCTGTTGAACGGAGGCATCTTGTTGCCGAGGTTGCGAACACCCAGGGTAACCTTGCCCTTCCACGGCGTGGCGACAGTGAACTGTGCATCAAACGTGGTCCAGCTCGGCAGTGCTTGGTTGGCCGTATCGTTGCTGCTCTTGCCGATATAGTTGGTGATCAGCGCAGCGCTCAGCGAACCGCGATCCCAGCCCAAGGCCAATTGGCCGCGATCCTTCGGGTAACCGGCAGTGCCAAGCAGCTCCTGCTCGCTGGTGAAGGGCGGGGTCAGGTTGTATTCGAGCATGTGCGACCAGGTCAGCTGGGTTCTGAAACGACCGGCAGCGGCCGTCTCGATGCGCCAGTTGGCCTCGAGATCCAGCCCGCGGACAGTGCGCTGGGCACCGTTGACAAGCGGCAGGAGGATCTGTTGCGGAACGCCCGGCAGCAGGGTGCCATCGGGGGCCACGATGTCGGCGGTACGGGTCACGCCATAGTACGTCAAGCCTTGATCGCCGTAGGCAAAGGCCAGTGCGCGCGGCAGCGTGGTGATGATGTTTTCGACCTTGATGTCGTAGTAGTCGACAGCAAACGACAGCGCCGCGGTCGGACTCCACACGATGCCAAGCCCCCAGTTGGTGGACTCTTCCGGCTTCAGATCCGGGTTCGAGGTGAGCAGCCACTGATACTGGTCGGTGGTGGTGCAGGGGTTGACCGGATAGGGCTGGTAGGTGGTGTCGCCCGTGGCGGTACGATAGGCGGTCAGCGCATTACAGGCCAGCTGGTCGCCACCCGGCAGGCCGGCAGAGGCCAGCGGCGGGCTGTTGAGGTTGGTGGTTGCAGCCGCACCATGCAGGTCCATCAGGGTCGGAGCACGGAAGCCTTTGCCCCACGAGCCGCGGAACAGCAGGGAATCAACCGGGCGGAACTCGAACGAGGCGCGCGGCGAGAATTTGCCGCCGACGTCGCTGTAGTCGTCGTAACGACCGGCCACGGTCAGATTGAGGCTGCTGAGGATCGGGAACAGCGCTTCAAAGTAGGCAGCACTGTACTTGCGGTCGCCATTGCCACCGGCGCCGGCCGAGCCGAACACGTTACCGGCAGCGCTCTGTGCGTCGTACACCTGCGACAGGCGGTCTTCGCGGTGTTCAAAACCGGCCACGAAGCCTGCCGGGCGATCACCGATGTTGAACAGGGTGAAGCTGACGTTGCCGTCAATGCCCTTGCTGACCATTTCCGATTCCACCAGCACGGTGTGCGCGACGGAGGGTGCAGCGGCGGCAACGCTGGCATCGGTCGGATCGAACGGGTTGTAGTTGCCCGAATCGATGGCTTCCTGCAGGGCGCTGGCGATACCGTAGTTGTAGTTGACGCTGGACTGGGCAACGCGACCGTGGCTCAGACCGACTTCCCAATCCAGGCCGCCCAGACGATCGCTGCTGCCGCGCAGGCCGAAGTTGTAGTCGCGCATGGTGTCGCGGCGGAGCGAGTCACGGGTGCCGAGCGGGGTGAAGCGGTAGTACAGAGTGCCGTCCACGCCGAACGGATTGTACGGGTTGCTGGCCGAAATGGTCGGAAAGCTGTCCACCGGAGCAGCAGCGTACACACCCAGGCTGGAGGTACGCGAGGACAGGCCGCGGAAGAAGAACGAGGTGTTGTCGGTGATGTTGAAGGTACCGTTCACCAGCAGCGAGTCACGGGTCAGCGAGGATTCGTTGGCCGAGGTGGCGCCGTGGTCGAAGCGGCAGTGGCTGGCACTGAAGCGGATGCTGTTTTCGAAGGTGTCACAGTTGGCGACACCAACGATGCCGGTGCTGGGGCTCCAGAAGTTGGCTGAGGAGTTGAAGGCGCTCAGACCCCAGGGCATGCCGGCGCCGGTGACCAGATCCTTGATTTCGCGGTTGTACATCATTTCGCGCTCTTGGTGGTCGAGCACGAAGGTCAGGTTGCCGCGCTCGGAGCTGATGCCGCCGGAAACGCTGGCGGTGGTGCCGTTCGGGCCAACCTTCGGCATTTCATAGCCGGCGCTGAAGCTGAGGCCTTCGTAATCCTTGCGCAGGATGATGTTGACCACGCCACCGATGGCGTCGGAGCCATAGATGGCGCCAGCACCTTCGCGCAGCACTTCGATGCGTTCAACGGCAGCGGTCGGAATCAGGTTGATGTTCGCGGCACCGCCGTCGAGTGCGGCGGAGGTGGTCATGCGGCGGCCATCCAGCAGCACCAAGGTGTAGGCCGAGCCCAAACCACGCAGGCTGATGGTGGCTTGCGAGCCGGTGGCCGAGCCGGACGATTCGCGGGCCGAGCCGAACGAGTTGTAGACATTGCTGCGCAGGTAATCGGCCACGGAGATTTCACCGGCGGCTTCGATTTCGGCGCGGCTGATGACGGTCACCGGATTCGGACCTTCCACTTCGGTGCGCTTGATGCGCGAGCCGGTCACTTCGATGCGGTCCAAGGTACTGCTGTCTTGTGTCTGAGCGACTACCGCCGGAGTGGCAACAGTGATGCTGGTGACAAGCGCAACAGCAATCGCGTCACGCAGCTTGTTGGATTTCAAATTCATGGATTCCCTCTGAACTTTGTGTTGGGGTGGGTAGCCAAGATGGCAGCAGTGCCAAGGGATTTTCAGCATTGCTGGATACAATCCTAGTCTGATTGTCGGGAAAATTAAAGTGTCGTTAAATGAATGCAGGGCTCAGCCATCAGGCCCGGCGCGAAGGCTGGCTGGCCGAGCACATGCTGATTCTGGGCATCGAAAACCCCGCGGGCGAGAAGCACTACATCGCCGCCGCCTTCCCCAGCGCCTGCGGCAAGACCAACCTCGCCATGCTCATTTCGCCCGAAGGCTATCTCAAGGATGGCTGGAAAATCACCACCATCGGTGACGACATCTGCTGGATGCGCCCTGGGCAGGATGGCCGCCTGTATGCCATCAACCCCGAAGCCGGCTTCTTCGGTGTGGCACCGGGCACCTCGGAAAAATCCAACCCCAATGCGCTCGCCTCACTTGCCCGTGATGCGATCTTCACCAATGTCGCCGTCACCGAAGACAACCAACCGTGGTAGGAAGGTCTCGACAAGCGCGTGCCTGCCACCGACTGGAAGGGCAACCCGTTCGATGCCGCCAGCGGCCAGCCCGCCGCCCATCCCAACTCGCGCTTCACCGTCAGCGCCAAGCAATGCCCGAGCTATTCGGACAAGGCCGAAGACCCGCAAGGCGTGCCGATTTCCGCCATCGTCTTTGGCGGCCGCCGCGCCTCGCTGGTGCCGTTGGTCTTTGAAGCGCGCGACTGGACACATGGCGTCCTGATCGGCGCGGCCATGGGCTCGGAAACCACCGCGGCCGCCACTGGCGCCGTCGGTGTGATGCGGCGTGACCCGATGGCGATGAAACCCTTCT
>JBHADJ010000139.1:0-6845 GCA_041855065.1 Lysobacter sp.
GCGGCGACTTTTTTGCCCTGCCACACGCTTTGGCCGAACGGGCGCGAGGCGATGTCGATGATGTTTTTCACGGCGGCGGGCATGGCGCGGTTGTGCTCGGGGCTGACAATCAGCACGGCGTCGGCGGCTTTGAGCTGGGCGCGCACGCGGTCGTATTCGGGCACGCTTTCGGTATCGCGGTCTTGCGTGTACAGCGGCAAATCGCCGATCTGCACTTCTTCCATGTTCACACCCGCAGGCGCTTGCGCGGTGATATGTTCGGCCACGATGCGGTTGATGGATTGGCGACTCAAGCTGCCGATAACGAGGGCGATGCGGGTCATGGTATTGGCGAATCGGAAGGGGAAAGGGTGGCGAGAAACGCGCCGATGGTGCGAAGCACGGTTTCGTTGGCGTCGCGGTGCGGGGCGTGGCCGCTTTCGGGCAACAGGCACATCTGCGCGGCGGGCAGGCCACGGCGCAGGATGTCGGGAAAATCCGCGGCAGCATATTCATCACGCAGGCCGTGGATGACGAGCGTTGGGCATTCAACGGCCGCAAGCCAGGACGCCAGCGACCAGTCGGCAAAGGCCGGATCAAGCCAGGTGTCGAACCAGGCATCCATCACCCACAGGGCTTTTTCGCCATGCCAACGGGAAAGCCGGGCGATGCCTTCGGGGTTGCGCCAATGCGCCCGTGCCGCAGCCACGCCCTGCCGGGTATGCGGATTGTTGTGGACGATGGCGGCCATCGTGATCAGGGCGTGGTAGCGCGCCGGGTGCAGGGCAGCGGCAGTGATGGCGATGCTGCCGCCGACGCTGTAGCCGAGCAGAATCGGACGCTCAAGCCCCAGCGCATCAAGCAGCTGCGGCAGGCGCCGGGCTTCGTCTTCGATGAAATCCAGCGCCAGCGGGGTGTGGCGCGGCGAGGAGGCGCCAAAGCCGGGGCGATCCCACGCCACTACCGAATGGCCGCTGCGCTCGGCCAATTGCGCCGGAAAATCGCGCCAGCCGGCGACCGAGCCCAGCGAATCATGCAGCAGCAGAATCGGCGCGGCATCCTTGCGTGCGCCCTGCCAGCGGCAGACAAACAGGCGGTCTTCGCCGAGCTGAAGGTGGCGCTCGTCCGTCAGGGACATGCAGGTGCAGGTTCAGCCGCGCAGGGCTTCGCTGAGCTGATCAATCAGCATGTTGAAGGGCGGCTCGTCGCGCAGGCGCTGTTCGCGGATGAATTGCGCCTGCCCTTCATTCCAGAACGGCGCATCCGGCAGCAAAATCTCGCCTGCAAGCGGGCGGTGGGTGGCGATGAAATCGGCAATCGCCTCCGGGCTGCTGGCAAGGCCAAGCTGCTCGAACAAATCGGTGAAACCGGCGCATTGGTCGATGAATTCGGGGCTGTGAGCGGGCATGGAAGGTTCCTCAAGTGGACAGAGCAGGGCGTGGAAAGCGGCGTCAATCGGCGCGGGCGCCGTGGTACAGAGAGTTGGCCTGATAGGCGGGATGACGGTCAATATACGCCTTGACGAAGGGACAATCCGGACGCACTTTCAAGCCTTCGCGGGCGGCATAGTCAAGAATCTGCCGCACCAGATGGCTGCCCACGCCGCGTCCGTTCAGTGCTTCGGGCACGAGGGTGTGCAGATAGGCGATGCCGCCGGGAAAACGCTCGAACACTTCATAAGCGATGTGGCCATCGACATGCAGCTCGAAGCGCTGCTCGGCCTCGTTGAGGATGACGTCGGGAAGCGGGTGGGACATGGCAGGCTCCGGCTCAGAATGAGGATGAGGATGCGGTTTGCCCCGCACCACGGGCGGGCATGTTGCTGAACAACAGATCGCGCCCGGCAAATTCATCGCCCTGGGTTTCGCGCAGGAAACGCTCGCGATCGCGACGGCGCAATTCGCTGATGATCTCGTCGGCTTCCTCGGCGCTGGCACCGAGCGCCTGTGCCGCATGTCTGCCCATCAGCATCGCCGACTCAAAGGTTTCGCGCACGATGTGGTCGGCATCGTGCTGTACCAGTTGCAGGGCGTGGCGGCGGTCGTAGGCACGCACCACCAGTTTGCTGTGCGGGTAGTGATGGCGGACGTTTTCGACGATGCGGCTGGTGGCTTCGGCATCGCTGACGCAAACCAGAATCACGTCGGCATGCTGTGCGCCGGCAGCATGCAGGATGTCGCTGCGGGTGCCATCGCCGTAATACACCTTGAAACCATACGGCTCGGCACCGCGCACCACGTCCGGGTCGATGTCGATGATGGAAAGATCGGCACCACGCGCCAGCACGGCCTGGCCGGCAATCTGCCCGACCCGGCCAAAGCCGATGATGAGCACATTGCCGCGCAGCGCCTGCGGGCTTTCCAAGCCTTCAAGCGAGGCGGTTTCGCGGCCGGCAAAGCGTTTGTGCACGGCCACCACCAGCGGGGTAATCGCCATCGACAGCACGATGATGGCGGTCATGTTGGCGTTGATTTCCGGGCTGATGACCTTCAGCTTCAGCCCCTCGGTCAGCAACACGAAGGCAAACTCGCCGCCTTGTGCCATCAGAATGGCGCGATCAACGGCCTCGCTGCGCGGGCTGCCGGCAAGCCGAGCGACGATGAAAATGACGGCCGCCTTGGCCAGCATCAGCGCCAGCACGCCCTTGAGAATCAAGGGCCAGTTTTTCGCCACCACGTCCAGATCCAGCGCCATCCCGACGCCGAGGAAGAACAGCCCGAGCAGCAGGCCGCGGAAGGGTTCGATGTCGGCTTCCAGCTGATGGCGAAAGGCCGATTCCGACAGCAGCACCCCGGCCACGAAGGCGCCCATCGCCATCGACAACCCTCCCATTTCCATCAGCAGTGCCGCGCCCAGCACCACCAGCAGGGCGGCGGCGGTCATCACTTCACGCGCGCCGGTCTTGGCCAGCAGGCGGAACAGGGGATTGAGCAGCCACAGCCCGGCAGCAATCAAGGCGCCCAGCGAGAGCGCCGCCAGCCCCAGACGCTGCCACAGCGGCGCGCCCACTTCGTGCACGGCACTGGGCGGGGCAAGAAACGGCACGATTGCCAAAAGCGGCACAATCAGCAAATCCTCGAACAACAGAATCGACACCATGCGCTGGCCGCGGGCGGAAAGAATATCGCCGCGCTCGGCCAGCACCTGCATCACGATGGCGGTGGAGGTCAGCACGAAACCGGCGCCGCAGATGAAGGAAATCTGCCAGGAAAAGCCAAAGCCCATCCCGACCAGGGTCAGCACCAAGGCCGCCAGCAACACCTGCAGGCTGCCCAGACCAAAAATCTGCCCGCGCAGGCTCCACAGGTGCGAGGGTTTCATCTCCAGACCGATCACGAACAGGAACATCACCACACCCAGCTCGGCGACATGGATGATGGTTTGTGCATCCGACAGCAGCCCAAGGCCGAACGGGCCGATGGCAAGCCCGGCGGCCAGATAGCCCAGCACCGAGCCCAGCCCGATTTTGCGAAACAGCGGAACCGCAACCACCGCCGCGCCGAGCAGGGTGACTACACCCACCAATTGACTGGCATTGCCTTCAGCGGCCATGTTGTTTCCTTGAAATCCGAAAATCCGATGCCTTGCACAAGGGCGGCCTGCGCATGATGCCATGCAGGTGGACGTGCATCACGAAATGCTCGGCTGCACCTGGCCGGGCTGGCGTCGTTCGTGCAGGGCGAGCAGGGGGATGACCAAGTCCTCCTCGTCCAGCAAATGCTGCTGCAACAGGCTCTGGCCGTCCTGCAAGGCCGTCACCAGTGGCTGGATGCCGGCGGCTGTCCGGTGAGCCGTGCCATGTTCGAGTTGCTGCGCATGGCGATACAGCTCGGCCACCTGCCGCTCGATGCGCTGGTGATCGGCATCGAGCAAGTCGAAGCCGGCAGCCATGCGCGGCTCGGCGCGGCGCATGGCCGGGAAGTAATGCTGGTCTTCCAGCCGATGATGGCCGTGCAGATGATTCAGATGGGCATGCAGCAGCGGCAGGGCCTGCTGGCAAAAATCCGCGGCATCCAGCTGGCCGTCCTGCCAATGCGCGGCCAGCGCCAGCAAGCGCTGCTGGCCTTGGCGCAGGCGCTGATGCATGGCGAGCCAGACCCCGGCCGTGCCGTGGATGGCTTCGCCCTGCCATCGCTCGCGCGGCAGTTTTTCCAGCAGATACAGACATTCGGGCAAGGCGCGTGCCAGCACCGAAGGACGGGCAGGGGCAGGTGGGACGTGGTGCATGAAGGCTCCGGAAGGATGCAGAAACCGTTGCGCCTGCCAGCAGGCAGGCGCAACAAGGGCGAACGCAGGGGGAGCGGCAGTTTCTGCCGTGTGCCGGGCTCAGGCCGGGCGGCCGAACTTGCCGCTGTTGAAGTCGCGGATGGCCTCGGCAATTTCCGCTTGCGAGTTCATCACGAACGGGCCATAGCCCACCACCGGCTCGTCAATCGGCTCACCGGCCAGCAGCAGCACCTTGGCGTCGGCATTGGCTTCCAGCGTCACGCCGCTGCCTTGCAGCGAGAGTGTGGCCATTTCCGCCGCGCGCAGCACCTTTTCGCCATTCACCAGCACGGTACCGGCCAGCACCACGATGAGCGTGCTCCAGCCTTCGGGCTGGGCAAGGTCGGCCGACTTGCCGGCGGCAAGACGCACATCCCAGACATTCATCGGGCTGTAGGTGGCTGCCGGGCCGGGGTTGCCGGCGTAATCACCGGCAATCACCCGAACTTGGCCGGCATCCTCCGGCAGCGCCACGGCGGGGATTTGCGCATCGGTGATGCTCTGATAATGCGCCGGGGTCATCTTGTCCCTGGCCGGCAGGTTGACCCACAGTTGCACCATCTCGAACGGGCCGCCTTCGCGGCTGTAGCGCTCGGAATGGAACTCCTCGTGGATGATGCCGCCACCGGCGGTCATCCATTGCACATCGCCCGGGCCAATCACGCCGCCGGCGCCGGTGGAATCGCGGTGCTCCACCTCGCCGTCATAGACGATGGTGACGGTTTCAAAGCCACGATGCGGATGGGCACCCACGCCACGACGGTAGCCGCTGTTCGGGCTGAACGTGGTGGGGGCGGCATAGTCGAGCATCAGGAACGGGCTGCGAGCGGGGACATCCGGCCCGCTGTAGCCGAACATGCCGTGTACGGGAAAACCATCCCCCACCCAGTGACGGCCGGGGGCGCTGCGGGTATCGACGATGCGTTTCATGGGGATTCCTTGGGGTTGTTGAAGCAGCGAGGCTGCGGGATGGGCATAGGATATTGTCGGCAAATTTGCATTCAATCATTTGGATTGAAACAAATTGTTCCATTTGTATTTCCTATCGGGTTTTGAGCAATACCAAAACCGTGCCGGTACCCCCTTGTGCAGCCGGGGCGGAGTGAAAGGCCAGCACATCGGCTCGCTGCCGCAACAGGCGATCCACCAGATTTTTCAGAATCGGTACGCCTTCGCTCGAATAGCGTCCCTTGCCATGAATGATGCGCACGCAGGCGCTGCCTTCATCACGGGCGTGGCGCAAAAACTCGCGCAGCAAAGCTTCAGCGGTGCGGGCATCCAGACCATGCAGATCCAGTTCGTCGCGGGCGGCGTATTCCCCGCGTGCCAGGCGCTTGAGTACGCGCGGGGGCACTTCGTCCCGCCGATAGCGGAGCGAATCACCGGCCGCCAGCAGCTGCTCTTCCAAGGCCAGCCGGAATTCGCTGCGTGCCTCGGCGTCGTCACGTTCGGCCATTGCTGCCCGCGGCTTGGGGCGTGGTTTGGCAGGGGCAGCGGGCGGAGCATTGATCGGGCGTACCTGTCCGACGGCTTCGCGGAACAAGGCTGCATCGTCTTCTGTTGAAGTTGCCGGTGCCGGGAGATTCGGCGGTGGCTTGCGTCCCATGCTCAACCCGGCGCGGCAATCCGCTCGGCACCTTGGCGGATGGCGTCGGGCAGCGGGGCGGGGCGGCCGCTTTGGCGGTCGATCCAGACGGCGGTGACTTCACCGTCGCTGTGCAGGGTGTGGTTGTCGGCATCGAGGATGCGGTGGCCGACGGTGAGGCTGCTCGTGCCGATGCGGGTGGTGAACAATTCGATCAGCAGCTGTACCGGGTAGCCGATGGGCTGGCGGTAGTTGACCGTGGCCGAGGCCAGAACCGGCACTTGTCCGGCCTCGGGCCAGTCGGGCATCTGTTCGGACAGCCAGTGGATGCGGGCTTCTTCCAGATAGCGCAGGTAATTGGCGTTGTTGACGTGGTTCAGGGCATCGAGGTCGCCCCAGCGCGGGGCGAGGTGGAAGCGGTAGGGGGTGTGGTTCATTCGGCAATCCGGTATTGGGCGCGTTCGGCATCATCCTGCATTTGCTTGGCAAGAAAGCGGCCGGTGTGCGAGTGGGGCAGGCGGGCAAGGTCTTCCGGGGTGCCGGTGGCGATGATTTCGCCGCCCCGGTGGCCGCCCTCGGGGCCGAGATCGACGATCCAGTCGGCGGTCTTGATGACATCGAGATTGTGTTCGATGACGACGATGGTATTGCCCTCGTCGCGCAGTTTGTGCAGCACCGCCAAAAGTTGCCGGATGTCGGCAAAATGCAGCCCGGTGGTGGGTTCGTCGAGGATGTACAGGGTGCGGCCGGTGTCGCGCCGGGACAGCTCGCGCGAGAGCTTGACCCGCTGCGCTTCGCCGCCCGAGAGCGTGGTGGCGGACTGGCCGAGCTTGACGTAGGCAAGGCCAACGTCGATCAGGGTTTGCAGCTTGCGGCCGATGGCCGGGACGTTCTCGAACAGGGCGGCGGCGTCTTCCACCGTCATTTCCAGCACGTCGTGGATGTTGTAGCCCTTGTAGAGGATTTCCAGCGTTTCGCGGTTGTAGCGCTTGCCGGCGCAGACATCGCAGGGCAC
>JBHADJ010000140.1:0-32036 GCA_041855065.1 Lysobacter sp.
AGCCGCGGCGTTTCAGCCCCTCGCTGTTGATGCCGCGCGGGCGGGCGTATTTGTCCTGTGCCACCATCAGGAAGGGCGGAACATCGCCATTGACGAAGGCGCCCATGCCGATGAAGGCGTGCGCGCCGATGCGGCAGAACTGGTGCACGCCGGCAAAGCCGGAAAGAATCACGTGGTCTTCCACGGTGACGTGGCCGGCCAGTGTGGCGTTGTTGGAGAACACGCAGTGATTGCCGACCTGGCAATCATGGGCAATGTGCACATAGGCCAGCAGCCAGTTGCCATTGCCCACGCGGGTGATGCCGCCGCCTTCGCCGGTGCCGCGGTTCAAGGTGACGAACTCGCGGATCTGGTTGTCATCGCCGATTTCGAGGGTGACACGCTCGCCGCGGTATTTCTTGTCCTGCGGCTCGCCGCCGATCGCGGCATGGCCGTGAAAGCGGTTGCGCGCGCCGATCCGGGTCGGGCCGTGAATGCTGCAATGCGGCCCGACAACGGTGCCCGCGCCGATTTCAACCTCCGGCCCGATGTAGCAGAACGCGCCGATTTCCACATCCACCGCCAGCCGTGCGGCAGGATCGACCACGGCGCTGGGATGGATGCGGGCCATCTCAGGCATCCACCTCGGCGCAGAGGATTTCCGCGCAGGCGACCTGCTGGCCATCGACGAAGGCATTGCAGGCGTACAGGGTCATGTTGCGGATTTCGCGCTTGATTTCGACCTCGATTTCCAGCCGGTCACCGGGCACCACCATGCGGCTGAACTTGGCGCCATCGACCTTGACCAGATAGGAGATTTTGCCGGCATCGGCACCGCCGCGGCTCAGGTGGCTCAAGAGGCCACCGGCTTGCGCCATCGCCTCGATGACGAGCACGCCGGGCATCACTGCCTGGGCGGGGAAGTGTCCCTGGAAGAACGGTTCGTTGATGCTGACGTTTTTCCAGCAACGGATGCGTTTGCCTGCCTCGAAGGCAACGATGCGATCGACCAGCAGAAAGGGATAGCGGTGCGGAAGCAGGGCGCGGATTTTTTCCACGCCCAGCGGCAGTTGTACGGGTTGAGTCATGAGAGTCCTTGGTCCATGTCCGCGCGGCGGGCGCGGAACAGCTTGTCCAGTTGTTTGAAACGCGCGGCATTTTTGCGCCAATCGCGGTTGTTCATCAATGGGGTGCCGGAAGAATACTCGCCCGGCTCGCGAATGGAATGGGTCACCAGGCTCATCGCCGTCACCATCACCTGATCGCAGATCTCCAGATGGCCGAGCACGCCGGCGCCGCCGCCGATCAGGCAGTAGCGGCCAATTCGGGCGCTGCCGGCCGCCGCCGAGCAGCCGGCCATCGCGGTATGCGCGCCGATATGCACGTTGTGGCCGATCTGGATGAGATTGTCGAGGCGAACATCGTCTTCCAGCACGGTATCTTCCAGCGCGCCGCGGTCGATGCAGGTATTGGCGCCGATTTCGCAGTCATCGCCGATGCGCACACCGCCGAGCTGCGGCACTTTCAGCCAGCGCCCGGCCTCCATCGCAAGGCCGAAGCCGTCGGCGCCGAGGACGGCGCCGGGGTGGATGCGCACGCGCTGGCCAAGCCGCACCCGTGCCACCAGGGTGACACGGGCAATCAGCTCGCAGCCGGCACCGATGATGCAGTCCTCGCCGATGACCGAGCCGGCACCGATGACCGCGCCGGCACCGACATGGCTGCGGGCGCCGATGCTGACGAACGGGCCGATGTGTGCGGACGGATCGATGATGGCCTCGGGCGCGATCACGGCGCTGGCATGGATGCCGGGCGGATAGGCCGGCTGCGGCTCGAACAGCGCGGCGATGCGGGCAAAGGCGGCATACGGATCGCGCGCAATCAGCGCGGTCATCGGTGCACCCTCGGCATCGGCCTCGCGCATCACCACGATGCTGGCATGGCTGTGCTGCAACTGGCTGCGATAACGCGGGTTGGCAAGAAAGCCGAGTTGCCCCTTGCGCGCCGCCGCCAGCGTGGCGACGCCGCCGATGCGAACATCGGCATCGCCCGCCACGCGCAGCTCGAAACGCTCAGCCAGCTCCCTGGCAGTGAAGCTTGGGCTCATGCCTCAGAACGCACCGGCGAAGGTGAATTGCAGGCGTTCGATGCGATCGCCATATTGGATCAGGCTGCCATTGCTGTCGTACACATTGTCCTGCTTGCGCAGCGGCAGGGCATAGCTGATCGAGATCGGCCCCATCGGCGAGCGCCACATCAGCGACAGGCCAGTGGAGGCACGCAGCTCGCCCGCATCCCAGCTCTTGGTGTCGGCGAACACGTTGCCGAAGTCGACGAAGGCCGAAACACGTGCGGCCGGGCTCTTGATCAGGCGCGGGAAGAACATTTCCACCGTGCCGGTGGTACGGAAGGAGCCACCGATCGGCTGCCAATAGCCATACGGGTTGAGAACATGCGGGCCGAGGGTGTTGTCGACGAAACCGCGCACGCGCCCGGTGGAGGATACGCCACCGGCATAGAAGTTTTCGAAGAACGGCAGACCCGTGGCGGTCAGGGTTTTGACGTAATCCGAGGAGCTGGTTTCGCAGGGATCACTGCTGGTGCCGGTGTTGGGGTTGTAGCAGATGTTGCGGGTGATGTCGCTGCCGTAGGAATCGCCGTAGCCCACGTTGAAAGCCGTATTGAGCACGAAGCTCGGGCTGAGCGGCCAGTATTTGGAAATCTGGTAGTCCAGCTTGTAGTACTGCGCGGTGGAGCCGGGCAGGGTGGCTTCCAGCGACACGCGCTGATAGGTGCCGCGCGAGGGGCGCAGGGCATCATCGCGGGTATCGCGGGCGAAGGCGAGCTGGCTGCGCCAGGAGTGGAAGGTGTAGTGGCCGACCGCATGCAGGTAATCGGTAATCGCTTCCGGGGTGGAACCGGGGATGGCGATGACTTTCTTGCTGTCGATGCCGAGCATCCAGCTGACCGTGTCGTATTCGGTCAACGGCAGGCCGAAGAAGGCCTGTGCTGCGCCCTGGTTGGTCGAATACTGCGCCATGTTGAAGTTGGAGTAATCGAATTCGCTCCACCAGAGGTTGTAGCCGAGCGACACGCCGTTGTCGGTGAAATACGGGTTGAGGAAGGAGAACTCGTATTTCTTCTGGTAGTACGAACGCATTGCGCCGATGGTGACGCGATTGCCGCTGCCAAGGAAGTTCGATTCGGACAGCTGGCCGCTGATTTGCACACCCGAGAGCTGCGAATAGCCCAGTTGCAGCATGACTTGACCGGAGTTGGTTTCCTTCACCGCCACTTCAAGGTCAACTTGATCGTTGCTGCCCGGTACCGGGCGGCTTTCGATGTCCACGCTGTCGAAATAGCCAAGTTGCTGCAGGCGGATCTTGGAGCGGTCGATGGCGGCCTGCGAATACCATGCCCCTTCGAACTGGCGCATTTCCCGGCGCAGCACTTCATCCCTGGTGCGGTTGTTGTCCTTGAACACGATGCGGCGCACATTCACGCGCGGCCCCGGCACGACCTGCATGTTGATGCCGACGGTGCGACCTTCACGGTTGACGTCCGGCACCGGGTTGACCTGGGCAAAGGCATAGCCGATGTTGCTGAGGCTGGCGGTGATGTTTTCGGTGGCAAGCTCCAGCATCCGACGGGAGAACACCATATCCGGACGCACGAAGATCGCCACGCGCTGTTCGATCTCTTCCTTCGGCAGCACGGTGTCGCCGCTGACGGTGACGGTGGAAATCTTGTATTGCTCGCCTTCGCTGATGCCGGTGGTGATGTAGACCTCGCGCTTGTCCGGGCTGATCGCCACTTGCGTGTTGTCTGCCCCGACGCTGGCCTCGATGTAGCCACGGTCAAGGTACCAGGATTGCAGTTTTTCCAGATCGCCGGAGAGTTTTTCCTTCGAGTACTGGTCGTCGCGGCGGTACCAGCTCAGCCAGTTGGACGGACGCGACTCCCAATTGTCGAGCAGTTCCTCATCGCTGAAGAGCGTGTTGCCGACGACATTGACGTGACGAATCTTGGCCGCCTTGCCTTCCTTGATTTCGATGGCGATATCGACGCGATTGCGATCGAGCTGGGTGACTTTCGGCTCGATTTCGACATTGTATTTGCCGCGGTTCTGATAGGCGCGAACCAGCTCCTGCTTCACCCGGTCAAGGCTCATGCGGTCGTAGGTTTCGCCTTCGGCAAGGCCGATTTCCTTGAGGCTCGACATCAGCTGCTCGGTCTGCAGATCCTTGTTGCCGCTGACTTCGAGCTTGTTGATGGCCGGTCGTTCAGTGACCTGGATGACCAGGATGTCGCCTTGGCGTTCAAGGCGGATATCCTCGAAAAAGCCGGTGCGGTACAGCGCACGAATGGCATCGCCGGCGCGTGATTGATCCAGACGGTCGCCGCGTTCCACCGGCAGATAGGTGAATACCGTGCCGGGAGAAATGCGCTGCAGGCCATCGACACGGATATCGCTGACGGTGAACGGTTCGATCGACGACTGTGCCAGAGCCGGGGTAGCCAGGGCAGAGGCCAGTGCGAGAGCCAGAAGGCGGCGACGTGTAAGGGTTCGCGTCATTGCGGATATCCGAGTTGCTTGGAAGGGAGGCGGCTGAATGGGGTCATCTCAGCAGCCCGTGGATGTCATTGTAAAACGCCAGCCCCATCAAACAGGCAAGCATGGCGATGCCGATGAATTGGCCAACGGCCATGGTGCGTTCATCCAGAGGACGGCCGCGCACGAGCTCGATGGTGTAATAGAGCAGGTGCCCGCCATCAAGTATCGGGATGGGCAGTAAATTGATGATGGCAAGGCTGAGCGAAACCAGCGCCAGAAAGCTGAGGAACCAGGCGGGCCCCAAGTCGGCGGAGCGGTCGGCCACGCGGGCGATGGTGACTGGGCCGGAAATGTTTTCCAGCGAGGCGCTGCCGCGCAGCATGCGTCCCATCATTGCCAATGATTCGCGACTCAGGCGCCAGGTTTCCTTGAATGCGGCAGGAATGGCCGTCAGCGGGTCATGGCGCAGCCGGGTGTCCGGTGCCGGACGGCTGACATCCGTGGACTGGCTGATGCCGATGCCCCAATACTCTCCCCGTCCATCGGCATGCAGCTTACGTGGGGCAAGTGTGATGATTCGGGTGTTTTCGCCGCGTGCCACGCGCAACTGCACCGATTGACCGGCCTCACCGGCATGCGTGATGGCCTCGGCCAGTGCGGAAAAATCGTGGATATTCGTGCCGTTGATCGCGAGGATGCGATCCCCGCTGGCAAGCTGCCCGTCGGCAGGCGAGCCGGAGCTGACTTGGCCGACAACTGGCGGCAACAGCCAGTGCATGGGAACCAATCCGCTGGCGGCCAAGGCTTCACGCTCGTTTATCTCGCCTTGCAGACGCTCCAGATGCAAGGTGCGCTGGCGTGTTTGCCCGCTGGCGTCGCTGACTTCGACGGGCAGGGGCTTGCGATCGAGAACGGCGCTCATCAGTCCCATGCCGGCCTCGCTCCAGGTGGGCGTGGCCTGCCCATCGATGCTGAGCAGGCGATCGCCGGGCTGAAAACCCGATTCGACCGCGATGCCGTGCACTGCGCCCACGACCGGGGTGTAATCGGGGCGGCCAATCAGGAACATGCCCCACAGAAAAAGTACACACAGCAGCAGATTGGCCAGCGGGCCGGCGGCGACGATCGCCATGCGGGCGAGCACTGGCTTGCGGTTGAAGGCATGCTGGCGTTCGCTTTCGTCAACCTCCGCTTCGCGTTCGTCAAGCATCCGCACATAGCCGCCCAGCGGGATTCGGGCAATGGCGTATTCGGTGCCGTCCTTGCCGTGCCACAGCCACAAGGGCTTGCCAAAGCCGACCGAGAAGCGCAGCACCTTGACGCCGCAGCGGCGTGCCACCCAGAAGTGGCCAAATTCGTGCAAGGTGACCAGAATCCCCATGCTGATGATGAACCACAGCACTGGCCCGAACAGGTTGCCCAGTGCGCTCATGCGTGCCTCTCCGCCGCCGAGCGGATATCAAACACATGGGACGAGCGGCGAGTGACGGGCATCAGGCTTCCAGACGGCGGATGGTGGCTTGTGCATGACGACGTGCGGCGCGATCGGCCTCGTCGAGTGCGGCAAGCGAGTGGGCAGGATTGGCAGGCAGCGCAGCGAGGCCGGCTTCCACCAAATCGGGGATGTCCAGAAAAGCAATTTTGCCCTGAAGAAAGGCTGAAACGGCTTCTTCGTTCAGCGCATTGAGCATGGCCGGTGCCGTGCCGCCTGCGCGAAGCGCGTCAAAAGCCAGCTTGAGACAGGGGAATGTATCGAGGTCGGGCGGCTCGAAATCCAGCCGTCCGCCTTGTGCCACCAAGTCCAGCAGCCCTACCCCGGAACTTGTCCGGGCAGGCCAGGCAAACCCGAGCGCAAGGGATGTGCGCATGTCCGGCAGGCCGAGCTGTGCCAATGTCGATCCGTCGATGAAGCTGACCAGTGAATGTACCAGCGATTGCGGGTGTACCAAAACGTCGATGCGATCGGGCGAAAGGGCAAATAGGTGGTGCGCCTCGATGACCTCCAGTCCCTTGTTCATCAGGGTGGCCGAGTCCACCGAAATCTTGGGACCCATCGACCACTTGGGGTGGGCGATGGCCTCAGCCGGGGTGATGGCGCGCAGCGCGTCGCGTGTCCGGCCTCGGAAGGGGCCTCCCGAGGCGGTCAGCGTGATGCGTGCCACGCTGGCATCGGCACACCCGCCGGGCAGGCACTGGAAGATGGCATTGTGCTCGCTGTCGATCGGTACCAGTACGCCGCCGGCTCGTGCCACTTCTTCCATCAACAGCTCGCCGGCCACCACCAGTGATTCCTTGTTGGCCAGCAAGAGGCGCTTGCCGGCACGTGCGGCGGCCAGCGTCGAGGGCAGTCCGGCCGCACCGACGATGGCGGCCACGACCGTATCGCAGGCATCGCTGGCCGCCAGTGCTTCCAGTGCAGCCATGCCGGCGTGGGCGCAGGTGGCAAGCCCGGCATCGGCCAACCCCTGACGCAGCTCGGTGAAGCGGCTTTCATCGGCAATCACCGCGTGTTCCGGACGATGCGTGCGGCAGAGGGCGAGCAGGGCATCGACTTGACTGCCGGCAGCCAGAATGCTGGCTTGATAGTGCTCCGGATGACGGGCGATGACATCCAGTGCCGAGCGCCCGATTGAGCCGGTGGCACCGAGTACGGCAATGCGTCGTGTGGCGCTCATGCTCAGAATCCGAAGCTCGCTTTGCACAGAGCAAAGACCGGCAGAGCGGCAAGGATGCTGTCAGTGCGATCAAGAATGCCGCCATGACCGGGGATGAGTGTGCCGGAATCCTTCACGCCGGCTTGTCGCTTCATCAGACTTTCCACCAGATCGCCGATAACGGCGGCAATCGCGGCAAGCAGGGCCGTGAGTGCAAGCACGGGCAACTGATACGGCTGGGCACCGGCCAACAGACCCAATCCGACGCCGGTTGTGACGGCGGCCACCAGCCCGCCAATGAGCCCTTCCACGGTTTTGTTCGGACTGATGTTGGGGGCGAGCTTGTGTTTGCCAAAGGCACGGCCGGCAAAATAGGCGCCGGTATCGGCCATCCAGACGATGGCAAGGGCAGTCAGCAGCCAGAGATGATTGCGCGGAATCGGCCCGACCAGACTGCTGTCGTCCGGATTGCCGTGAATGATGGTGATGGCACACCATGCCGGAATCACTGCCAGTGTGCCGGCCATCAGCTTGAGCGAGCGGTTGCGCCGCGTGTTTTCCTGACCGAAGCGCCAAAAGCGCAGCCAGAGCATGGCGATCCACCACCAGGCGACGCCGGCCAGCAAGGTCAGATGAAACAGTGCCATGTTGCCACCTTGCTGGCTGCGTGAGCCCCAGACCAGCATCACGATGAGGAACAGGTTGGCGGTGACCAGCAGGCTGCGCGCCAGGGTGTCTTCAATGCCGGCCAGTCGTACCCATTCCCACAGACCGCCGAGAAGCAGGATGGCTGCCAACAGGGTCAGCCAAGTGGTGGGCAGGAAAAGAATGGCGGCAATGGCGGCAGGCGCCATTACCAGTGCGGCGAGAATGCGGGTGCGGGTCATGGGCGGGCGGTTTCCTCGCCCTTGCCGCCGAGGGCGAGGGCCTGGGCGCCGGTCAGGCCATAGCGGCGCTGGCGGCGGGCGTAATCATCGAAGGCGTGCTGCAAGGTGGCCGCATCCAGATCCGGCCACAGGGTATCGCTGAACCACAGCTCGGCATAGGCAAGCTGCCAGAGCAGGAAATTGCTGATGCGCATGTCGCCGCCGGTGCGGATCATGAGATCGGGAGCGGGCAGGTCGGCCAGCGCAACATGGGCGGAAAAGCGCGCCTCGTCGATGGCTTCTGGCTCAAGCTGGCCGCTGGCGACTTGCTGCGCCAGCGTGCGTGCGGCGGCGGCGATATCCTGCCTGCCACCATAGCTGGCGGCAATGGCAAGGGTCATGCGGGTGTTGCCGGCGGTCAGCCGTTCGGCGGCCTGCATGCGCTGGCGCAAGGGCGGAGCAAAGCGCGAGGCATCGCCGATGAAGCGCAGGCGGATGCCCAAGCGGTGCATTTCTTCCACTTCGCGCTCCAGCGTGGCGGCAAAGAGCTTCATCAGCCCGCCGACTTCCTCCTTGGGGCGTCTCCAGTTTTCGCTGGAAAAGGCGTACAGGGTCAGGACTTCCACGCCCTTGTCGAGGCAGAAGTCGATGCAGACCCGCACGGCGCGTGCGCCGGCACGGTGGCCGATGATGCGCGGACGACGGCGTTGCTCCGCCCAACGGCCATTGCCGTCCATGATGACGGCAAGATGGCGCGGGCAGGGGACGGAAGCCGTCGTCGGCTGACTCATGGCGGCCAAACCCTCAGACTGCCATCAGTTCCTGTTCTTTGGCCTTCAGGACTTCTTCCACGTCCTTGATGGCCTTGTCGGTGAGTTTTTGCACCTCTTCTTCGCTGCGACGGGCATCGTCCTCGGAGATGGCCTTGTCTTTCAGCAGATCCTTGACCTTCTGGTTGGCATCGCGGCGGATATTGCGGATCGCCACCTTGGCATCCTCGCCATTGCCGTTCACCACCTTGGCAAGCTCCTTGCGGCGCTCCTCGGTCAGCGGCGGGATGTTGATGCGGATGGTCATGCCGGCGGTGTTCGGGGTCAGGCCGAGATCGGAGGTGAGAATGGCCTTTTCGATGGCCGCCACCATTTGCTTGTCCCACGGGGTGATGGTGAGCGAGCGGGCATCGCTGACCGACACGCTTGCCACCTGTGCCAGCGGCATGTCCGAGCCGTAGCTGTTGACCTTGATGTGATCGACCAGCGAGGTGGTGGCGCGTCCGGTGCGGATCTTGCCCAAGTCGTTCTTCAGGGCTTCGATGCTTTTTTGCATGCGCGTTTGCGCGTCTTTCTGGATGTCCTTGATCATGACCGGTTCCGGCAAAAGGTGAGCGCCGGATTATAGTGCCAGAGGGGCAGGCCGGGCAGCCTTGCCGGCCGTGACGAGTGCTTGCAACAGGGCATTGGGGTTTTCCGCTGCCAGCAGCAGGATGCGGCCATCGTGTTCGGGCAGGAGCAGCCAGCGGGCGTGGGCCGAGGTCAGGGCAAACACGCGCTGGCCGTCGCGGCGGCGGAAGTGGCCGGCGCGGTAGCCGGGCAGGGCGGTGCCGAAGGTCTTGTGCAGCGTGGGGTATCCCTGCGCCTCTTCCGGCGACAGGATGCGGGCGCGCGCCAGATCGAGGTTGGCAATGTTCACACGGCGGCTGTTGAGTCCCGCATCGACATGCAGGGTGCCTTGTTGCAGCCGGATGCGGCGACGGAAGAGGCAAACCCACAGCAATGGCAGGGTCAGCACGAGGCTGGCGAAGCTGAGCCAGACGGCGGTGTCGGGCAACGACAGCCACAGCAGCAGGGCAGGCAGCAGCAACAGGGGCAGAAGGCTGAGGAAGGCACGTCGTGGCAGCGGCGCGAGGGGGAAGTCGCGTGCCTGGCTCATGGCGTCAGGCCCTTTATCCAGTCGGCGATGTCGGCAATCAACCCGGCATCCACCTGCGCCGGGATTTGATAGGCGGCGAGCCCGGCACTGGCAGGGCTCGGCATCGCCAGATGATTGAGTTCGGGGTAATGGCGCAAGCGCACGCGTGGGTTCCGGGCAAAGGCCGCTTGCCAGGCCTGCCAGTCGGCGTCCACCACCTGAATGTCCTGACCGCCGTGCAGAATCAGCAGGGGCTGGCGGCTCTGCCGTGCCTCGGCCAGCGGGTCCACCGCGTCCACGCTCTGCCAATAACGGGCGGGTTGGCCGAGCAGGCGGGTATCGCTGTCTCCGTGGCGCACGGCAGCGATATCGGCGCGCAATTTGGCCATGTGCGCTTGTCCGGCCGGGCTGTCGAGGCTGCCTTGCAGGCTGAGCAGGCGCACGTTTTGTTCCAGCAGGATGTCGAGCAGGTTGCGTGCCGGGGCGGCCAGCAGGATCAGGCCGGCGATGCGGGGATCGCGTTGGCCGATGCGCGGCGCCATCATGCCGCCCTGGCTGTGGCCGAGAACGAAGATGCGTTCGGCATCGATGCCGGGCGTTTGCCGGAGGCGAGCCACGGCAAGCAGGGCATCGTCGGTGGTTTCGGCATCGATGTCGGGTTGGGCTGCCAAGTCTTGCGGCCGCGCGTGGCTGCGCTTGTCATAGCGCAACACGGCGATGCCTTGTGCAGCGAGGCCGCGGGCAATGTCGAGAAAGGGACGGTTGGGGCCGATGCGCTCGTCGCGATCGTGCGCCCCCGAGCCATGCACCAACACCACGGCGGGAAAGGGGCCATCGCCCTTGGGCAAGGCCAGCGTGGCGGGCAACGCCGTTGCGCCGCTGCCGACTTCGGTCTCGCGCTCGACAAAGGGTGCTTCGTTGGGCACCGCCGGGGCGGGCGCGGCAGTGCTGGCCGGGCGAATCAACAGGCCGGATACCTGCCCGTCGGCCGCAATGCTGACAAGCGCCTCGAACTGCTGTGTGCCGCGCTGCAGCGCGATACTGGCACTGTGTACGCCGTTCTCCTCGACCAGCCGCATTGGGCCGCGGCTACCGGCGGCGGGCATCGACTTCCAGACCTGCTCCAGCACGGGCAGCGGCACGGCTTGGCGCATCACTGGGTCAAACAGGGTGTGGGCAGCGGCAAATTCGCCCCGGTCAAGCAGATCGAGGAGGTGGCTTGCGGTATGGCTTGCCGCCTCTTGTGCAGGCACAGGCTGCGCCTGCACGGGCAGCGCGATGGCGGCGAGCAGGGCAAGACTCAAGGGGAAGCGAAGGCAGAACCGCTTCATCGGGGGCTCCTCAGCAGACAAGAGTTCAGGATTTGGCGCGCTTCAGGAACAAGCGGGTCGGATCTGCGGCGCTGGGACGCAGGGTGCTGACCAGCTCCCAGCCCTCCAGGCCAAGCTCGTTGAGCGTCTGTTGCAGGCGCTCGCCGGGCTTGCCGAACAGGTCGAGCGGCAGGTCGATGACTTTGTATTCCCATTGCGGATTCATGGCGTTTCCTCGGTGGTCGTGGCAGGTGGGGATTTGGGCAGACGCCCGGCACGGCGCAGGGCATCGCGCAGGACGTATTCGATTTGGGCGTTGACGCTGCGCAGCTCGTCATCGGCCCAGCGCTGCACCTCGGCCAGAATGGCCGCATTGATGCGCAGCGGGTAGGCTTTTTTCTCGCTCACGGCGTTGGCTTGATTTGTTTGCGCAGGCGGCGCAGCGACAGGAACAACGAGAGTGCCAATACCTGTATCAGCAGCAACAGGGTGATGGCGATGGCGCGGATCCAGCTTTCCTCGCCGGCGGCCAGATACAGCCCGAGCGCGGCCAGCAGCATCGCGATGGCGGCAATGGCAAGATGCAGCGCCATGCGGGCGGGAACCGGGCGGCGATCGCGCGCCAGCCAGGCCGCAAGCGCAATGGCGGGCAGCGCCAGCAGTGCCATCAGCAATGCCGGATAGATGCCGCCTGCCATCAGTACAGACTCCCGGCATTGACCACCGGCTGGGTGGCACGGTCGCCGCACAGCACTACCAGCAGGTTGCTGACCATCGCCGCACGGCGCTCGTCATCGAGCGTCACCGTGCCGCTGGCTTGCAGTTCTTCCAGTGCCATTTGCACCATGCTGACTGCGCCGCTGACGATGCGGCTGCGCGCGGCGATGATGGCATTGGCCTGCTGGCGTTGCAGCATGGCCTGGGCAATTTCCGGTGCATAGGCCAGATGGCTGATGCGGGCATCGAGCACCTTCACCCCGGCATCGGCCAGTCGCTCGGCCAGCTCATGCTGCAAGTGTTCGGAGATTTCCAGCGCATGGCTGCGCAGGGCGAGCTGGCCTTCCTCGTGCTGATCGTAAGGGTAGCTGGTCGCCATCTGCCGCAATGCCGCCTCGGACTGGATTTGCACGAAGCTCTCGTAGTCATCGACGTTGTAAACCGCCTCGGATGCATCCACCACCTGCCAGACGATGACCGCGGCGATTTCGATCGGCGAGCCGTCCAGCTCGTTCACCTTGAGCCTGCCGCTTTCGAAATTGCGCACCCGCATCGACACTTTGCGCTTGCCGTAGAGCGGGTTGTTCCAGCGCAGGCCGTTGTCCTTCACCGTGCCGACGTACTGGCCGAAGAAATTGAGCACTGCGGCCTGGTTTGGCTCGACCATGTAGAAGCCGCACAAGAGGAACAACCAGAGTGCGAGCAGAAGCCCGCCGCCAACGACAAGAGCGACGCTCTTCAACGTCAGTGCAAGCAGGAGCGCGCCTGCGCCAATGGCCAGCAGCAGCAAAAGACCAAGCAAAACCGACATGCCGGACAGGGAGGAAATGGGCTTTTCTTTCATTGGAAGGCTCTTGCAGGAGGATTTGAGAAAAAGATATCAATTTGATATCTATTTTGCAAATTTTTCGCGCAGCATCACAGCTGACAGATGCTCGGCGGTGTCGGAGCGGGATCAGCGTGGCTGCGATTGTTCGTGCTGCGCGATGGGCGGCTAACTGGATGCCTGTTCCAGGGTCAGTTCGACGCCCAGACTGCGCATGCGTTCGGGCTCACCGGCCAGATCGGTTTTCAGCAGCGGGCGAGCATCCAGCCATTGATGTGGCAGGGCAAGGCTCAGGGTGTTGGCATGGGCACGCATGGCAAGTCCGGCCAGTGGCAGGTCTTCATGAGAGCGGTGCAGTACCACGGCAAGACGCAGCAACGCGGCAATCCGGCGGGTGCGGGTGAGCAGGCGATCGGGAATGCGGTCGAAGGCGCTTTTGGAAATGCTGCGTCGTTGACAGCGAACCAGCGCAGCCAGAACCTGCTGCTGCTGGTGGGTAAAGCCGGAAATGTCCGAGTGTTCCAGCAGATAGGCACCATGAATGTGGTATTGGCTATGGGCGATGGCAAGGCCGATCTCATGCAGCCAGGCCGCCCAGCCGAGATTGGCGCGATCTTCTTCTTCCAATGCCCAGTCTTCCTGTACCTGATCGAACAGGTGCAGGGCGGTGGTCTCCACGCGCTCCGCCTGTACCGGATCGACGCCGTAACGGGTCATCATCAGGTCGATGGCGGCATCACGCGGGTCTTCGTCGCTGCCTTGCCCAATCATGTCGTACAGGATGCCTTCGCGCATGGCTGCGCGGCTGACGGTCATGCGTTCGATACCGAGGGTGGCGAATGCGGCTTCCAGAATCAGCACGCCGCCGGCAATCACCGGCTGCCGTTCATCGGACAGGCCGGGCAGGTCGATATCGGCGAGGGTGTCGGCGGTCAGCAGGCGCTCACGGACATGAGCCAGTGCCGGTGCAGTAATGGCACCCTTGGTGAGCTTCATCTCCGCACATATCTTGCCAATTGCCTTGATCGTACCGGAGGAGCCGAGCACGTCCTGCCAGCCCAGTGCGCGGTAGTGCTGGGCGAATTGCTGAAATTCCGCCGCAATCTCGTCCGAGGCCTGCCTCCATTTGCGACGGCTGAGCTTGCCATTGGCAAAGAAACGTCGGGTACTGGCCACGCATCCCATCTGCAGGCTTTCCCGTTCGATTGCCGCAAAGCCGCTGCCGATGATGCATTCGGTCGAGCCGCCGCCGATATCCATCACGAGGCGCCGCTCACCCGGGTTGCCGGGCTGGGCATGCGAAACTCCAAGATAGACAAGGCGCGCTTCCTCGCGTCCAGAAACGATTTCGATGGCGTGTCCGAGCACGGCCTCGGCAGGCACCAGAAATGCTTGCGGATTGCGCAGCTTGCGGACGGTGTTGGTGGCGATGGCGCGCACGCGCTCGGCCGGCAGATCGCGCAGGCGCTCGCCGAAACGTGCCAGGCAATCCAAGGCACGCTGGCGCACGGGCGCTGACAGGCCGCCGAGGTCATCCAGCCCGTCGGCCATCCGGACCATTTCACGAATGCGATCCACGACCTGAAACTGCCCTTGCACATAGCGTGCCACCATCATGTGGAAGCTGTTGGAGCCAAGGTCGATGGCAGCTATCAGGTCGCCTTCCTGCAGGGGCAGGCGGGTGCTGAGTGCGGTGCGGCGCAGGGTCATGGGGCGATTTCCTTAAGCAGCTGACGTTGGGCCGAATGGATTGCGGTGTCGTCGGTCGGCCGGATCGGGTGGTATTGACCGTCGGCATCCAGTTGCCAGGCGTTCTGATTGTCGGCGAGATAGGTATCGAGTGTTTCCGTCTTCACCCGGGCGGCCAGTCGCGGGTCGAGAATCGGAAAACACGCTTCCACCCGGCGCAGCAGGTTGCGCTCCAGCCAGTCGGCACTTGCACACCAGAGCTCCGGCTGGTTGTCGTTGGCGAACCAGAACACGCGATGATGCTCCAGAAAGCGGCCAACAATCGAGCGAACCCGGATGCGCTCGGAAACACCGGGAACACCGGGGCGCAAGGTGCAGGCACCGCGCACGATGAGATCGATTTCCACACCGGCCTGGGCGGCGGCATACAGAGCACGGATGACGGTTGGCTCGTTCAAGGCATTCATCTTGGCGATGATGCGGGCAGGCTTGCCGGCGCGGGCATTGTCGGCCTCGCGGGCGATGCGCATCAACATCCCTTCGTGCAGGGTGAAAGGCGATTGCAGCAGATGATTGAGCCGTGGTATCGGCGAGAGACCGGAGAGTTGCTGGAAAATGGTATGCACATCGGCGGCAATGTCGGTATTGGCACTCATCAGACCGATGTCGGTATAAGCGCGTGCAGTGCCGCTGTGATAATTGCCGGTGCCAAGATGCACATAGCGGCGCAGCCCGTCTGCTTCGCGGCGCACGATGAGCAGCATCTTGGCGTGGGTCTTGTAGCCGACCACGCCATAGACTACCTGCACGCCGGCCTCCTGCAGGCGATCGGCAAGGCCGAGATTGGCTTCTTCGTCGAAGCGGGCGCGCAATTCCACCACCACGGTGACGTCCTTGCCGTTGCGGGCAGCATGGATCAAATGCTCGACGATGGGCGAGTCCTTGCCGGTGCGGTACAGCGTCTGCTTGATGGCCAGCACATGCGGGTCTTCGGCGGCTTCGCGGATCAGCTCGAGTACCGGGGTGAAGGCATCGTAGGGGTGATGCAGCAGGATGTCGCTGCGTGCCAGACGGGTGAACAGACTTTCGCGCTCCTCCAGTGTGCGTGGATGCAGCGGAGGAAACTTCAGCTCGGCTCGAGCGACTTCGTCATAGACCTGGGTGACCCGATTGAGATTGACCGGGCCGTTGATGCGATAGACCGCACTCTCGGGAAGGGCGAAGTTTTCCAGCAGTACGCTCAGAATCTCGTCCGGGCAGGCTTCGGCGATTTCCAGACGCATGGCGCGCAGATAGCCACGCCCGGCCAGTTCGTCGCGCAGTGCCAGAGCAAGATCGTCAACGTCTTCCTCATCGACAAACAACTCGGAACTGCGGGTGACGCGAAATTGGTAAGCCCCCTTGACCTGCATGCCGGGGAACAACTCGTCCATGAATTCGGCCAGCAGCGAGGAGAGAAAAACAAAATCGTAGCCATCTTCTTCGTCATGCCGGGCGGGCAGACGGATGATGCGCGGCAGTGAGCGCGGTGCCCGGACGATGGCAAGATGTGCCGGACGGCCGAAGGCGTTGGAGCCTTCCAGTTGCACGACCAGATTGAGCGACTTGTTGAGAATTTTCGGAAAAGGATGCGCCGGATCAAGCCCCAGCGGCGAGAGTACCGGGACGATTTCGCGACGGAAATATTCGCGCAGCCATTGCAGCTGATGAGGCTGCCATTCCTCGCGGCTCAGCAGGCGAATGCCCTCGGCATCAAGGGCTGGGCGCAGCTCCTGATAAAAACACTGGTATTGCGCTTCCACCAGCTCGCGGGCACGGGCATGGATACGGGTGAGCAGGCTTCGCGGCGATAGCCCGTCGCTGCCGCGAGCAGCGCCGTGTTCGCTGGCATGGCGCACGGCAGCAACCCGGATTTCGAAGAATTCATCCAGATTGGTGCAGGAGATGCACAAATAGCGCAGCCGCTCGAGCAGGGGAATGTCGGGGCGGCGTGCCAGTTCGAGTACGCGAAAGTTGAAGTCAAGCTGTGACAGTTCGCGGTTGAAATAGAGCGAGGGATCGCAAAGAGAAAGCATGGCGTCAGTGATTGCGCTCCACCACTTGCCGGGCAATCTCGGCAAGCCAGGTGGTATCGACATCCAGAGTGGCGAGTGCTGCCTACATATCGGCGTGCAGGGCGGCCAAGCGGGCGTTGGATGCTTCCTTGCCCAGCAGGGCGGGGAAGGTGGCCTTGGCGGCGGCGACGTCTTTGCCGACCGTTTTGCCAAGCACATCGCTGCTGCTTTCCACGTCCAGCAAATCGTCCTTGATCTGGAAGGCAAGGCCGAGAGCTGCGGCATAAACATCCAGCGCCGCCAGTTGCATGGGAGTCGCGGCAGCTGCAAGCGCCCCAAGACGCACGGCTGCGCGCAGCAGTGCGCCGGTTTTCATGGCGTGCAGCGTTTCCAGCGCAGCAAGATCGATGAGGTGTCCGGTGGCCTGCATGTCGAGCATCTGGCCGCCGCACATGCCGCGCCCGCCAGCGGCTTCGGCCAGCGTGGTCAGCATGCTCAGACGAACTTCGGCAGGCAGGGGCGCTTTGCCCAGACGGGCAAAGGCCAAGGTTTGCAGGGCATCTCCGGCCAGAATTGCCGTGGCCTCGTCGAATGCGATATGCACGGTGGGTTGGCCACGGCGCAAGGCATCATCATCCATGGCCGGCAGGTCATCGTGCACCAGTGAATAGCAATGCAGCAATTCGATGGCGATGGCCGCATCATCCAGCGCCGCCAGCGATTGCCCCAATGCGTTGCCGGTGGCATAGACCAAGAGCGGACGGATGCGCTTGCCACCGTTGAGCGCCGCATGCCGCATGGCGGCGGCAAGCTTGGCGGGGCCGATTTCCTCGTCCAGCGCACGGGCGAGCTGCTGCTCGGTGTGGGTGCGCCAGAGGGCAAGTTGCGGGGCAGGGTCAGAAGGGGAGGTCGTCATCGTCGAAATTGCCGGTACGGGCAGGTGGCGTGGCTTCGTCGCGCGACGTGTCATTGCCGGAAAGCGTGCGCACGCGCAGCGCGGCAGAGTCCAGTGCCTCTTTGCAGCGTTGATGCAGGCTGACGCCGCGTTCGTAGGCTTTCAATGCTTCGTCCAGAGACAAACTGCCCGATTCCATCTGGTTGACCAGTTGCTCAAGCTCATGAAGCGATTTCTCGAAGTCGGCGACCGGCGAGTTTTCTTGGGTTTTTCGAGTCATGCGGAAATTCTACGCGAGATGCCAGACCAGTCGGGCATCCCGGGCATCGGGATGGCGAACGGCATCGAAATGGCGCGAAAAAAGACGGTCGGCAACAGCCAGCAATTGGCCGCTTTGCGGATCGAACAACAGCGGCAGTTGACGGCGAAGCCAAGGGGGAAGGGCGCTTTCCCGTGCCTGCAGGAGCTTTTTCAATGCGTGTGAATGCGAGCGTCCCGGCAGATCAATGCGTTCACCACCGATGCGTGCACGCACCTGGATTGGTCGGACAAAGGCCGGGGCAGCGGGATCCTTGCTGACAAAACAAAGCTGATTGCCATCGGGCAGTGGCAATGGTGCCGTCCCGTCCCAGTGCTGACTCCAGTCGGTGGGCAGCGCCGGGCGCTGCTGGCCGGCATGCAGGTGATCGCGCCAGCGCTCGAGGATGGCGTTTTGCCAGAGATATTGCGGCGTGGCATCGGATCGGGTGGCCAGCATTTCCTGCTCGATGCGGGCAATGGCATCACGGGGCAGGGCAGGCAGCCCTTGATGCTGAATCCAGCGGCGGAGGAGTCGTGCCCGTCGTGCGGCAGGGTGTTGCATGAGCGCCGGAATATCGAGGCTGCTCGGGTCATCTCGATGATGGAGGCTGGCGAGTACCTCATCTTCCTCGGCGGAGAGGAGTGCATCGGCTTCCTCGCAAAGACGGGCGGCATTGGCCAGGGCGGCGCCGGCATGCGGCCATCGCCGGGCAAGACGCGGCAGGATTTCGTTGCGCAGGTAGTTGCGATCGAGCGCATTGTCGGCATTGCTCGGATCGTCCACCCAGTCCAGCCGATGCGCACGGGCATAGGCTTGCAGGGCGGCACGCGGCAGGCGCAGCAGGGGACGCCATAGCCAAGTATGTGCAAAGGGGCGCAAGATCGGCATCGCCGCGAGCCCTTGTGGCCCCGAGCCGCGCAAGGCATGCAGGAGGAATGTTTCGGCCTGGTCGTCTTGATGATGCGCCAGCGTCAGCCACTCGTCCTCGGCCAATCGTGTCTGCCAGGCCTGGCGGCGCGCCTGACGGGCGGCAGCTTCGGGACCCTCGCCGTGCCGTGGTGTGGCATCGACATGGACGATCTCCACGGGGATGCCCAATGCCTCGGCGCTCGTGCGGCAGTGTGACGCCCAGTCATCGGCGTGCGCCTGCAGGCCATGGTGGACATGGATGGCGCGCAGCGGCAATCGACATTGCCGGTGCAGTGCGTGCAGCAGTACGGTGGAATCAAGCCCGCCGCTGTAGCCGACGCACAGCCTGCCGGGCAGACTGGGCAGCGCAGCGAGCGCGGCATCCAGCTCGGGCAGGCGTGGCATGGGCTCAGCCGGCGGGGTGTGGCGTGCGGCGAACTTCGTCGCGGCGTGCGAGCGCCAGCATCCGAATTAGCTCGCCATCATATTGTTTGAGCCACTGCATCAATACATCGACATTTTCGCCGTGCCAGATGTCGTCCCGATGTTCACTGGGCAGGAAGCCGCTTTCCACCTGATGATCCAGCATCAGCATCAGCGGTTGCCAGAAGGCGTTGACATCCAGAAATGCGCAGGGTTGATGCGCGATACCCAGTTGTCGATAGGTCAGGATCTCGAAGATTTCGTCCAGCGTGCCGAAGCCGCCGGGCAGGGTGACGATGGCATCGGCCAGTTCGAACATGCGCGCCTTGCGAGCGGCCATGTCGGTCACGACTTCGAGCCGGGTAAGCCCGTGGTGGGCGGCCTCCCAGTCCACCAGTTGCTGGGGAATGATGCCGATCACTTCGCCGCCGGCGGCAAGGCAGGCATCGGCGGCGATGCCCATCAGGCCAACCCGGCCACCGCCGTAGACCAGGCTGTAGCCGGCCAGTGCGGTGGCACGACCAAGCTGTTCGGCCAATTGCGCATATTCGGGGCGGTTGCCGCTTTTCGAGCCGCAAAAAAGGCAGAGTTTTTTCATCAGGGCAGACTCAGCCGTTGTTCCGGCCATGGTTGGGAAGCATACGCTTGAGTGTGGCATCGCGCTTGGCAAAGTGGTGATACAGCGCCATTGCGGCATGGCCGAACGCGACGAGGACAAGCGCGAAGAACAACGGCTCGTGGGCTTGTTTCATCAGCGCCGCAAGGTGCTCGTTCTGTGCGACCGGAGCCGGGACGGTGAACAGGCCGAAGAACGGAAGCTCACGCCCGGCAAAGGCCGACATCAGAAAGCCGCTCAATGGCGTGGCAAACAGCAGCAGGTACAGCAGGGCATGGCCAAGACCGGCCAGCTTCTGATTGAGTGCGGAGACTTCCGGCAATGCTGGCGGTGCCTGGGTGAAAAGACGAGTTGCCAGTCGTGCAAGTGCCAGCACCAGAATCAGAATGCCCATCGATTTGTGGAACATCATGCTGTCGGCACGCATATGGCGAGGCAGAGATTCCATCACCAGCGCGAAAATACCCTGCACCAAGAGCAACACGACGATGCTCCAGTGAAAGAATTTGATGGCAGGGCTCCAGCCCTGAGGGGTCGGACGATCGGACATGGCGTGCTCTTTGGCTGGCTGAGGCGTTACTCTAGCAACAAGGGGTTAGCTCAGGAAGCCATGATGCGGAAACTTCATTGGATGATTGCATTGGCACTGGCCATGTGGGGTATGCAGATTGCCGCCGCGCGGGTGCCGGAGCATCCGCAATTTCGTCTGCTTGGTGTGCGTGACGGCATTCCCTCCACCACGATCAATGCCATCGAGCGGGATGCCCTGGGCTTTGTCTGGGTGGGCAGCAGCGACGGACTGGCTCGCTACGATGGACATGCTTTTCGCATCTGGCGGCATGATCCGGGCGATGCGTTCTCCTTGCCCGGCAACATCGTGCAGGCATTGCATGTGGATGCCCGCAACCGGCTATGGGTTGCCAGTGAATTCAGTGGCCTAGGCATGTTGGACACCTCCCGCACCCGGGTAGTACGCATGCGTCGGGAAACCCATCCGGCGCTGGCCAGCAACGATATTTATGCCATCATCAGCCGGGGGGACGAGCTTTGGCTGGGCACGGCCAATGCCGGTTTGCTGCACATGAAGGCGCAAGGCAATGATCCGGCGGGCTGGCAGTTGCAGGCAATTTCCGGCTTGCCCTCACAAACCGTTCTGGCACTGGCTTTCGATGCGCAAGGTATGCTGTGGATCGCCACGACCCGCGGGCTGGTGCGCTGGGATGGCAAGCATGTCCACAAGGAAACCATTGCCGGATTGGAAAGTCCCGGCATGGTGTACAGCGTGCTGTACGCGGATGGGCAGTTGTGGGTGGGGACGGAGGCCGGGGTGTTTTGCCGGGAAGGTGACGGGCGCTGGAGACAACCGCTGTGGTCAACCCATTTTCGGCGCCCGAATGCAGCGGTGGCGATGGCGCGGGATGCCGATGGCACGATGTGGATAGGCAGTCAGCGCGGCCTGTGGTGGGTACGGACGGAGCAATCCGTGCCGCAATCCCTGACGTTGATGGCCAATGCCACACCGCATCATGTGGGTGCTTTGCATTTGCAGGCCGATGGTGGGTTGTGGGTCAGTGTACCGGGGGGCGGAATGGGCTATCTGCGCTCGGATTGGCGCAGCATTGCCGAGTTTGGTCAGAACCAGCCGGGCGAGCGCCAGATTGGTGCCACGAGTTATCGTGCACTGGCACGTGCGCGCGCCGGCGGTGTATGGGCGGCAGGTGCCGATGGGCACATCGAGCGTCTGGATGCACAAGGCGTGGTGGCACGGCAGCCGGTCAGCGTGCGCGAGGCTCTGGCAGGCACCAAGCCGATGAGCGTGCTTGAGGACGAGTTGGGGCAGCTTTGGTTGGGGGAGCCGCGCATGGGGCTCATCCGCATCGATGCAAACGGGCAGATGGATACCTGGCGAGATGATCATGCGCAGGCACCGCTGCCGAGCGGGGTGTTCATCGACCTGTTGCAGGCAGGCCGTGGACAGACGCTGTGGCTGTCCATGCAGGCTGGGGGCTTGCAGCAACGGGATATCCGTACCGGGCGCGTGCTGCGTCAGGTGTTGCCCGGCATGGAAAGTGGTCTTGGTGACGGCGACAACGAGGCGCTGAGACTGTCACCGGATGGTCGATTGTGGGTAGCGGGTGGCTTTGGGCTTGGCTGGCTTGACGAGCAGAGCAATCGCCTGGTCATTCCCCCGGGACTGGCCGGGGAGCGGGTATTTGCATTCGACTTCGAAAATGCCGATGCACTCTGGTTGCACAGACTGACGGGGCTTGAGTACTGGCAAAAACGTGCCGGGCAGTGGCAGCTGCAAACGCAGGTGCATTCCGGCAAGCAATTGCCTGCCGTGGAAACGGGAAGTCTTTGGCTGGATTCGCACAAACGGGTCTGGTTTTCCAGTCAGCGAGGTCTGTTTCGCTGGGATCCGGTTCGCCGGCATTTGCGCAGCTACGGCATGGCCAACGGTTTGACCAGCCAAGCCTTCATGGATCGGGCCATGGTGCTTTCCGCCGAAGGGGCACTGGTGCTGAGCAGCAATGCAGGCAAGCTGGTGATGCTCGATACCCGGTTTCCCGAGCCGGCTGCCCATGCGCCGCAGCTGTGGATTGACGGTGTGGATGTCCGCAAGGATGGGCGCTGGATCAGCCGCATGCAGGCGGGCACGATGCCGGTGTTTGCCCCTTCCGAGCGAGAAATTCGCATCACCGCACACCTGAATGCCTATGATGATTCCGAGGCGATTCGTTACTGGAGCTGGCTTGAGGGGCTGGACGAAGGCTGGGTCGAGCAGGGCGCCGAGGGGGAGCGGATTTTCAGTGGCTTACCCGCCGGGCGCTACACATTGCGCATGCGAGGGCAGGATCCGTCCGGCAATGTCTCCGACACGGTGACGCTGGCATTCCGCGTGCGTCCGCCCTGGTGGTATTCCAGCGAGGCGTGGGGGGCTTATGCAGTTGTGCTGCTGTTGCTGAGTCTTGCCAGCGGCATGGCGTGGCGGCAGCGTGTGCGACGCCGGCATGAGCTGCATCTGGCAGTGCAGAAGCGTCGCTTGTCCGAACAGGCATCAGAGGCGAAAACCCGCTTTCTGGCCAATCTTGGCCATGAAATTCGCACCCCGATGACCGGGGTTCTCGGGATGGCCGAGCTCCTGCAAGCCAGCGATTTGGATGCACGGCAACGTCAGCAGCTAGATGCCATCTGCAAGGCTGGGCGTCATCTGCTTCGACTTGTCAATGATGCGCTGGATTTGGCGAGAATCGAGGCCGGTCGTCTGGTATTGGCCGAGGATCCATTCGATGTGCGGCAGTTGGTGCAGGATGTGGCGGATCTGATGCAGTCACTGGCGTTGCAAAAGCATCTGGCATTCCAGTTGCAGATGGCGCCCGATACCCCGCACTGGTTGACAGGTGATCGCACACGGGTTGAACAGATATTGCTGAATCTGCTTGGCAATGCCATCAAGTTCACCACGCAGGGCGAAGTGATTTTTCGCGTTGCACGGCAAATGCCGCAGGGGCTGCATGTCGAGGTTCGCGATAGTGGCCCGGGCTTGTCGCCGGATCAGCAGGCGCGGATATTTCAGCGATTCGAGCAATTGGACGATGGCTCGCTTGCCCGGCAACGGGTCGGCAGCGGGCTTGGTCTTGCCATCAGTGCGGAGCTGGCGGAAATGATGGGGGGACGCATCGTGGTGGACAGCCGCCTCGGTGAGGGGGCGACCTTTCATTTGCACTTGCCCTTGCCCGAAGCCAGTCCGATTGTCACGCCTGCACCATCGACGGCGATACGGGATGAAGCTGCGCGATGCAGGGTTCTCCTAGTCGAGGATGATGAAACCGTGGCCGAGGTGATTGTCGGCTTGCTGCAGGCGCAGGGACATCAGGTACAGCATGTCGCCCATGCACTGGATGCTCTGGTGGCGGCTAGCGCATCCGACTTCGATCTGTTTCTGCTTGATCTTGATCTGCCGAGCATGAGTGGTCTTGATCTGGCGCGACAGCTGCGCCAACAGGGGCTCACTGCACCGCTGGTGGCGGTGACCGCTCGTGCAGACAGCGAGGTCGAGCCGCAAGCGCTGGCTGCGGGCTTTGATGCGTTCATCCGCAAGCCGCTGACCGGCGAGTTGTTGAATTCACTGGTGCACAGGGTGCTGACGGATGCGCGCCGGAAGGTGGATGTGCAAGGCGACGGGCGGGGCAACGGTGCGGGGTGATTAACGCGCCCGGACTGCACAAAGGTGGTGTGCCGGACGATTGCCAAACGGCACTTGCCAGGAGCCATCAAGGCCGGGCAGTGCGGTTTGCCGTGCAACGAGGGCAAGGAATGTGTCACGTGCCATCCGCTTGGCACCCATGCGCAGCAGATGCGGGTTCTCCACCTGTGCATCGATCAGCGGCCAGCCCTGCTCGCGCAGAAAGGCGGCCAGCATCGCCAGCGCCACCTTGGAGCCGCCGGAGTGGGCGGAAAACATTGATTCGGCAAAGAACATCTGGCCGATCGCGACGCCATAAATTCCGCCCACCAATTGTTCGCCATCGAACACTTCCACCGAATGCGCATGACCGAGACGGTGCAGCGCCTGATAGGCAGCGATCATCTCGGCGGTGAGCCAGGTGCCTTCCTGTCCCGGTCGCGGGCTATGCGCGCAGGCCGTGATGACCTTGCTGAATGCCGTGTCGGCACGGACATGCCATGTACTGTGCCGCAGTACACGGCGGAAGCGGCGGGCAAGATGCACGCCATCGCTGGCAAACACCATGCGTGGGTTGGGTGACCACCACATCAATGGTTCGCCTTCGGCAAACCACGGAAAGATTCCTTGCCGATAAGCGGCAAGGAGTCGTTGCGGTGACAAATCGCCCCCCAGACACAGTAGACCGTCTGGCATGTCGAGTGCCTGTTGGGGGGGCGGGAAAGGGGTGTCGGACGCAAGCCAGGGGAGGGGCATGGCAGAGGCTGCCTATGTCGGACGAGGTCGGCGGCGTTTGGGCTGCAAAAGTGTGCCGGTGCAGTTTTCCGCACCGCACAGGCAACGCCAAAGTTTCTTGCGTGCCGGGGTGTGCGGCAGATCAAGCGTGATGCCGTAGTTGTAGCAAAGTTCTTCGCCGGCGGCGATGTCGCGCAGCGCGTGGATGCGGATCTTGTCCTTGTGCGGTCGACCTTTCTTGTCCGGGTAGAGAATTGCCTCGCAATTGGGGTGACAGCTGTGATTGATCCAGCGGGCGATGTTGCCCGCATGGTTGGCATCGATGACGTAGTGGGCGTTGAGTGTGAACAGGAACGTGTGTCCGGTATCGACGTGCTCGCCGTATTCGGCATCGACTTCGGCATGGCTGCGCAAGCGACCCTTGTAGCGCACGATTCGTTCGCCGGCAGCGATGGCTTGAGTGGCAAATACGCCACTGCCGTGGATGGGGGATTGCCGGCGTTCGATTTTCCTGCGTTTGGCCATGGCCCTGTCACATGGTGAAGGTGGGCTTTTCGCTTTCCAGCTTGCCGGCAAGAAGTGTCTCGATGCGATCCTTCAACAGGAGTCCTTCGCGGGTATCGTCAAACTGGACGCCAAGGCCGGCCGGATGGTTGCCTTGCGCGCCCACCGGGGTGATCCAGCAGACCTTGCCCGAAACCGGAAGCTTTTCGGAGGAGCCGGGCAGGGTCACCATCATGAATACCGGTTGGCCGAGCGGCAGGCGGTTGGGAGTCTTGGCAAACAGCCCGCCGCCCTTGATGAATGGCATGAAGGCGCCGTAAAGCTCGTTTTCATCGGTGATGACGACGTTGAGAATGCTTTGGCGGGTGGTGGCGGCCGGGGAATTCATGGTATTTCCTTGCAAAAGAAGGGCTGGATAGCGATGGATGGAATGGCATTCATCATTGCCTTGCCGGGCAGCCGAACGCCCCGCAAGCGGGGCGTTCGCGAGGTGCGCTCATGGCGCTTCACCTGCCACACCGTCAAGAGGCGGCAGGGAGGAGGATGTGCTGCTGTCGTTTTTTCCATCATCCTTGTCACCGCCGCCAAGACGTGCGGGCTTGACCCAGCCTGCCGGGGGCTTGGGCGGGCGTCCCTGCATGATGTCGCGCACCTGCTCGGCATCGATGGTTTCCCATTCCATCAGCGCCTCGGTCATCGCTTCGACGATGTCGCGCTTGTCCTCCAGAATGCGGCGGGCCACCTCGTACTGGGCATCGAGGATGCGGCGGATTTCCGCGTCCACCTTTTGCTGGGTGGCTTCGGAGATGGTCTTGTTGTTGAAGCCATAGCCCGAATCGCTGTCGGCATACACCATGGTGCCGAGGCTGTCGGACATGCCGTACTGGGTGACCATCGCCCGCGCCATCTTGGTGGCACGCTCGAAGTCGTTGGAGGCGCCGGTGGAGATGTCGCCGACGAAGATTTCCTCGGCCAGTCGGCCACCGAACAGGATGGCGATTTCTTCCAGCATCTTGTCCTTGTAATGGCTGATGCGGTCATGCTCGGGCAATTGCCAGGTCAAGCCCAGCGCCCAGCCGCGCGGCATGATGGTGACCTTGTGCACCGGGTCGGCTTTGGGCAGGGACATCGCCACCACCGCATGGCCGGATTCGTGATAGGCCGTCATCCGGCGCTCTTCCTCGCGCATCACCATGCTGCGGCGCTCGGGGCCCATGAAAATCTTGTCCTTGGCGTCCTCGAACTCCAGCATGCCGACGCTTTGCTTGTTGCGGCGGGCGGCGAACAGGGCAGCCTCGTTGACCAGATTGGCAAGCTCGGCACCGGAGAAGCCGGGCGTGCCGCGCGCCAGCACGCTGGCATCGACATCATCGGCCAGCGGCACCTTGCGCATGTGCACTTTCAGGATTTGCTCGCGCCCCTTGATGTCGGGCAGGCCGACCATCACTTGCCGATCGAAACGGCCGGGGCGCAGCAGCGCCTTGTCCAGCACGTCCGGGCGGTTGGTGGCCGCGATCACGATCACCCCTTCACCGCCTTCGAAACCGTCCATTTCCACCAGCATCTGGTTGAGGGTTTGCTCGCGCTCGTCATTGCCGCCGCCCATGCCGGCACCGCGATGGCGGCCAACGGCATCGATTTCGTCGATGAAGATGATGCACGGGGCATGTTTCTTGGCCTGCTCGAACATGTCGCGCACGCGGCTGGCACCGACGCCGACGAACATTTCGACGAAATCCGAACCGGAGATGGAGAAAAACGGCACCTTTGCCTCGCCGGCGATGGCCTTGGCCAGGAGCGTCTTGCCGGTGCCGGGCGGGCCGACCATCAGCACCCCGCGCGGAATCTTGCCGCCCAGGCGCTGGAAGCGCGAGGGATCGCGCAGGAACTCGACCAGCTCGCCGACTTCCTCCTTGGCCTCGTCGCAGCCGGCGACGTCGGCAAAGGTTACCTTGGTCTGGTCTTCGGTCAGCATCTTCGCGCGCGACTTGCCGAAGCTCATCGCGCCCTTGCTGCCGCCTTGCTGCATCTGCCGCATCATGAAGAACCAGAAGCCGATGATGAGGGCAATCGGCAGCAGGTTGAGCAGGATGCTGAGCAGAATGCCGCGCCCGGAAGAGGGGGCTTCCTGGCGAATTTCGACGTTCTGGTTGATGAGATCGTTCATCATGCCGTCATCGCGCGGTGCCGTGGTGACTCCCTGGCTCTTGTCCTTGCGCTCGAAGTGAATGGTACGGCCATCCTCTTTGATATCCACTCGCTGCATCCGACCATCGCGAACGGACTGAATGAAATCCGAATACGGCACTTGTGCCGAGCTGCCTGTGCGCGGGCTGAAGCTTTGAAACACCATCATCAGCACGATGGCGACCACGACCCACAGCAGCATGTTTTTCATCAGATCTTTCATGATGTCTCCGGGCGGTTATTTCATCTGCGCCAGCTTGCCCCGGGCCAGCGCATAGACTTCGTTGGAGCGGCGGCGCGAGGCTGCCGGTTTGCGAATCATCACCTTCTGGTAGCGGCGACGCAGTTCGCGGACGTAATCATCGAATCCTACACCCTGGAACAGCTTGATGAGAAAATCGCCGCCTGTGCGCAGATGATCGTCGGCAAAGGCCATGGCAAGCTCGGACAGGTACATCGCCCGTGCCTGATCGACAGCATCCACGCCACTCATATTGGGTGCCATGTCCGACAAAACAAGGTCGATCAGGTCGCCCGCCAGCCGCTGTTCGAGTTCGGCCAGCACGCTTGCCTCACGAAAATCGCCATGGATGAACTCCACCCCGGCCAGCGGTGGCATTTCCAGAATGTCCGAGGCGATCACCCGGCCACTGTCGCCAAGTTGCTGCCGTACCCACTGCGACCAACCACCGGGAGCCGCGCCAAGGTCGACCACCACCATGCCGGGTTTGAGCAGCCGATCGCGTTCGACCAGCTCCTCCAGCTTGAAGGCGGCACGCGAGCGCAGCCCGGCCGCCTGTGCCTTCTTGACATAAGGATCGGAAAAATGCTCCTGGAGCCAACGATGACTGGATTTGCTGCGCGCCATATCTGAACCTTGCAGGGAGCCTCATGATACTCTGCTCATCCCCAATTACACGGTTTTTGCCATGACGACACTGCTGACCTCTGCTCAAACCCGTTATTTGCGTGGTGAGGCGCATGGGCTCAAGCCTTTGCTGCAAGTGGGCAACAAGGGTGTCAGTGAAACCGTGGTGGCCGAGCTCGTGCAGCTGCTGGAAGATCACGAGCTGGTCAAGGTCAAGGTGGCGGCAAGTGACCGCGAGGAGCGTGATGCGCTGATCACCGTATTGGCCGAGCAAAGCGAGTCGGTACTGGTGCAGCGCATCGGACATACTGCCGTGCTCTATCGGCCGTCCCGCGAAAAGCGCCGCATTGTGTTGCCGCGTGGCTGATTTGTCGCCACATGCACCTGATTGAAGAAAAGCCTGATTTCGAGTTCTTTCTGCGAGGCGCTGACGGTCGGCAGGCGCGGCTGGAGGGGCGAGTGCTGTCGCAAAGCTTCATCCTGACCCCGCACAGCCTCATCGAGGGCTGGCCGGTAGCGACGCTTGCCGAGTTGAGTGTCGAAGCGCTGACCCCGGTGTTTTCCCTGACGCCGAGCGTGCTGGTATTGGGAACCGGGGAGCATCAGGGATTTCCGGCGACGGCCGTACTTGCGGCCTGTCTTGAGCGGGGCATCGGCATCGAGTGCATGTCCAATGCGGCGGCAGCGCGCACTTTCAACGTGCTGGCCGGCGAAGGGCGAAAGGTGGTGGCGGCGTTTTTGTTGGCGCCTGCCTGAACAACGGGCGCACGCCACCGGATTGTGCCCGGTGCCCGGATGGCGACAGAGTAGGAGTCGCCTCCTGTCGGCGTCGGTAGCGAGTCAGGTCATGCCAGTCGCTTCATGACTTGGCGAATTGGGTTGGCAAGATTCAGCGTGTAGAAGTGCAATGCCGGGGCGCCGCCACGGACAAGTCGCTGGCAAAGTGCGGCAACCAGATCGGCTGCAAACTCGCGGATGGCGCCGCTGTCATCGCCAAACCCGCTCATGCGCTGCTCGACCCAGCGTGGAATCTGGGCGCCGCAGCTTTCGGAGAAGCGTTGCAGCTGGACGAAGTTGGAAATCGGCATGATGCCGGGGATGATGGGAATGTCCACTCCCAGCGCACGGCTGTCGTCGACGAAGCGGAAATAGGCGTCGGCGTTGTAGAAATACTGGGTGATGGCACTGTTGGCACCGGCGCGGGCCTTGGCCGCAAAATGCCGCAAATCTGCTTGTGCATTGGCCGCCTGGGGGTGGGTTTCCGGATAGGCGGCGACTTCGATGTGGAAGGTGTTGCCGTATTCGGCGCGGATCAGCGCCACCAGATCACTGGCATGGTGCAGTTCACCGGCATTGAGCATGCCGGAAGGAATGTCGCCGCGCAGCGCAACGATGCGCTTGCAGCCAAGTGCACGATATTCGTCAAGAAGCGTGCGAACCTCGTCCCGGGTGCTGCCGATGCAGGTCAGATGAGGGACGCTGACAAGACCGTGCCCTGTGGCTATGTGGCGAACGGTTTCCGCCGTATGCGCCCGGGTGGAGCCACCGGCACCGAACGTGCAGGAGACGAATTCGGGCGCAAACGGTTTGAGTTTTTCCAGTGTGCGGTCAAGCTGGGCGCGCTGTTCGGTGGTTTTGGGAGGGTAGACCTCAAAGCTGATTGGCTGCATGGCGGGAACTGTCAAGGCAAGTGACAGAATTATATCGCTTTATCGAGATGGATTTTTGTGTTCATCTCGATCGTCGTTGCCGTGACGGTGACGTTCTCGCTGATCCTTATGCCGTGCGATCCATTCCCGCCGGGCATTCGGCGACATTTGCGCCCATTCCTGGCGCAGCGTCTCGCGTTCGGCCGGCGTCATGCGTCGCATTACATGGAACAGAACCAGGGCATGCCGCTGCTCTTCCGCCGGCATGTCGCGGGTGCGTTCGAACAAATCGCGCAGTTGTGCCTGTTGTTCGGCAGGCAATCGATCAAAACGCTCGCGCCCGCGCCAGGCACGGCTGCGCTGCTCGGGTGTCATGCGCTGCCAGTGACGAGCACGCTGGAGCATGCGCTGACGTTCTTCGCTGTCGGCATTGTTCCATCGCTCGCGCAGCGGTTGGATCAGAAGCTCGCGTTCCTGCGTGTCAAGCTGCTCCCATGAGGCTGGTGTTTCTTGTGCCAGCACGGAGAGGGGGGAGACCAGGAACAAGGTCAGTGCCAGAAGGCTATGTGTCAAGTGTTTCATCAGGGGGACTCCATGGCCAGCAGGCTGGCTTCCTGGCTGCCAAGCCAGGCATAGAAATCGGGAGAGCCGCTCAATAGGCTGTCATCTGTTTCATCGAGTTCATAGAGCGGTGCGGTGGTGCTGCCGGAATGGGTGAACGACTCCGGTGTGGCAGGTGCGGTGTCGAAGAGTCCGGGAATTGGCAGCACGGCAATGGCCAGGGCGAGGGTGGCCGTGGCAGTTGCGGCAGGCCAGAGCCAATGACGCCGGGGGGATGGCATTGCACGACGGCGTGCGGCATCCAAGGCGATTTCCGGGGAAAGCTGCAGGCGGGTGCGTCCGGAAACGTGGTCAGCATGGCTTTGCCAGGCGGCTTTCAGGCGGGCATCGAATTGTGTGTCTTGCGAAGTCATCGCCAATCCTCCAGTCGGGTTTGCAGGGCAGCACGGGCTCGGGAGAGATGTGTCTTTACCGAGCCTTCGCTGCAGCCCATGATTTCGGCTGTCTGAGCCACATCGAAGTCCTCCAGAATGCGCAGGACAAATGCCTCGCGCTGCCGCTCGGGCAGTTGTCGCAGCGCATCATGCAGCCGTTTGCCGGCCTCTTCGCTGTCGTGTTGGCGTGAAGGATCCGGTGTGGGACCTGCCCATTCCATTTCCTCGCCATCATCACCGGTGGATGAGCTGAGCCAGCGCAGGCGGAAAATCCGGCGCCTCTGGCTGTCGATGATGCGCGTGCGCAGAATGCGCCAAAACAGCGGTGGCCATTCGGGAGCAGGGCGATCGCGGTAGGCCAGCATCTTCAACATGGCATCCTGCACGGCATCCTGGGCATCGTCGCGGTGGCGCAGGCCAAGCTCGGCAAAGCGGAAAGCGCGCAACGCCACGTCGGCCAGAAAGGCCTCCAGGCTGGGGGCTGCTGTGCTTGCTTCAGTCGTGCACATGCGCAGTTCCGGGCCGATATCGGGACACACGGGGCAATGGCTCGTTCATGGGAGTTGCCGTTATCAACGCACGTGCCGGGTTGTGGTTGACGTGCGGGTCGCCATTACCGTCCGAGCCAGCCGGCAATGCCGATGGCGGCGATGAAAACCAGATGGTCAAACAGTCCGAAAGAGAGCTGGGTAAGGGTTAGGGCAAAGCCCGCGCCCATACGCGGGATGGACTCCAGTGGGAAAAAGCCGAGTTCGAGGCCGATCTGAATGGCATGCCACCACCAGAGCGCGCAGGCAATGGAAATGGCAGTGGCAAGCATGGCGATGCCGCTGCGCCAAGGGCTCGGCCGCAGGCCAGCCAAGCGCAGCATCAAGAGGATGTCGAAGGTGGCAATGAAAGCGAACCAAGGGCTTTGCAGTTGCAGCGTCAGGCTGCAAAGCACCCAGATGGCGGCAGCGCCGAAAATCCCGAACGGTACAAGCAGACAGGCCGCGATGGGGAATGAGGAACGGGGTGGGGGGGCAGGTGCAGACACGGCTGGAGGGGGGAGTGGAACCGGAAGCTTCCGGCGCCGGGAGGCGCCGGAGGGACGGAATATCAGCCAAGACGCTCGCTGATCGGGGCGATGAAATCACCTTCCATGTACTGCACGCCGCTGCTGAACAGGCGTGTCATGGTAGCGGCATCCTTGACGCCGTGCGCGATGCAG
>JBHADJ010000141.1:0-5927 GCA_041855065.1 Lysobacter sp.
CCAGAAGATGCTCGCCGAAAACGTGCGCGTGGATGCCGGCATCTTCCAGCGCGTGCCGCACCAGATGGGCATCAATCGGATTGATGGCGTGATAAACGGGGCGCATGCGGGCAATCGGTGCCGGAAAGCGCGCAAGCCTAACAGCAAAGCGCGCATCCCGCTAAAATTGCCCGTCTTTCTCTTGCCGCCATCACCATGACCGACACCGCCGACAGCGCCGTGCGCACCGACTTCATCCGCAACATCGTCCGCGAGGACATGGCCAGCGGCAAACACACGGCGATCAAGACCCGTTTCCCGCCCGAGCCGAACGACTATCTGCATCTGGGTCATGTGCGCGCCATCGCCACCGATTTCGGCATTGCCGAAGAATTCGGCGGGGTGTGCAATCTGCGTTTTGACGATACCAACCCGGCCAGGGAAGACCCCGAATACGTTGAGGCCATTCAGGACGACGTGCGCTGGCTCGGCTTTGACTGGCATAGCCTGCGCCATGCCTCGGACTACTTCGGTGTGTACTACCTGGCTGCGGAAAAATTGATTCGCGACGGCAAGGCCTTCGTTTGCGACTTGTCCGCCGACGAGGTGCGCGCCACCCGCGGCAGCCTGACCCAGCCGGGCAGCGAATCGCCCTATCGCAACCGCAGCGTGGAAGAAAACCTCGACCTGTTCTGGCGCATGCGTGCCGGCGAGTTTGCCGACGGCAGCCGCACCCTGCGCGCCAAGATCGACATGGCCTCGCCCAACATCAATCTGCGCGACCCGGCGATTTACCGCATCAAGCACGTCGAGCACCAGAACACCGGCAGCGAGTGGCCGATTTACCCGATGTACGACTACGCCCATGCCCTTGGCGATGCGATTGAAGGCATCACCCACTCGCTGTGCACGCTGGAGTTTGAAGACCACCGCCCGCTGTATGACTGGTGCGTGGACAATGTCTGCCTGCATGAAAACCCCGAGCTGCTCGCCCCGCTTCTGGCTCGCGGCCTGCCGAACGAAGCAGCCAAACCGCGCCAGATCGAGTTCTCCCGCCTGAATCTCGATTACACCGTGATGAGCAAGCGCAAGCTGATGGCGCTGGTGCAGGAAGGCCTGGTCGATGGCTGGGACGACCCGCGCATGCCCACCCTGCAAGGCATCCGCCGCCGTGGCTACACGCCCGAAGCACTCAAGCTGTTCATCGCCCGGCTCGGCCTGTCCAAGCAGAACAGCACCATCGACTACACCGTGCTGGAAAACACCCTGCGCGAAGACCTTGATGCCCGCGCCCCGCGGCGCATGGCCGTCATCGCGCCGCTGAAATTCACCCTGACCAACCTGCCCGAAGGCCACCGCGAAACCCTCTCGTTCGCCAACCATCCGAAGGACGAAACGCAGGGCATGCGCGAAATCGGCTTCTCCAACGTGCTCTACATCGAGCGCGAAGATTTTGCCGAAATCCCGCCCAAGGGCTGGAAACGACTGGTGCCGGGCGGCGAAGTGCGCCTGCGCGGTGCCGGCATCGTGCGCTGCGATGAGGTCATCAAGAACGCCGACGGCGAGATCATCGAGCTGCGCGGCACGCTGGATTTGGACTCGCGCCCCGGCATGGAAGGCGCCAACCGCAAGGTCAAAGGCACCATCCACTGGGTGGATGCGGCAAGCGGCGTACCGGCCGAGTTCCGCCTGTACGAACGCTTGTTCACCGTCGCCAACCCCGATGACGACAGCGAAGGCAAAACCTACCGCGACTATTTGAACCCCGAATCGCGGCAAGTCGTGCACGGCTTTGTCGAAGCCGCCGCCGCCGAAGCCCGGCCGGAAGAGCGCTTCCAGTTCGAGCGCAGCGGCTACTTCGTCGCCGACCGCCACGACCACCGCCCCGAACGCCCGGTGTTCAACCGTGCCGTCACCCTGCGCGATACCTGGGCACAAAAAGCCTGAGCCTGCCGATGCGTCGCATTGCCTGCCTGTTGCCTTTGCTGCTTGTTGCCTGCAGTGCTGCGCCGCAGCGGCAACAGGCCGCTATCGATGCGCCGCTTTCGTTTGCCGCCCCGGCCACGTACTGCCGGGTGGATGCCGATTGCACGGTGAAGAACGTCGGTAACTGTTGCGGCTATTACCCGGCATGCGTTAATGTCAACGCGGAAGTGTCGCCGGAGAAAGTCGCCGAACAATGCCAGCGTAACGGCATGATGGGCGTATGCGGCTTCCCTGCCATCAGTGCCTGCACCTGCGTTGCCGGGCAATGCCAGGCTCGCGACAACCGGATTCGTCTGCCATGAGCTTTTTGCCCCTGCAATTGCATCTGACCCTGCCGCTATGGGTGCACGAGTTTGTCTTCCAGCGCCACTATCCGGGCGATGCAGCCAAGGTGCAGCTGGCCATCGCGCTTTCGGCGCGCAATGTCGAAGCCGGCAGCGGCGGGCCGTTTGGCGCGGCGATTTTCGGCCCCGATGATCAGCTCATCGCCATCGGCGTCAACCGTGTGCTGCCGCAGAGCTGCTCCGTTGCCCATGCCGAGATGCTGGCCTTCATGCTTGCCCAGCAGCGCCTGCAACGCGCGCGCCTGAACCGCAACGAGGATGGCAGCGCCTACGGCCCGATCACCCTTGCCACCTCGTCGCAACCGTGCTGCCAATGCTATGGCGCCAGCATGTGGGCAGGCATCGACCGCCTCTTGATGGGGGCACGCACCCAGGATGTGGAAACGCTGGCCGGCTTTGACGAAGGGCCAATGCCGCGCGACTGGATCGGCGCGCTCAACCGGCGCGGCATTGAGGTGGTGCGTGATTTGCAGCGCGAGGCTGCCTGCACCGTATTGCGCCACTACGGCGCACAAGGAACGCTCTACTGACATGCGCCCCGCCCTGCTCCTCTGGTGCCGCCAAGGCTTTGAGCGCGACTTGGCGGCCGAGCTGACCGAGCGCACCGCCTCACTTGGCCTTGCCGCCTATGTGCGTACCGAGCCGAACAGCAGCTTTGTCGTGCTGCATGGCGACGAGGCAGCGGCGCTGGATGCCGCTTTGCCGTGGCAAAGCCTGGTATTTGCGCGGCAAAAGCTCGTCATCATTGCCGAACTGGCCGAGTTGTCCGCCCGCGACCGTATTAGCCCGATGCTCGATGCCCTGCGCGTGATTGACCTGCCGGCCTTTGCCGGCCTTGCCGTGGAGCATCCGGATTCGGACAGCGGCAAACCGCTCGCCGGGCTGTGCCGCAGCTTCGCCAACGCCCTGCGCCCGGCACTGCGCAAACACGGCTTTTTGCATGCACGCGATAACCCGCAACAACCGCAACTGGTAGTGGCCTTTACTGGCGGACAAAGCGCTTTTCTTTGCACCGCGCGTCCCGGCGATAGTGCCCCGTGGCCGCTGGGCATTCCGCGTCTGAAGATGCACGCCGATGCGCCCTCACGTAGCGCGCTGAAGCTGGAAGAAGCCTTCCTCTGCCTGCTCGATGGCGACGAACGGGCGCAACTGCTCCGTCCCGGCATGCGTGCCGCCGATTTGGGCGCCGCACCCGGCGGCTGGACATGGGTGCTGACCCGGCACGGACTTTATGTTACCGCCATCGACAACGGCCCGCTGCGCCCGCATGTGCTTGATACCGGCTTGGTCAACCATCTGCGCGAAGACGGCTTTCGCTGGCAGCCACGCGAGAAGCTCGACTGGATGGTATGCGACATGGTGGAGCAACCTATCCGCGTTGCCGCACGCATGGCCAAATGGTTCCGCCACGGCTGGTGCCAAAACGCCGTGTTCAACCTGAAATTGCCGATGAAAAAACGCTGGGCCGAAACCCGCCGCTGCCTCGATGCCTTCCGCGAACACGCCGGCCCGCTCGCCACTTTGCGCGCCCGCCAGCTTTATCACGATCGCGAAGAAATCACCGTCTTTGCACGGCGAAAATCTGCGTAACGAACCACGGTTTCTTGCCCACATCTTGTCGATGCTTGGCTTGAGATGATGTCCGCTTCCATTTGCCATTGACTGCTTGCCTTGTTTCACCAGAAGCAAGCAATCGTGCCCATCAACCTGTCCTCGGTTGGCAGTTCGCGGGACAACGGCGATTGGCAATCGGTTCCCATGTGGCCCAAAAGAAAACGGCCGGCAATGCCGGCCATTTCAGGGACAACTTTCAGCCTCAGGCGGCCTTGAGCGCCTTGATGCGGGCGTTCAGACGGCTCTTGTGACGAGCGGCCTTGTTCTTGTGGATGAGACCACGCGAAGCGAAACGATCCAGAAGCGGCTGGGCTTGGGCAAAAGCGGCGGCAGCGGCTTCAGCGTCACCGGCGTGCAGAGCCTTCAGCACCTTCTTGACCGAGGTGCGGAGCATGGAACGCTGGCTGTTGTTGCGCGCATTGCGAACGATGGTTTGCTTGGCGCGCTTTTTGGCGGACTTGATGTTGGCCACAGGAAAACCTTATGAAATCGGGATGAGGTGGAGTGTCGCAAATTGCGATAGCAGGTTAGTATGAGGGCTTTTCTGTCAAGCGTCAAGCCAATGGGAGCCCAAGCGCAATGAGCGAGGAGCAGGCGGCCAAACCCGCAGCCGATAACGATACCCGAAAGCCGCAAGGCGGCAAGCGCGGGGGCGGCATGCTGCGCTCCTCGGCGGTATTCACCGCGATGACTTTCCTCTCGCGCATTGCCGGTTATCTGCGCGACTGGTTGCAGGCCAGCCTGTTCGGCGCCAGCCCGGCGGTCAGCGCCTTCGTCGTGGCCTATCGCATCCCCAATTATCTGCGCCGCATTTTTGCTGAAGGCTCGTTCTCCTCGGCGTTCGTGCCGGTCTTGAGCGAATTGCGCGAGAAGGGCGACAAGGCCGCCGTGCAGGATTTCATCAACCATGTTGCCGGGGCGCTGCTCGCCGTGGTGGTGATGGTCAGCGGGCTTGGCATGTTGGCGGCACCGTGGATCGCCAAGCTGTTTCTGATGCTGGCACCGAGCGACGCGCCAACGGTGCCGCTGGCGGCGGAAATGCTGCGCATCACCTTTCCCTACCTCACCTTCATTTCGATGACAGCACTGGCCGGGGCGGTGCTCAACAGCTTCGGCAAGTTCGGCCTGCCGGCCTTTACCCCGATCCTGCACAATCTGGCACTGATCGGCGCGATGCTGCTTTTGGCCGGTTATTTCAAGGTGCCGGAAATGGCCTTGGCGGTGGGGGTGCTGCTGGCCGGCATCCTGCAAATGCTGCTGCTGTGGCCGGCGCTTGGCCGGCTTGGCTTGCGGCCGCGCTTTGCCTTCAACTTCCGTCATGAGGGTGTGCGCCGCGTCTTCAAATTGATGCTGCCGACGATCTTTTCGTCCTCGGTGGCGCAGGTGAACGTGCTGGTCGGCACGGTGTTCGCCTCGCTCTTGGTGCCGGCCGCGCAATCGTGGCTGTATTACTCCGACCGGCTGACCGAGCTGCCACTCGGACTTTTTGGCGTGGCAATCGGCACCGTGATCCTGCCGCAGCTCTCGCGCCAGCACGCGCGTGCCGATGCCGAGGGCTACAGCGCCTCGCTCGATTGGGGGTTGCGCATGGTGTTACTGCTCGGCCTGCCCGCCGCGCTCGGCCTGATTCTGCTCGCCGAGCCGCTGACGATCTCGCTGTTCCGCTACGGTGCCTTCAGCACCGAGGACAGCCGCATGGTGGGCTACGCACTTTCGGCCATGTGCGTGGGCATTCCGGCTTTCATGCTGAGCAAGGTGCTGCTGCCGGCGTTCTATGCGCGCAAGGACACCAAAACACCGATGCGCGCGGCGATTCGCACGGTGATCTGCAATGTGCTCCTGATTGCCCTGTTGGTGACGCCAATGTGGAAGATGGGGCTGGCCTTTGCCCATGTCGGCATCGCGGCGGCCACGGCGATTGCCGGGATGTTCAATACCGCCCTGCTTTGGCACTGGCTGCGCCGCGACGGCATCTACCAACCGCTGCCGGGCTGGGGTCGCTGG
>JBHADJ010000142.1:0-6573 GCA_041855065.1 Lysobacter sp.
ATCGCGGGTCAATGTGTTGGTGCCGGTGAGCTCCAGCGTGCCGCCCTTCACGGTCAGGCCGTTGAAGGTGTTGTTGCCGGCAAGGCGCAGCCAGCCACCGGCGCTGCTGGTGAAGCTGAAGGCCGCACCGGAGATGTCGTTGGTCCACACATCCCAGACCTTGCTGTCATTCCACCAGTGCGTGCCGCCGGCGGCCGACACCATGTCCACTTCGGTATCGACGCGGAACTGGCCGTAGCCTTCGATGGCCTTCTGGAGGTTGACCATGCCCCAGCCGTAGACATCATCCACGCCGGCTTCGCCCAGATCCGTGGCGGTGGTCAGCAGCACGTCTCGCACCTGTGCGTTGGTCAGGTACGGATAACGCTCGAACAGCAGCGCCAAGGCGCCGGTGACGTGCGGGGTGGCCATCGAGGTGCCGGAGTAGTCGGCATACGCGTATTCGGTATTGCTCTTGAGCTGCTCGACGCCGGTCAGACGAAAATTGCCGTCCGCCGTCAACGCCAACGCCATTCCCTGCACCCCGACCTCCCCTTCATACACGGCAGAGGTAATGTCGGTGCCTGGGGCGGCAATGCACCAATCCTTGCTGAGGCCACACTTCATCGACAAACGGCTCAAGACATACGGATTGTCCGCATCACCGGTTTGCGCAAGATTCACCACGCTCAGCCAATAAGACTCCAGATCGGCGAAATGTCGTGGCAGGCTGGCATGAATGCCGGCAATCGGCGCTTCCTCGGCACTCGCATAGGGAAACCAGGCATTACCGGCGGCCCAGACCTGAATCATCCCGTTGGTGCGTGTGCCCTCTGCAAACGTGCCCCAATACGTTTCAAGCTCTGGGCTGAGGAAATAGGCTGCCTGCTCATCGGCATTGGCCGGTTCCAATGTCAGTCCCCAGCTATGATTGAGCGCACGCACATTGGCTGCATTCATTTGTTGATACATGTCGTCGATCGCGCTTTCACTAGCATGGGTAGACAGATCAAGACAGAGCTGAGTCCCCATGTAACACGCCAGATCGAAACCGACGAACGTGTCGGAGAACAGTCGTGCTGCACTGAAGTCGGCAGCAAAAGCCACGCCGTGCATGCCACTGCCATCGCGGTTGGCCGCCATGGTACCGGCCACGTGGGTACCGTGCGAATCCCATCTCAGAAAGGTAGTGTCGATCAGATATTGGTACTCCGGAGGCACCTCATCACGCAGGGAGGTATCCACATAGCTCGCTTCCACACTGGGACGCCCGCCATCGGTACCAAAGCAGGCCGTATTGCCGCCGATATAGGCATCTGCTCCACAGCGACTGCCATCGGCCAACAGATCACCGATGACCAATCCCTGATGTGCCTTGCCAGCGAACTCGTCGTGCTCAAGCCCCACACCACTGTCAAGCAAGCCAAGACGGATACCGGAGCCAGTGAGACCTCGGGCATAGGCGTGATGGGCATTCATCGCTGCCAAGCCCCAATCCTGCAGGAACTCGTCGGTCTTCCAGCTGTCGGGGTCACCCAGGGTGGCCGTTTCGGTATAGGCGGCCACAACCGGCACATTGGTGGTTGCGGCATTGCTGCTGAACAGCTGCTCGCCATGAGCACTCAGCTTGAGGTCGGCGATTTTGCGCGTGTAGCAAGTGGCTCGCTCGGCTGCGGTACTGGCGGTTGCACACTGGGTGCTGAGGCCGAGGCTGTCGGCAGGCAGCGGCTGGGCGGCGAGTGCGGCAAGCGGTGTTGTTGCTACCAGCATGCTGCAGGCAATGGCCTGGAACAGTCTGGAACGACGACCTACACGCTTCGATGATCTGGTGCTCACGGGATTTCCTTGCATTGATGGGGAGGGAGAAGAGAAGCCGCGGGATTCTGCCCCGGCCATGTCATGTAAAGGGTTTGGAATCACGGCACACATGCCGTTTTCGGCAGCTCGCCCCCCGGAAACGGCAGAAGATACCGAGTGCGCATCCCCGGGATACTGCCTACATCCGAAGATGCAAAATCATTGCTCATCCTGCCGCACTCGCATTCGCTCGGTATTGATCCGGCTGAGCTGGCCATAAGATTGCCATTTCGCAGAATCAGTCTCCGGCGATCGCAATGCGGATAGCTGTTGCCGCAGCCAATGGTGCCAGCACCAAGCCTGCCGCCAGACCGGCACCCAGCATCAGCAGCGCCCCACTGACATCCAGCCCTTCGGCACTGGCGACCACCGCACCAGCCCCGAATACCAGCACCGGCACATACAGCGGCAATGCCAGCAGCGCCAGCAAGATGCCCGCACGACGCATCCCGACCGTAAGCGCGGCAACCACTGCACCAATCAGGCTGAGCAACGGCGTGCCAAGCAACAGCGTCAGCATCAGCACCGGCAACTGCTCATGCGGCAGATGCAAAAGCTCGGCCAGCAGCGGCGTGGCAAGGAGAACCGGCAAGGCGGTACTGAGCCAATGCCCTGCCACTCGCACCGCAATCAGCCAAGAAAGCGGCTGTGGTGCCAACAACCACTGATCCAGCGAACCGTCCTCGGCATCGGAGCGGAACAGGTTGTCCAAGGCAAGCAAGCCCGAAAGCAGCACGGCCAGCCACAGGACGGCCGGAGCCACCCGCGCCAGAATGGTCGGCTCCCGCCCCAGTGCCAGAGCAAACAGCACTACCACCAGCAACGTGAACAATGCCGGTTGCAGCGCATCACCACGCCGCCGCATGAGCAGCCGGAAATCCCGCTGCAACAGTGCCCGTGCTGCCGCGATCATGCGGCTTGCTCCCAAAGCGGACGTTGCATCGACAGCTCGCGGCTGCGAACCGGAGGCGCTGCATATGCACCATGCGTCGTGACAAGTGCGGCGCCCCCTTGTTGCAGATGGGCAGCCAGCAGCTGGTTGACCAGCTCGATGCCGGGCAGATCAAGATTGGCATACGGCTCGTCCAACAACCACAGCGGTGCCGGTGAAAGCCAGATGCGTGCCAGCGACAGGCGCTTTTTCTGGCCTGCCGAAAGTGTCCGTGCGGGACTATCCTCGTAGCCGGTCAGCCCGACCACCTGCATGGCCTCTTCCAGCCCGATGGCGCGACTGCCATGCAGAGCACAGAGAAACTGCAGATTCTCCAGTGCACTCAAATCGCCCTTGAAGGCAGGCAGATGACCGAGGTAAGCCATTGCCCGAACTCGCTCATGGCGATCAACCGGCTTGCCATGCAGATGAATTTCGCCACTGTCCGCACGCAAAAGCCCGGCCAGAATGCGCAGCAAGGTCGTCTTGCCCACACCGTTTTCGCCACGCAGCAGCAGAAGCTCGCCCGCATCCACGGCAAACGTCAAGGGCCCGAACAACGGCTCCTCGTTGCGCGAGAAGGCAAGTCCATGGACAGCAAGCAGGGGCGGTGAAGCGGGGGTGGGCACAGCAGTATTCATCGTGGCGATGCAATATTCTACGGGCTGTATCGCCTGTCGTGACAGGCACCGGTACAGCGCATGACAAAGCGGCGCCACTCACCCGACAGCCGTTGTCAGCGTGTAAACTCACCCTCCCTGTTTCCGTGTCATTGAATCATGCAAAGCAAACTTCCCGATGTGGGCACCACGATTTTCAGCGTCATGTCGCAATTGGCGGCCCAGCACGGCGCTGTCAACCTCGGCCAGGGCTTTCCCGACTTCCCGGTACCCGAGCGGCTGATCGAAGCGCTCGGACGCGCCATGGCCGCGGGCGACAACCAATACGCGATGATGATCGGCAGCCCGCGCCTGCGTCAGGCAATCAGCGAAAAAACCTTTCGCTGCTACGGCGTGCGCCCGGATCCGGACACTGAAATCACCGTCACCAGCGGTGCTTCGGAAGCGATCTTCGATGCCGTGCAAGCCGTCGTGGGTGCCGACGATGAAGTCATCGTGCTCGATCCCTGCTACGACTGCTACGAGCCGGCCATCCGGCTGGCCGGTGCGCGTGCCCTGCATGTGTCGCTGGATGCCGAAACCTTTGCCCCCGACTGGCAGCGTGTGCGTGCAGCGATTACCGACAAAACCCGCATGCTGATCGTCAATACCCCGCACAATCCCAGCGGCGCAATGCTGGACGCCGCTGACATGCAGGAAATTGCCGACATCATCCAGCAACACGGGCTGTACCTGATCGCCGACGAGGTCTACGAGCACATTGTCTTTGATGGCCGCCGCCACGAATCGGCCCTGTATTACCCCGCCTTGCGTGAGCGCGCCTTCGTGATCTCCAGCTTCGGCAAGACCTACCACTGCACCGGCTGGAAGGTCGGCTATGTGGTGGCACCTGCTGCTTTGACCCTCGAACTTCGCAAAGTGCATCAATACAACACGTTCTGCACCTTCCATCCGGCGCAGAGCGCTTTTGCCGAAATGATCGAAGCCGATCCCGAACACTATCAATCGCTCGGTGCGTTTTATCAGGAAAAACGCGATCGTTTCCGTGCCCAACTCGAAACCACGCGCCTGCGCCCGCTGCCAACCCCGGGGGGCTATTTCCAGCTGGTGGATTATTCTGCCATCAGCGACATGGACGACATGGCCTTCAGCCGTTGGCTGACCACCGAGCACGGCGTGACCGGCATTCCGCTCTCCCCCTTCTATGCCGCCCCGCCCGCCGGGCAGCGCCTTATCCGGCTTTGCTTTGCCAAGAATGCAGCCACGCTGGATGCGGCCATCGAACGCCTGCAACGCCTGTGAGACTGGACATGGCAAGCGAAACCATCGTCCTCGGCATGGGCTGTTTCTGGGGGGCGGAAAAGCGCATGGCCGCCATCCCCGGCGTGCTCGACGTGGAAGCGGGCTATGCCAACGGCGATGCGGCCGACACTTCCTACGAGGCGGTATTGGCCTTGGAGCGGGAAATCCGCCACGGTGCCAGCACGGCTCGCAACCATGCCGAAGTGGTGCGCGTGTGCTTTGATCCGGCCCGGGTATCGCTGGCAGCCATTCTCGCCGCCTTCTGGGAAAACCACGACCCGACCCAGCACAACCGGCAGGGCAACGACATCGGCAGCAATTACCGCAGTGCCGTTTATTACACCGATGCCGCGCAGCGCCCCTTGATCGAGCAAAGCCGTGCGGTGTATCAGGCTGCCCTTGATGCGGCCGGATACGGGCAGATCGTCAGCGAAATCGCCCCGCTCCGGCATTACGTCCGCGCCGAGGATTACCATCAGGACTATCTGCAAAAGAACCCCGACGGCTATTGTGGCCTCGGCGGCACCGGGGTGAGGTATCAGCTGGCCGAGTGCACACATGCACCGCTGGAAACCGCCACGCTCGATGGCAGGCAGCAGCTCATCGTGTTCGAGGCCGAGGACGATGCAGCCTCGCGGCAATTTGCCACCGAAGTGCTGGCCGATTGGCGCTCGCCCATTGCCCTTGCCAGAACCTTCGCCCGACGCGCACCAGCAGGCTGGCGGTTGGCTGCGCCGTTGCTGCTGTTGCCTTGCGTCGTGCATTTCGTCAATGGCGAGGAAGTGGCGCGCTACAGCGGCTATGCCGGGCATCCGCCGTCTTTCTGGCAATGGCTGGGGCGGCAACTGCTCAGCCCCGAGCAGCAACGCATCGCCTTTGCCGCCGGCACGGAAATGCCCGGCAGTGGCTGCCATCTGATGGAAAAGCGCCCCGGTACCTATGTCGATCCGATTACCGGACAGCCGCTGTTTCGCAGCGATGCCAAGTTCGACAGCGGCAGCGGTTGGCCGAGCTTCTTCAGCCCGCTGCCCGGTGCCCTCAGTCTGCATGAAGACCACAGCCACGGCATGCACCGGGTGGAAGTGCGCTCGCGAAGCTCCGGCATCCATCTGGGGCACGTATTCGACGATGGCCCGCCCCCGGAGGGCAAACGCTATTGCATCAACGGCCATGTTTTGACCTTCATTCCGGACAGCAGTACATGAGAGATTTGCGCATTTCCATCATTCAGGGCGATACCCGCTGGCATGACCCGGCCGGCAATCGTGCCCATTACGGCGCACTGATGGCGCCACTGGCCGGGCAGACCGACTTGGTCGTACTGCCGGAAACCTTTACCAGCGGCTTTTCCAACGATGCCATCGACAGTGCCGAGGACATGCACGGGCCGACCGTCGACTGGCTGCGACAGCGTGCCGCGGCGCTGGATGCGGCGATCTGCGGCAGCGTGCAATTGCGCGAGGGCGGCAAGGTGTTCAACCGCCTGCTGTTCGCCACACCCGAAGGCGAGCTGCACCATTACGACAAGCGCCATCTGTTCACCTTTGCCGGCGAGCATCTGCGCTACGCCGCCGGAACAGAAGCCAAAATCGTGCACTGGCGGGATTGGCGCATCTGCCTGCAAGTGTGCTACGACCTGCGCTTTCCGGTGTTCTCGCGCAACCGCTGGCAGGATGCGGCGCAGCGGGCCGATTACGATCTGCTGCTGTATGTCGCCAACTGGCCGGCCGCGCGCGCATCGGCCTGGAAAGCCCTGCTGCCGGCACGGGCCATCGAGAACCTGGCCTATGTGGCGGGCGTCAACCGTACCGGCCGCGACGGCAATGGCCTGGATTACAGCGGCGACAGCGTGGTGCTGGACTTCATGGGGCAGCCCCTTGCCGG
>JBHADJ010000143.1:0-3687 GCA_041855065.1 Lysobacter sp.
CGGGGCTGGTGTTTTCCGGGCAGTTCCGCCGCGAGAAAGTGGGTGACTTGCCGACCGAACTGGTTGAACACTTCTTCCGTTCGCTGTGCGAGGGCGCAGGGATGACCCTGAACCTGAAGGTGGAAGGGCAGAACGATCACCATCAGATCGAAGCCTGTTTCAAGGCCGTTGCCCGCGCGCTCGGGCAGGCCATCCGCCGGCAAGGGCATGGCCTGCCCAGCACCAAGGGGATGCTGTGATGGATGTGGTGCTGATGGATGCCGGCGGTGCCAATCTCGGCTCGGTCGAAGCCGCACTACAACGCCTTGGCGTGCAGCCGCGACGGGTGGCCGATGCCGCCACGCTCGGCCAGCCCGACCGCATTGTCCTGCCGGGCGTGGGGACGGCGGCACAAGGCATGGCACTGCTGCGCGCGCGCGGTCTGGTCGATGCGCTGAAGGCAAGCCCCGCCCCGCTGCTGGGCATCTGCCTTGGCATGCAGCTGTTGTTCGAGGCTTCCGAGGAGGGCGCAAGCGAATGCCTAGGGCTTTTGCCCGGAAGCGTGCGCAAACTGGCCGCAGGCCCCGGCATCCGCGTGCCGCACATGGGCTGGAACACGCTGCTGCCCGAAGCCGCCTCGCCGCTGCTGGCCGGTCTGGGGGCGCAGACGCAGATGTATTTCGTCCACAGCTATGCTGCCCCGGTCAGCGCCGACTGCCTTGCCAGTTGCATGCACGGCACCCGCTTTGCCGCCGTCGTTGCGCATGGCCGGGTGTGCGGCGCGCAATTTCATCCCGAGCGTTCCGGCCCGGCCGGGGCGCGTTTTTTGCGCAATTTTCTCGAGTGGCAACCATGAGTTTCACCCTGTATCCGGCCATCGACGTGCGCGAAGGCGCCATCGTGCGCCTTCGGCAAGGCGATTACCAAGCGCAGACCCGTTATCCGCTGACACCGTTGCAGCAGGCGATGGCCTACGCCCGGCAAGGCGCGCAGTGGCTGCATCTGGTGGATCTGGATGCAGCACGAACCGGAGGCTACGGCCTTCTGCCGTTGCTGCGGCAGATCGTTGCCGAAACCGGGCTGAAGGTGCAGACCGGCGGCGGCGTGCGCACCGCGGCCGATGTCGAGGCGATGCTCGAAGCCGGTGCCAGCCGGGTGGTGATTGGTTCGCTGGCGGTACGCGCCACGGCAGAAGTGCGTGGTTGGCTGGCCCGATTCGGTGCCGAGCAGCTCACGCTGGCACTGGATACCCGGCAGGACGCGGACGGGCAATGGCGCCTGCCGCTGCATGGCTGGACGCAAAGCTCGCCGCATACCCTGTTTGCATTGGCCGACGATTACGCCGAGGCTGGCCTTCTCCATCTGCTGTGTACCGACATCGCCCGCGACGGCATGCTGGCCGGGCCGAACATCGACCTCTACCAAGCCCTGTGCCGCGCCCAGCCCGGCTTGGCCGTGCAGGCCAGCGGCGGCATCCGCGGGCTGGCGGACATCGCGCAGAGCCGCCTTGCCGGCTGCGCCGGTGCGGTGCTTGGCAAGGCCTTGCTGGAGCAGCACTTCACCCTGCCGGAGGCGCTGACATGCTGAGCCGCCGCATCATCCCCTGTCTGGACGTGAAGGATGGCCGCGTGGTCAAGGGCGTGCGCTTTCGCGACCATGTGGACATGGGCGACATTCTGGAGCTGGCGCGCCGCTACCGCGATGCCGGTGCCGACGAGCTGGTGTTCTACGACATCGCCGCAAGCCCGGAAGGCCGCCGTGTCGGCACCGGCTGGATCAGCCGGATAGCCCGGGAAATCGACATTCCCTTCTGCGTTGCCGGCGGCATCCGCAGCGTGGACGATGCCCGCGCCGTGCTGCTTGCCGGGGCCGACAAGATTTCCGTCAACACGCCGGCACTGGAGCGCCCGGCCCTGATTGCGGAACTTGCCGATGCCTTCGGCGTGCAATGCGTGGTGGTGGGCGTGGATTCCCTGCGCGATGCCGACGGCCAGTGGCGGGTGCGCAGCCATACCGGCAGCCCGGAGAAAACGCGCGCCCATGCCCTGCCGATGCTGGAATGGCTGGAAGAGGCGCAGGCGCTGGGGGCCGGCGAAATCGTGCTCAACTGCATGGGCAGCGACGGCGTGCGCCAGGGCTATGACATCGAGCAGCTTGCCGCCGCCCGGCAACGCCTGCAGGTGCCCTTGGTGGCCTCCGGCGGGGCGGGTGAAATCGCCCACTTCCGCGAGGTGTTCAGCCGTGCCGATGTCGATGCCGCGCTGGCGGCCAGCGCCTTCCACAGCGGCAAAATCGCCATCCCCGAACTCAAACACGCGCTTGCCGCAGCGGGTATTCCGGTACGACTGACATGATCGCCATCGAAAGCCTTGATTGGGAAAAAACCGCCGGCCTCATCCCGGCCATCATCCAGCATGCCGATACCCTGCAAGTGCTGATGCTGGGCTATGTCTCGCCCGAAGCCCTGGCGGCGAGCCGGGAAAGCGGCTGCGTCACCTTCCACAGCCGCAGCAAAGGGCGGCTGTGGATGAAGGGCGAACAATCCGGGCATGTGCTGCATCTGGTCGCCATCGACACCGATTGCGACCGCGACAGCCTGCTGATTCTCGCCCGCCCCCAAGGCCCGACCTGCCATCTTGGCCGGGCAAGCTGCTTTCCCGACGCCCCGCAAGACAGCCTGGCCGCGCTTGATGCCCTCATCGCCACGCGCAAGCGCGACCTGCCCGAAGGCAGCTACAGCACCGCGCTGTTTCAGGGGCCATTGCGCCGCATCGCGCAGAAAGTGGGCGAGGAAGGCGTGGAAACCGCCCTCGCAGCCGTGGCCGAGGACGAAGATGCCCTGCTTGGGGAAGCCGCCGACCTCTGCTATCACTTGCTGGTGCTGCTGCAAGCGCGCGGACTGGATCTGGCCGCACTCAAAGCCCGTCTTGCGGCACGGCAGCACGGCGCGAAGCGTTAAACTGGCTGCATGGAAACCTTGCGCAACTATCTCGAACAAAAGCCGCAGCTTGGCCGCGGCGTGTATATCGACCCGGTAGCCAGCGTGATTGGCGATGTGGTGCTGGGCGATGATGTTTCGGTGTGGCCGTTCACGGTGATTCGCGGCGACGTCAACTTCGTGCGCATCGGGGCGCGCAGCAACGTGCAGGACGGCAGCGTGATCCATGTCAGCCACGACGGGCCGCATGCCAAACGCGGCGGCTTTGCCACCGTCATCGGCGCGGATGTCACCATCGGCCACAAGGCCATCATCCACGCCTGCCAAATTGCCGATGCCTGCCTCGTCGGTATGGGTGCGATCGTGCTCGACGGTGCTCGCATTGAACAGCACGGCTTCCTCGGCGCCGGCGCGCTCTTGCCGCCGGGCAAGGTGCTGGGCGCGGGCGAAATGTGGCTCGGCAACCCGGCCCGCTTCGTGCGCAAACTTTCCGATGCGGAAATCCAAGCCCTGTTCTACTCCGCCCGCCACTACGTCAAGCTCAAGGACGAATACCTCACCGGCAAACGCCGCGAAGGGTGAAAAAGCGGGGGCCGAGATCAGGGGGCAGCCAAAGCAACGGCAACAGTTGGGCGCTGGTTGTAAGCTGCTTTGGGGACTCGGGACTCGGGACTCGGGACTCGGGACTCGGGACTCGGGACTCGGGACTCGGGACTCGGGACTCGGGACTCGGGACTCGGGACTCGGGACTCGGGACTCGGGACTCGGGA
>JBHADJ010000144.1:0-5122 GCA_041855065.1 Lysobacter sp.
CGTCGGTGGCTTCTGGGAGGTGCTGTTTGCCAGCATCCGCCGCCATGAGGTGAACGAGGGCTTCTTCGTCACCTCGGTGCTGTTTGCCCTGACCCTGCCGCCGACCATTCCGCTGTGGCAGGTGGCGCTGGGCATCAGCTTCGGTGTGGTGCTGGGCAAAGAAGTGTTTGGCGGCACCGGCAAGAACTTCATCAACCCGGCACTGGCCGGACGCGCGTTTTTGTTCTTTGCCTATCCGGCCGCGCTCTCCGGCGATGCGGTGTGGAACGTGGTGGATGGCTATGCCGGTGCCACCGCGCTCAGCGTGGCAGGCAGCAGCGGGGTGGCGGCATTGGGGCAGCAGGGCTTGCGCTGGTGGGATGCCTTCCTGGGCTTCATGCCCGGCGCCGTCGGCGAAGTCAGCACGCTGGCCGTGCTGATCGGCGGCGCTGCGCTGCTCATCATGCGCATTGCGGCCTGGCGCATCGTCGCTGGGGTGATGCTGGGCATGGTGGTGACGAGCTATCTGTTCAACTGGGTTGGCTCCGATACCAACCCGATGTTCGCCATGCCCTGGTATTGGCATCTGGTGCTGGGCGGCTTTGCTTTCGGCATGATGTTCATGGCCACCGACCCGGTGTCGGCGGCGATGACCAATACCGGCAAATGGATTTTCGGTGCGTTGATCGGCCTGATGGTGGTGCTGATCCGCGTCATCAATCCGGCCTTCCCCGAAGGCATGATGCTGGCGATTCTGTTCGCCAACCTGTTTGCGCCGCTGATCGATTATTTCGTCATCCGCGCCAACATCAAGCGGAGGGCCGCACGATGAGCCAAGCCAAGGAATCCATTGGCCGCACGATTTGGGTGGCGTTTTTAGTCTGTCTGGTGTGCTCGGTGGTGGTGGCCGGTGCCGCCGTTGGCCTCAAGCCCACGCAGGTGGTCAACCGCGAACTGGACAAGCAGCGCAACATTCTGGCCATCGCCGGGCTGGCGCAGGCCGACACGCCGGCAGCCGAGGTGCAGCGCATTTTTGCCGAGCGCATTCGGGCGCGGGTGGTGAATCTGGAAACCGGCCAGTTCGATGAAAGCCGCGATGCGGCCAGCTTCGATCCGCTGAAAGCCGCGCAAGACCCGGCACAATCGCAGGCATTGACGAGTGCGGAGGACATCGCCTCGATTCGCCGGCGTGAAAGCCACAGCGTGGTGTATCTGGTGGAAGATGCACAAGGCGGCATCCAGACCCTGATTCTGCCGATACGCGGCTATGGCCTGTGGTCCACCCTGCATGGCTTCATCGCGCTGAAAAACGACTACACCACCGTCGCCGGCCTCGGCTTCTACCAGCACGGCGAAACCGCAGGTTTGGGCGGCGAAGTGGACAACCCGCGCTGGCGCGGTCTGTGGCCCGACAAGCGCGTGTTCAACGAACATGGCGAGCTTGACATCACCGTCATCAAGGGCAGCGTGGATCGCGGCAGCCCGCGTGCCGTGCATCAGGTGGACGGCCTTGCCGGCGCCACCCTGACCAGCAATGGCGTGAACAACCTGCTCAGATATTGGCTGGGGCCGCAGGGCTTTGGCCCGTTGTTGACGCGGCTGCGTCAGGAGGCACCGTAATGGCACAACCGACAATTCGTGAAGTTCTGTTTGACCCGATTGTCAAAAACAATCCGATCGGCCTGCAAATCCTGGGCATCTGCTCGGCACTGGCGGTCACCAGCAATTTGCAGACCGCGCTGGTGATGTCCATTGCGCTGACTTTGGTGACGGGCTTTTCCAGCCTGTTCATTTCCACCATTCGCGCGCAAATCCCGGCGTCCATCCGCATGATCGTGCAGATGGTCATCATCGCCTCACTGGTGATCGTGGTGGATCAGGCGTTGAAAGCCTTTGCCTATTCGCTCTCCAAACAGCTGTCGGTGTTCGTGGGTTTGATCATCACCAACTGCATCGTCATGGGCCGTGCCGAAGCCTTCGCCATGCAAAACCCGCCGATGCTTTCGTTCTTCGACGGCATCGGCAATGGTCTGGGCTACAGCGCGATGCTGCTGCTGCTGGGCGTTATCCGCGAGCTGCTCGGTGCCGGCAAGTTGTTTGGCATCACCATCTTGCAGACCATCAACGACGGCGGCTGGTACGTGCCCAACGGCATGCTGCTGCTGCCGCCTTCGGCGTTCTTTTTGATTGGCCTGATCGTCTGGGCGCTGCGCAGCTGGCGCAAGGAGCAAGTGGAAGCCCCGGCACTGCGCATGGCCGCGCATGTTTCCGACAAGGAGGGCATCTGATGGAACACTATCTCAGCCTGTTCTTGCGTGCGGTGTTCGTGGAAAACATGGCGCTGGCGTTTTTCCTTGGCATGTGCACCTTCATCGCCATTTCCAAGAAAGTGGAAACCGCCATCGGCCTTGGCATCGCCGTGGTGGTGGTGCAGGCTATCACCGTGCCGGCCAACAATCTCATCTACCAGCATCTGCTGAAAGAAGGCGCCTTGGCGTGGGCGGGTTTCCCCGAGGTGGATTTGAGCTTTCTCGGCCTGCTTTCCTACATTGGCGTGATTGCCGCCATCGTGCAGATTCTGGAGATGCTGCTGGATAAATACGTGCCCAGCCTGTACAACGCACTGGGCGTGTTCCTGCCGCTGATTACCGTCAACTGCGCCATCATGGGCGGCACCTTGTTCATGGTCGAGCGCGACTACAATCTGGCCGAAAGTGCTGTGTATGGCGCAGGTTCGGGGCTATCGTGGGCACTGGCGATTGTGGCGCTGGCCGGTATCCGCGAAAAGCTCAAATACAGCGACGTGCCCGCCGGCCTGCAGGGGCTGGGCATCACCTTCATCATCATCGGCCTGATGGCACTGGGCTTCATGTCTTTCTCGGGGGTGCAGCTGTGAATACCGAGATTGTCCTCGGCGTGGGCATGTTCACCGCCATCGTGCTGGCACTGGTGGGCATCATCCTGTTTGCGCGCTCGCGTCTGGTGGCGAGTGGCGATGTCACCATCGAAATCAACGGCGAGCGCAGCATCACCGTACCGGCCGGCGGCAAGCTGTTGCAAACGCTGGCGACGCAAAACATCTTCCTGTCCTCGGCCTGCGGCGGTGGCGGCACCTGCGCACAGTGCAAATGCATCGTCGAAGAAGGCGGTGGCGAAATGCTGCCCACCGAAGAATCGCACTTCACCCGCCGCGACGCCCAGGCCGGCTGGCGCCTGTCGTGCCAGACCCCGGTCAAGCAGGACATGAAAATCCGCGTGTCCGAAGAGGTCTTTGGCGTCAAGAAGTGGGAATGCACGGTCGAGTCCAACGACAACGTGGCCACCTTCATCAAGGAACTCACGCTGCGCCTGCCCGAAGGCGAGAACGTGGACTTTCGCGCCGGCGGCTACGTGCAGCTTGAATGCCCGCCGCACACCGTGGCCTACAAGGATTTCGACATTCCCGAGGAATACCGCGCCGACTGGGACAAGTTCGACTTGTGGCGCTATGTCTCCAAGGTGGATGCGCCGGTCATCCGCGCCTACTCCATGGCCAACTACCCGGAAGAAAAAGGCATCGTCAAGTTCAATATTCGTATCGCTTCGCCACCGCCGGGGCGCGACGATCTGCCGCCGGGGCAAATGTCCTCCTGGGTGTTCAACCTCAAGCCCGGCGACAAAGTCACCGTGTACGGCCCGTTCGGCGAGTTTTTTGCCAAGGACACCGATGCGGAAATGATCTTCATCGGCGGCGGTGCCGGCATGGCGCCGATGCGCTCGCACATCTTCGATCAGCTCAAGCGCCTCAACTCCAAGCGCAAGATTTCTTTCTGGTACGGCGCACGCTCGCTGCGCGAAGCCTTTTATGTCGAGGAATACGACCAGCTTGCGGCCGAAAACGACAACTTCACCTGGCATCTGGCACTGTCCGATCCGCAGCCGGAAGACAACTGGACGGGGCTGACCGGCTTCATCCACAACGTGCTGTACGAGCAATACCTGAAAAACCACCCGGCACCGGAGGACTGCGAGTACTACATGTGCGGCCCGCCGATGATGAACGCCGCCGTCATCCAGATGCTGCTCGATCTGGGCGTGGAGCGCGACAGCATCTTTTTGGATGATTTTGGCGGGTAAGATCCGCGCCGCCCATTCCTCACACCCTGCATACGAGAAAATCATGCCGAGAAAATCATTCTGGATTCTGATGGGTGCCGTCTCGCTGGCATGGGCGGTGTCCATCCCCTTGGTGATCCATTTTTTCCCTTTACCGGCGGATGTAGGGGCTTTCGGGGACATGTTCGGTGCCGTCAACGCGCTTTTCTCCGGACTGGCGCTCGCCGGTGTTGTCTATGCGCTCATTCTTCAGGACGATGAGCGCAAGAACAATGTCGAACAGTTCCACAAAAGCCTGCGGGCCACCGAAATATCGGCGCGCCTGACGGCATATTCCACGTTGTTGCAGGAATGCGACTCCGCACTTCAGCGCTACGAGCGCTGGGAGTCGGGCAACTCGAACGCGGACTACACCAAGGTCAAGGAAACGGTCAGGAAGAAGATGACCGAGTACCGCATTGAAGTCGAGAAGCTGGCAAACGAACTGGGGCAGCAGGGACGCGATTGACCCGGCGGAGTCCTCCAGACAGTGAGGCGAAGCCCATCCTGCAAAGGTCGTGATGTACTGTCTCCTGTTTGCAACGTGCCATTCCTTTGCCATGCCCGAGCGTCGTTTCCACTTTGCCCTTTTGCTGCTTCCCCTGCTGCTTACCGCCTGCCAACCGCAGGCGGTGGAGTTTTCCGGGCCGACGATGGGCAGCGAATATCGGCTCGACTATGTGCCCGAGGCGAATGCTCCGCCCGCCGACGAAATCAAGCGTGCGGTTGAGGCGGTGCTGGCCGAGGTGGACAGTGCCGTTTCCACCTATCGTGAAGATTCCGCCGTGGCGCGCTTCAATGCCCTGCCTGCCGGCAGTTGCATGACGATGCCACCGGCGGCACTGGCGATGGCCGCACATGCGCAAGGCATCTGGCAGGCAAGCGAGGGAGCGTTCGACATCACCCTGTTGCCGGCGCTGCGGGCCTGGGGATTTGGTCCGGAAAACGCCGCCGGCAACGCACCATCGGCGCTGCCGACGGACGTGGCGCTGGCCGAGCTGCGCGCCAG
>JBHADJ010000145.1:0-8533 GCA_041855065.1 Lysobacter sp.
AGACGGTACTGTCCGGTGCGTGCCTCGCTGTAGCCACCGGTCACGCCAAGCCGCGCCGGTGGCGAAATGAAGGCCCAGTTGAGGTCACGGCGCGCCTGCAACTCGGTCAGCAGATCGCGGGCGGCACGGGCACCCTCCAGAATCTCGGCAGGAAAATCCGGCGTGTCCACCACCTGCACGCCGGGCGCGGCATACAGGCTGCCCGCCCCGCCCACGACCAGCAGATACGGCACTGCGGCAGCCTTGGCGGCGGCCAGAATGCCGGCATAGCCGCGGGTAAACTCCGCGCCGATCGCCGGATTGCCCCAGCCGGGGTTGAAGGCACTCAGCACCGCCTCCTGCCCCTGCAGATGCGCGGAAAAATCCGCCGCGTTCACATCCGCAGCGACAAGCTGCACATTGGTCTGCACCGGCAGCTTGCCGGCATCGCGGGCAATGGCCTTGACTTCGTGCCCACGGGCGGCCAGCTCCTTGACCACGGCCTGTCCGACGTAACCGCTGGCACCGATGACTGCAATCTTCATGTTCTGCTCCTTGAGCGTGTTGGGAATGTGGACAGCCTATCGTGCCTATTCAATAAAAATAAGACGATAAAAACTGTCCTGATAAATTAGCCAGGCTTTACAATCAGCCCACCCTGCCCGCCCGGAAACCCCGCTTGAATCTCGACGACAGCAAACCCCTGCTGGTATTTGCCACCGTGCTCGAAGCTGGCAGCATGCAGGCGGCCGCGCAGCTGCTCGGCATGACGCCCTCGGCTGTCAGCCAGCACATCACCCGACTCGAAGCCCTGCATCAAGTCAAGCTGCTGCATCGCAGCACGCGCCGCCTCACCCCGACCGATGCCGGCCTTGCCCTGCGCACCCACTGCCAGCACCTGCGACATGCGCTGGAGCAGGCTCGTGAGACACTCGCCAGCCTCAAGACCGAGGCCACCGGCGAGCTGCATCTGGCGCTGACCAGCAGCATGGTGGAAGCACCGGCGTTCTGTCGCAGCCTTGCCCGCCTGCGCCAGCAATACCCTCGCATCCAGCCGGTACTGCATATCAGCGACACGCTGGCGCAACTGGGCGCCGAAGAAATCGACATTGCCATCCGCGGTGGCGACCATGCCCTTGATGCGCCCGGGCTCGTGGCTCGCCACCTCACCCGCTGGCACTGGCGCATTCTGGCCGCACCGGACTATCTGGCCCGCCACCCGGCCATCCACACCCCGCACGACCTGTTGCAGCACGCCTGGCTGCATTTCCGCCATGCGCCCCGGCAGCTCACCCTGCACCACGGTGATTCGCACCAGCACCTGCAACTGCCCGGCGGTCTGCGCTGCGATCAGCTCGCCAGCCTGCGCAGCCTCGCCATGGCTGGCCTCGGCCTGTGCCTGCAGCTGGGCGAAGAAGCCCGCACCCACATCGATGCCGGCCGTCTTTGCGTGGTGCTGCCACAGTGGCAGTTGCCGAGCGTCAACCTGTATGCCGTTACCCCGCACCGCGCCCAATCGGCCAAGGTGCGCGTGGCGCTGGAAATCCTGCACCAATGCTTTGCCGCGCCGGCCACGGCATAGCGGTTACACTTTCTGCACCCTCGCTTTTTCGATCACCATGTCGAGAATTCCCGACGACGCCTTGCTGGCTCGCCTCGCGCACGAGTGCGGCAAACAGCTGCATGCACGTGGACAGATGCTCGCCTGCGCCGAAAGCTGCACCGGCGGCTGGATTGCACAGACCCTGACTGCCATTCCCGGCTCCTCGCTTTGGTTCGAAGGCGGCATCGTTGCCTATGCCTACAGTGCCAAGCAGCACTTGTTGGGTGTGGCTGGAAGCACTTTGCAGGAAAAAGGCGCGGTCAGTCACGAATGTGCGCTGCAAATGGCTTCCGGCACACTGGACGCGCTTCTTGCTGCCCACTGGTCACTGGCCGTTACCGGCATCGCCGGGCCAGGCGGTGCGACAGCGGACAAGCCGGTCGGCACCGTATGGTTCGCCTGGCAAGCACGCGGCAAGCCTGGCGAGACCGAATGTCATGTATTTCCCGGCACGCGCGAAGAGGTTCGCCGGCAAACCGTCGCAATGGCTCTGCGCGGACTGATGCAACGCATCTGACCCACGACATGGACGGCAAGTCGCCCGTGAAGCGGCCATGTGCCCGCATTGATAACGCAATTGATTCTCATGTAAGATTCCCTCCCCCAGCCGCCATTTCAACCTCCCTTGTCCAGCGCCCCTGCACTTGATGATGTCTCCCGCCAGCAGCGCCGCAGCTTCTGGCTGCGCCAACTGCATCAATGGCATTGGATCAGTGCGGCAATTACCTTGGTCACGATGCTGCTGTTTGCCGTCACCGGGATCACGCTGAACCACGCCAGTGTCATCGAGGCAAGCCCAACCACCGTCACCGGTCAGGTGCAGATGCCCGCATCGGTTCTGAAAACCCTGACCGGACAGGCAGAAGGCAACGCCCCCTTGCCTGCCACCGCCAGCCGCTGGCTGAACGATACGTTGCCGCTTTCCATCGGCAATCAGATGGCCGAGTGGTCGAGCGATGAAATCTATCTGGCCTTGCCGCGCCCAGGTGGCGATGGCTGGGTCAGCATCGCCCGCGACAGCGGCATGGTCGAGTACGAGCGCACCGAGCGCGGCTGGATTGCCTATTTCAACGATTTGCACAAAGGCCGCCATACCGGTGCCGCTTGGCGCTGGCTGCTGGACGCGGTGGCGGTGGCCTGCCTCATCTTCACCTTGAGTGGTCTGTTTCTTTTGTACATGCACGCCCGGCAGCGCCGCTCGACCTGGCCGTGGGTTGCCACCGGCCTGATGCTGCCGCTTGTCATCCTGCTTGTTTTCGTTCATTAGCCCCGAGAGATATCCATGCGTCGCTTCATTCCATTGGCACTTTGCGCCAGCCTGTTTGCCGCCCTGCCTGCCAGTGCGGCAGAAATCCGTCTGAATCTGCAACTGCCGCAACTGAACGTGGCCGAGTATCACCGTCCCTATGTCGCCATCTGGGTGGAGGATCAAAGCCAAACCCAACGCGCCAACTTGGCCGTCTGGTATCAACAGCGCGCCAACAGCGAAGGCGCCGGCACCAAGTGGCTGCCCGATCTTCGTCAGTGGTGGCGACGCGGCGGGCGCAGTCTGTCAATGCCGCTGGATGGCGTTTCCGCCCCCACTCGTCCGGCCGGTACCCATGCGCTCACTTTCAGCCACAGTCACCCGCAACTGCGCAATCTGCCGGCCGGCGATTATGTGCTGGTGGTGGAAGCAGCTCGTGAAGTCGGCGGTCGCGAGCTTCTGCGCATCCCGTTCAAATGGCGCGCCGCCAGCAGCGGCAGCGCACAGGGCCAGAGCGAACTTGGCCGCATCAGCTTGACTACCACCCCTTGAGTTTGGAGCCATCATGAAACTTTCGTTCAAACACACCGCACTCGTGCTGGCACTCGCCCTGCCGCTCAGTGCACAAGCCCACAAAGTCTGGCTGCGCCCATCGCAAACCGTGCTCTCCGGCAATTCCCCCTGGATCACCGTGGATGCCGCGATATCCAACGACCTGTTCTTCTTCAACCATCGCCCGGTTGCCCTGCAATCGCTGCAAATCACCGCACCCGATGGCAGCACCGTGCAGCCGCAGAATGCGGCAACCGGCCAGCTGCGCAGCGTGTTCGATGTGGCACTTGAGCAAACCGGCACCTATCGCATCGCCAGCGTCAACAGCGGTCTTTTTGCCAACTGGAAGGAAAACGGCCAGCCCAAGCGTTGGCGCGGTCGCGCGGAGGATTTCGCCAGCCAAGTGCCGCAGAATGCCGAAGACCTGCAGGTCAACCAGACCCATAACCGGGTGGAAACCTTCGTCAGCAACGGCAATCCCAACGATACTGCCCTCAAAATCAGCGGCAGCGGGCTCGAACTTCAACCCATCACCCATCCCAACGATCTTGTCGAGGGCGAAGAAGCACGCTTTCGGCTGCTGATCGACGGCCAGCCGGCCAACGGCATCGAGTTGGAAATCGTGCGTGGCGAAACACGCTATCGCAATGCACAGGAAGAAATCAAACTCAAGACCGATGCCAGTGGCGAGTTCGCCGTGCGCTGGCCGCATGCCGGCATGTACTGGCTGGAAGCAACCGCCGAAGACGACAAAACCAGCGTGGCAGCCGCCAAACAGCGCCGCCTGCTGTACGTGGCCACCTTCGAAGTGCTGCCGCAATAAGCACACCAAAACCCGAGCGGGCGAGCACTGGATGGATTCGGTGCTCGCCCTGATTGCATCCATTTCCCTCTGCAATGCGCGCCGCCCGATTCTTCAATGCCCTGACATTGCTCGCCATTTTCGCGCTGCTTGCAGCACTGGCACACTGGCAACAAGACGCATGGTGGCCCTGGCAGGGCGCACCGGACAGCACCCGCAGCCTGGCGGCACTGCTGGTGGTGCTTGGCTGGCTGGCATTTTGTCTGGTCTTTTTGTGGCCGCGCCGGGCGAGCGCCGACAACACGGAAAGCGACGACGAGGCCGGGCTTGTCCATGTATTTCATGCCAGCCAGACCGGCTTTGCCCTGCAATTGGCCGAGCAAACCGCCGCACAATTGCAGGCCAGTGGCCTGCCCTGCCGCCTGCTGCCACTTGATGCCCTGCCACGCATCGACCCGGCCAAACTGCACCGGGCACTTGTCATCGCCAGCACAACCGGCGAGGGCGATGCACCCGATCATGCACTTGATGTCATCCCGGCTCTGCACGGCCGGCAATTCGACACACTCGAATATGCCTTGCTGGCATTGGGTGATCGAAGCTACAGCCAATTCTGCGCGTTCGGCAAACAACTCGATGCTGCCCTGCGCCGCAGCGCGGCACGCCCCCTGTTTCCCATGCTGGAAATGGATGGCACCGACAGCCGCATCCTGCAGCAGTGGCAGCAACAACTTGGCGAACTGGGCGCATCGCCATCCGCCGAATGGACAGCGCCCGCGTATCAGGACTGGACACTTGTTCGACGCACGCATCTGAACCCCGGCAGCCCCGGTGATCCGGTTTACCTGATTGAGCTTGCCCCACCGGCATCCGCACCCCACTGGCAGGCCGGTGATATCGCGGAAATTCAGCCTTGCCACGACGAAGCCACCATTCGCAATTGGCTGGACGACATCGCACCACAGGCCGACGCAGCGATGCGTGCGGCATGGCTGACGCCGCTTGCCCGCGCCGAGTTGCCCGCCCCTTCGCCCGCCCTGCGCACGCTGCCTCTTGCCGAGCTGTGTGCCACATTGCCGCCACTGGCAGCCCGGGAATATTCCATCGCCTCGATTCCTGCCGAAGGAGCATTGCAACTATTGCTGCGTCAGCGCTTCGACGAGGCCGGCCAGCTCGGCATCGCCAGTGGCTGGCTGAGCCGACATGCCGAAATCGGCAGCCCAATCGCAATGCGTATCCGCCGCAATCCGGGCTTTCATGCGCCACCGCCCGAACAGGCAATGATTCTGATCGGCAACGGCACCGGCATTGCCGGTCTGCGTGCCCATCTGGCCGAGCGCGTGCAGGCCGGTGCTCGTCAAAACTGGCTGATATTCGGCGAACGCAAGGCCGACAGCGATTTCCACTTTGCCACCGACCTCAACCATTGGCAGCAGAGCGGTTTCTTGCCCGTTCTTGACTGCGTGTTTTCCCGTGATGGCGGTGACTGCCGCCATGTCCAGGACGTACTGCGCCGCGAAAAGACGCGCCTGGTCGAATGGATCGAGCAAGGCGCCTGCCTTTATCTGTGCGGCAGCCAGCACGGCATGGCCGCCGGTGTGGATCAGGCGCTTGATGATTTGCTGGGTGCCGAGCAGCGCCGGGCACTCATTCGCAACGGCCGCTATCGCCGCGACGTGTACTGATCAAGGCAGTGCGACAACCACTGCGAAACATCTGTCTTCAAGGTGTTTCGCAGAATTTTTCCCGATAGCGCAGTGCCTTTTCCTGCAAGCTCTGCAAATGGCGGATGCGGCTCTCCGGACTTGGATGGGTGGAGGCAAATTCCGGTTGACTGCGTCCACCGCTGCTGGCCGACATGCGCTGCCAGAGCGGCATTGCCTCGGCCGGGTTGAAGCAGGCCGCAGCCATCAGCAAGAGGCCGATTTCATCCGCTTGCGACTCGTGCCCACGTGCATAAGGCAGCTGCGATGTCACCCCATAGGCGCTGAAAATCATTTGCTGGGTCTGCGCATCCACACCACTGGCAGCACCTGCCATCGCCCCAATCTGCTCCAGCTTGCCGCGCGCCATCCGCTGCGCGCCGTGGCGCAGCAATGCGTGCGCAATTTCATGCCCCATCACCACGGCCATGCCGTCGGCATTGCGTGCCACCGGAATCAAACCGGTATACACGGCCATTTTGCCGCCAGGCAAGGCAAATGCATTGACCTCGGGCGAATCCAGCACGTTGACTTCCCAGCGGAAATCGCGCGAGAAATGCTGCGCCTCCACGTTGTTTTCGCGGGCAAGCTCGCTCTCGACTGCCGGCACTTTTGCAACCAGCCGCTGCATGATGGCCTGTATCTGCTGCGCAGTCGGATTTTCCGGGGCGACTCGCCGCTCGCTGTTCAGTACTTCCTGATAGGCCTGCAAGCCAAGGGCTGCCTCACTCTCGGCATCCAGACTGCGATCAACCAGAATCTTTTCGCCGGTATACGGATCCACGCTGCGATTGCTGAACCAGTACCAAGCGCCGTACAGGGCGAAACCTGCCAACACCAATATTCGCAAGCCCCCGACACGGCGACCCGAGTGCGTGGCTGAAGAATTGCTGGAAGTGCGGCGCATGAGGCTTGAACTCGCTCGGAAACGGGGCTGCCAAGAGTATCAAGGATTGCTGCCGCTCACCCTCGCCACCGCATCATGCGCGTGCAGGCTTTCCAGATGCGCGACTTCGGCTTGCCAATGGCCGATTCCCGCAAGGCCGGCCAGTGCCGCGCCCACCCGGCGGGCGGCATCTTCGCAGAACATCAGGTTTTCCGCATTGGCGCGGGCAAAGGCTTGCTCGTCCTCGCGCTTGACGGCGGTTTGCACCGGCGTGGCAAGGGCGGCTTCAAGGGTGTCGATGAGGGCCGCCAGTGGCAGCTCGGCAAAGCCCGGACGCAGCGCCACCCGCACCCGCGCAGTGCTGCGCTGGGCATGCGGCGTGGCCGCCAATCCTGCCGGCGAGGCCAGCCATTCCTGCACATCCGCGACACTGACCTCGGCACTGCCAAAGTGCGCAGCAAAGGCCGCGGCATTGAGCTGACGCGAGAGTGCCGCCGAGGCCGGGCATGTACTGGAATATGTGACTTCCACGTGCAGATGGGCGCTGAACTCACCATCATCGCCGGCTTCCAGCACCAGCGTCACCGGATAGCGACGCCAGCCGTGGTGGTCGCTGACCAGCGCCGGGCGTTGCAGCAGCTCGTCAAAACGCAGGCACAAACGGGCACGGCGGGCAATGCCCTGTTGCGAGGCAATCAGTGCCTGCATCAAGGCAGCAAGCGCATCCCCGGCAAGCGCGGTGGTCGGCAGCGCCTGTTGCAGGTGCAGATACAGGCGCGACATGTGAATGCCGCGCGTGTGTGCATCGTCCAGACTGACCGCCACATCGGCCCAGGCCGGCTGGCAGACGCCTTGATGCCGCTGCACCGGCAGGGCGATGCCGTCCATGCCGACCCAGTCCAGCGGACGTGCCAGGGCGGCGGTTTCAAAGGCGACATCGGGCAGTGAACGGGTGCGGGACATGAAGATGGAAAATGAGAATGGGTTACGGATTTTACGGCCTGCCTGCAGCGCGTGCGGCACGCCAGCTGCAACACAGCGTTGCCCACGGGGAGATCGGCGCTTTCTGGCGCGCCTTGCGCGTGGCGTGCAGGGCATTCATCAGGCGCCGGACAAGCACGCCGCCCTGCCCCTGCTGCGGTGCGGATGCGGCCAGCCCCAGCGTCAGCTGCAAGCCGACAAGACTCGCGGCCTCGTCGTTGTCCGCCGCGGCCTTGTCGGCGAAAAGTGCCGTCTCGGCCATCGCCAGTGCCTTGGCCAGATGCGTCAGCGCCGTCGGATCAAAGCTCTCTGCCCGCCGCATCAATCCCGGCAGCGCCATCGCCAGTGCTGCCCAGTCCACCGGCTGCTTCTGCAATAGCAGGCCGAGCGGGTGGCGGCGTGCGCCCCGGCTCCAGCCGTGCAATTCCTCCTGCCACCATGCCAGTTTGGCAAGGCCGGGGGCCGGCTCGGCCGTCTGCGCCGCATCCGTCCAGCTCGCCAGCAGGCTGAGCCATGCCGCCGCCTGCAGGCGCTGCGCCGGCGGGATGAACACTTCGGCAATGCGCCATTCCGGCCATTGCCCCCGCCAAGTGGCGATGAAGCTTTCCGCGCTCTCGCGCGCACCCTCATTCACGGCCACACGCCTGCATCCAGCAGTTGCGCCGGATCGGCGATTTCACGCTCGGCACCCCAGCGTGCCGGGTCGTCATCATGCAGGCGATAGCCCCACAGGGCAGCGATGGCCGGCATGCCGGCCGCATGAGCCGCCTCGATGTCGCGC
>JBHADJ010000146.1:0-17137 GCA_041855065.1 Lysobacter sp.
CATTGCCAGCCAAGCCATCGGCATTGCCCGCGCCGCGTATGAGGCGAGCGTGGCCTACGTGAAAGAGCGCAAGGCTTTCGGCCAGCCGATTGGGGCATTCCAGATGATTCAGGCGAAGATTGCCGACATGAAATGCAAGCTCGATGCGGCGCTGTTGCTGACCCTGCGCGCGGCCTGGAAAAAAGGCCGGGGCGAGCGTTTCAGCACCGAGGCGGCCGTCGCCAAACTCACCGCTTCGGAAGCGGCGATGTGGATTACCCATCAGGCGGTGCAAATCCATGCCGGCATGGGCTACAGCAAGGAAATGCCGGTGGAGCGCTATTTCCGCGACGCCAAGATCACCGAAATCTACGAGGGCACCAGCGAGATTCAACGGCTGGTGATTGCCCGCAACGAAACCGGCCTGCGATGAGCCTTCATCCGGCCAACCGGCAGTCTTCGGGCTGCCCTCCACCCCGGCTCGGTTGAGCCACCCAACTTACCGTCACAGGTTGATGTCATGACATCCAAGAAGACCGCTTCGCGTTCCACTGCTCCGCAACACTCTGCCATCATGGAGGCATTCGGCAAGGCCGATGACGGCGTCCGAAGCTTTGCCGGCGCGCTGTTTGCGCGCCTTTCCGCGGACGAAGCCAAGACCCGCAGCGCAGCCGAATGGGCGGCCATCGCGCGCGATACCTACGCATTTGCGCAGAGCCGAAAGTCCGGCAAGGCCAGTGTGCGGGTGTTCAACCCCGAAGTGAAGAAGCACGGCTGGGATTCGGCACGCAGTGTGTTGCAGGTGCTCAATGACGACATGCCCTTCCTGGTGGATTCGGTGACCAATGCCCTGACCGAGCAAGGCATCGGCATCCATGCGCTGCTGCACCCGGTCATCGCCATTGCGCGCGACAAGGCCGGCAAGCTCGCGGCGGTGGAGCAGGGCGAGGCCGAATCGCTCATTCATGTGGAAATCGACCGCCTTTCTGCCGCCGATGCACGCAAGATCGAAGGCGTGGTGAAAGCGGTGCTGGAGGACGTGCGCAAATCGGTGGAGGATTGGGAAGAAATCCGCACTCGCATGTTGCAGGCCGCCGATGCCTTCGCCAAGGGCAAGAGCGAGGCCGAGCAGGAGGCCGAGGCATTCCTGCACTGGCTGGCCGACGATCACTTCACCTTCCTCGGCTACCGCGAATATGCGGTGAAGAAGGAAGGCAAGGAAGACATGCTGGTGCCGGTGAAGGGTAGCGGCCTCGGGCTTTTGCGCGGCGAGGGCGGTGCCAGCCGGCCGATGAAGTCGCTGGAGGCGCACGATCTGCAACAGGCCGGCGTGCGCGAGCCGCTGGTGTTGACCAAGACCAATGCCCGCGCCACCGTGCATCGCCGTGGCTACATGGATTACATCGGTGTGGTCAGCTTCGATGCCAAGGGCAAGCCGGTGGGCGAAAAACGCTTCATTGGCCTGTTCACCTCCAATGCCTACAACAGCAGCCCGTGGGACATCCCGGTGGTGCGCAGCCGCTGCGAATCGGTGCTGAAAGCCTCCAACCTGCCCGAAGCCGGGCACAGCGCCAAGACCCTGCGCCACATCCTGCAAACCTTGCCGCGTGACGAGCTGTTCCAGTCCAGCAGCAGCGAGCTGCAAGTGCTGGCCGGCGGCATCCTCGGCCTGCAAGAGCGCGTGGACAGCAAGCTGTTCGTGCGCCGCAACCGTTATGGCCGTTATTACTCGGTGCTGGCCTATGTGCCGCGCGAGCGTTTCAATACCGCGATGCGCCTGCGCATCGAAGATATGCTGAAGGCGCAGCTGCACGCCGACCACGTGGACAGCAACGTGGTGATGGGCGACTCGCCGCTGGCGCAGCTGCACATGATCGTGCGTCCGCGTGCCGAGGCCGAAACGGCCGAAGCCGACGTGGCAGTGCTCGAAGCCGGGCTGACCGCCATCGTGCGCAACTGGCACGATGACCTGACCGACCTCCTGGTGGCGCAGCACGGCGAAGTCGAAGGGCTGGCACTGGCCAAGCGCTATGGCCGAGCACTCAGCGCTTCCTACATCGAACAGGCCAGTGTCGCCTCGGCGGCGGCGGACGTGGCGCAGATTGCCGCACTCAAGGGCCCGGATGATCTGCGCATCAGCCTGCGTACCGACCCGGCTGCCAGCACCTGCGGCACCTGTGTCGAAGTCAAGCTCTATCACCAGAACTTCAGCCTGCCGCTGTCGGACGTGATCCCGATGCTGGAAAACATGGGCCTGCGCATCGTCGCCGAATACCCGCACCGGGTGGCCGGCGAAGACGAAGTGGCCTATGTGCAGGACTTTGAAGTGGAAGTGGCAGAAGGCGCCGACCCGGCGTCCAATGCGGACAACTTCATCGAAGCCTTTGGCCGCGTCTGGCGCGGCGATCTGGAAAGCGACGGCTTCAACAAGCTGATTCTGGCGGCCGGTCTTGGCTGGAAGCAGGTGGCGATGCTGCGCGCCTATTGCAAATATCTGTTGCAGATTGGCGTGCCGTTCTCGCAGAGCTATGTCGAAGCCACGCTGGCACGCTACCCGCTGCTCTCGCGCCTTCTGGTGGAATACTTCGAAGCCCGCTTCGACCCGGTGACCGGCAAGGAAACCAAGGCGCAGATCAGCGCCGGTGCCGAAGCCTTCGCCGCGCAGATCGACACCCTGTGCGGCAGCGATGCCACTGCCCGGACACTGGTGCAGCCGGTCATCGCCGCGCGCAGCAAGAAGCGCGAAGAGCAGACCCGTGCCACTCATGCCGCGCTGATGGCGCTGATGGATCGGGTCAAGAGCCTGGATGAAGACCGCATCCTGCGCAGCTTCATCGGCGTGATGGACGCTACCTTGCGCACCAACTACTACATCGACTATGCCGATGGCCTGCGCAAGGACGGTGGCCCGGCCGATTACCTCAGCTTCAAGCTTGACTGCGCCCAAGTGCCGGATCTGCCCAAGCCGCGTCCCTACCGCGAAATCTGGGTGTGCGGCCCGCGCGTGGAAGGCACCCACCTGCGCTTTGGCCCGGTGGCGCGTGGCGGCTTGCGCTGGTCCGACCGCCGCGAAGACTTCCGCACCGAAGTGCTGGGGCTGGTCAAGGCGCAAATGGTGAAGAACACCGTGATCGTGCCGGTGGGCAGCAAGGGCGGCTTCTTCGCCAAGCAACTGCCCGACCCGAGCGTCGATCGCGACGCTTGGTTCAATGAAGGCGTGGCCTGTTACAAGCGTTTCATCAATGGCCTTTTGGACATCACCGACAACCTCGCCAGCGACGGCAAGATCCTGCCGCCGGCCGGTGTGGTGCGCCATGATGGCGACGACCCGTATCTGGTGGTGGCGGCCGACAAGGGCACCGCGACCTTCTCCGACATCGCCAACGGCATTTCCGAGGCACACGGCTTCTGGCTCGGCGATGCCTTTGCTTCCGGCGGCTCGGTCGGTTACGACCACAAGGGCATGGGCATTACCGCACGCGGGGCGTGGGAATCGGTCAAGCGCCACTTCCGTGCACTGGGACGCAACAGCCAGAAGGAAGACTTCACCTGCGTCGGCATCGGTGACATGTCCGGCGACGTGTTCGGCAACGGCATGCTGCTGTCCAAGCACATCCGGCTGGTCTGTGCCTTCGATCACCGCCACATCTTCCTCGACCCGAACCCGGATGCGGCCATCTCCTTCAAGGAGCGCCAGCGCCTGTTCAAGCTGCCGCGCTCCTCGTGGGCCGATTACGACGCCAAGCTCATCAGCAAGGGCGGCGGCGTGTTTGCCCGCAGCGAGAAGTCGATCAAGCTCTCCCGCGAAGTGAAGGACGCCCTCGGCATTGATGCTGCGGTGGACAGCCTGAGCCCGACCGAACTCATCTCCGCCGCGCTCAAGGCGCCGGTGGATTTGCTCTGGAACGGCGGCATCGGCACCTACGTCAAGGGCAGCAGCGAAACCCATGCCGATGTCGGCGACCGCGCCAACAACGCCCTGCGCGTCAATGGCCGCGACCTGCGCTGCAAGGTGGTGGGCGAAGGCGGCAACCTCGGCTTCACCCAGCTTGGCCGCGTGGAAGCGGCACAGTCGGGCGTGCTGCTCAATACCGACTTCATCGACAACTCCGCCGGCGTGGACACCTCCGACCATGAAGTCAACATCAAGATCCTTCTGAACGGCGAAGTGCAGAAAGGCAAGCTCAAGCTGGCCGATCGCAACAAGCTGCTGGCCTCGATGACCGACGAAGTCGCCGCATTGGTACTGAACGACAACTACCGCCAGAACCAGACCCTGTCGCTGATGCAGCGCATGGCGCAAAGCCGCCTCGGCTCGAAGATGCACTTCATGCGCACGCTGGAAGAGGCCGGCCAGCTCGATCGCCAAATCGAGGACTTGCCGAGCGACGCGGAACTTTTGGAACGCAAATCGCGTGGCGAGGGCCTGACCCGGCCGGAGCTGTGCGTGCTGCTCTCCTACGCCAAGCTGGTGGCCTATCCGGAGCTGCTCGCCAGCGACGTGCCGGAAGACCCGTACCTGTCCAAGGAGCTGGAGCGCTACTTCCCCGAACCGTTGCGGCAGAAGTACGCCAAGGCGATGCAGGACCACCGCCTGAAGCGCGAAATCATCGCCACCGCCGTCACCAACTCCACCATCAACCGCATGGGCGCCACCTTCCTCCTGCGCATGCAGGAAGACAGTGGCCGCAGCATCGGTGAAATCGCCCGTGCCTACACCATCACCCGCGAGACGCTGGATGCCCGTGATTTGTGGGCGCAGATCGACGCGCTCGATGGCAAGGTCGGCGACGATACCCAGATCGATGCCCTGCAAGTGATCTGGGAGGCCCAGCGCAGCTTCACCCGCTGGCTGCTGGCACGCCCGGGCGCGATTCCGGCTATCACCACGGCGGTGGAACGCTACCACGACGGCTTCCGCGACATCCGTGCCGGCGAAGGCATCCTGCCGCCGTCGCAGCGTCCAGCCTACGAGGCGGCACGCAAGGAATGGCGTGCCAAGGGGCTGCCGGCGCAACTGGCCGACCAGATCGCGGCGCTGCCGTATCTGGAAGCCAGCCCGAACATCATCGAGCTGGCACGCGAGCGCAAACTCGCTGCGGTGGACGTGGCCAAGGTGTACTTCCGTCTGGGCGATGCCCTGCGCGCACCGTGGCTGGGCGAGCAGATTGCCGCACTCAAGGTGGAAGGCCGCTGGCATGCAGTGGCACGCGGCGTGCTGAGCGACGAGTTGGCCGCACAGATGCGCAAGCTCACCGAGCAAGTGCTGGCGATGCCCGGCAAGGATGCCGAGGCCAAGGTCAACGCCTGGCTGGCACGCGATGATGCCGCCCTGCGCTTCACCCTCGCCATGCTGGGCGAGCTGGCCGCGCAAAAGACGCTGGATTACCCGACGGTTTCCGTCGCCGTCCAGCGCCTTGCCCAGCTTGCCAGCCGCAGCTGAGGCTTGCCCGCACGCGGGACAAACCGGCCGCCAAGTGCGGCCGGTTTTTTTGTGCCGGACGGAAGCCTCAAGTAGGCACTGCCGGGCGCAAATGCGGCGGGTGGGCGCCGCGCTCGACGGCGGAGACACAGGGAAGGGACATCCTGCCGGTTTCTTGCTTCTTTCCACTTTCCACAAATGATGTGGATGTCTCTGTTCACAGCGCTGTGGAAAACCGGCAGAAGCCGGATGCTGCCTGCGTTTCCGCACGCTGGCGAAAAAAGCGACAGTGCTTTCGGGCAGGGCGGAATGCAGGCTTCACGCCTCGGCTGTGCCCGAGTTTCATCACGCAAAGAGGCAAGAAAACACCCCGCACGGGGCGGGGTGGCAATGGCGGATGTGGATGTCAGTGGCGACAGCGCTGTCCGGTGGACTCCAGGGTATTGCCATTGCGGCGCACGATGATGCCGCCGACACAGCGTTCGTTCTCTTGCGGTTGCTGGAATGTGTCGGGTGGCGAGATGGGTACGGGCATGGTTGTGGCAGGCTGGCCTGATGCCGCAGGCATCAGGCATGCCACCGGTGTGCTGTCGGCGGGCGTGATATGTTCGGCCTGCGCCAGTTGGCGGTGATGCGTGGTTTCACGTACTCGCCAGTTGTAGAACCAGAGTGCATTGGACAGGATCGTGATGCCGAGCAGCGCCAGTGAAAGTGCCAGCCAGCGATCGCGCTGACGGCGATGCCGGCGCTCGGCAAACAGGCGAAAGGCAAGATCGTCATTCATGAGCAGGCATGTGGCGCGTGTGCGCTCGCGTCAAGGGTTCAAGAGAGGTGCTTTTCTTTTTCATGTTTGCGCTTGTTGTCGGGCAGCTAGCAAGGCTCGCAGCCGGGTATCGAGCTTTTCGATCGTGCCTGCGGGGTTGAGCCACCAGTCGGTGGACCAGACACGAATGATTTCCCAGCCCAGGCCGCGCAGCACTTCTTCTCGCAGTTTGTCGCGGTCACGGGCCGTGGCACTGCGTTGGTAACTGCTGCCGTCACACTCCACGCCAGCCAGATAGCGACCGGGGTTGTCGGGATCGACGACAGCCAAATCGACGCGGAAGGCCGACGCGCCCACTTGCGGCTCAACCTGCCAGCCGCAGGCACTCAATGCCTTGCCGATGGCGTGTTCGAAGGGGCTGGAAAAGCCGTCGGAGCCGGTGCCGGAGGGGACACGCAAGGCGCGGCTGCCATGCTCGGCAAACTCCAGGAAATGCTTGAGATCGCGCACGCCGAGTGCCTGGGTGCGGGAGAGGTCCATTTGTTCGGCCTTGAAGCTGGCAAACACGCGCAGTTCGCGACGGGCGCGGGTGATGGCCACGTTCAGTCGTCGCTCGCCGCCTTGCCGGTTGAGCGGGCCGAAGTTCATGCCGAGCTGGCCTTTTGCATCCGGGCCGTAGGTGAGGGAGAAGTAGATGATGTCGCGCTCGTCCCCTTGCACGTTTTCCAGATTTTTGACGAAAACCGGCTCAAGCAGTGTTTCGTCGAAATAGGGCTCAAGCCGTGCATCATTGCGGCGGGCCTCGTCCAGCAGGTCTTCGATCAGCTTTTGCTGCTCGGCATTGAAGGTGACGATGCCGATGCTGTGGCCGCTTTCGGCAAAGCCGGGGGAGAGCAGGCGTGCGCTGACATCCGCCACCAGAAGGCGCGCCTCGGCGGGATTGGTGCGTGAAATGCCCCTTTGGTAGGTGGCCTTGACCGGATGCAGGCTCAGTGCGCGATCGTCGGTGACCGGCGAGGGGAAGGTCACCAGTGTGCTGTCGTAATAGGCTTGGTTGGAAAAGGCGATCAGGCTCTCATGGCGGCTGCGGTAGTGCCAGTTCAGGTGACGGGTGGGCAGGTTGGCACCGATGCACTCGTCGAGAATGCTTTCGAGATCAACTTCGACATCTTCATCGTCAATGTCGGATTCGGCGCGGTCGAAGAACGCGGTGGGTGGGAGCTGCTTGGGGTCGCCGACCATGACGACCTGACGACCGCGGGCGATGGCGCCAATCGCGTCCCAGACGGGGATTTGCGAGGCTTCATCGAAAATCACCAGATCAAACGCATTGCTGCCGGCCTTGATGTATTGCGCGATGGAGAGCGGGCTCATCAGCAGGCAGGGTGCCAGTTTTCCAAGCGCCTCGGGGATTTTGGCAATCAGCTCGCGCAATGGCAGATGGGCACGCTTTTTGCCGAGCTCATGGCGCAGGATGCCCCATTCGGAGTTGCGATTGACGCTCTCCTGCGAGGGCAGGCCGGCGCACAGCCGTGCGCGCAACCAGTTTCGAGTGAGCTGGGTGAACTGCTCATCCATGGCGCGGAAGTCACGGATGCGCTGTTCATGCTCGGCGCTGACAAAGCCGCGGATGACCGGCTCGTGATCCACAGTGGCATTCAGCCACCAGCGGGCGTAATTGGTTTCGAACGTGCGCAGTGCTTCATCCGCCGGGATTTGCTGCGTGACAATGGCCTCGGTGAGTGATTCAAGGCCGAGTGCGTGAGCCGTGTCGCGCGCATGGCACCAGGCACACCAATCGCGCAGGCGATGTTCGGCGGCAAGCAGCGCCTGGCAATGAGGGACAAGCTGGCTCAGTGGCAGTCCTTGCCATCGCGTGCGAGCGCTGTCCGAAAAGACGCCCAGGGTGATCAGGGCATCGCGTTGGGTGATGAAAGCGCTCCAATCCTTGCTATGGGCTTCGCCTGCCAGCGCGATTTTGCCGCCTCTCTCCAGCAGGGCATTGGCGTCGCCAAGCAGCGCATGGAAGGCGGTTTTGGCCGCGCTTATCTGCTCGGCGGTGGTGGCGGTGGCGACCAGGAGGCTCGCGATGTGCTGTTGCAGTCGACAGGCTTGTTCGATGCCGGCGATGTCGCTGTCCAATCCTTTCCACAAGCCGTTGCTGGCTTCGCCAAGTTCCGCCAAGGCTGTCAGCGCGTGCTCGATGTCGGCCCGTTGCACGAGGATTTGATGGTGGCTTGCCATCGTCGTGCCGCAGTGGCCTTCGGCAACTCGTGGATGGGCATTTTGCAAGGCTCCTCGTTGCAGGTGAGCGTGCCAGTCGTTTTGAAAGGCGATCGCGGCACGCAGATTCTGCTCGTCACTGCTCAGGCCGCTCCAGAGGCTCTCGGTGGCGGGCCCCAATGCGTCTTGCTGGGCGAGGCTCTGTGCAAGTTCGCGAAGCCTTCTGGCATGGCGCAAATCGGCCTGCAAGGCGGCACCGCATTCGCCGGCGGCGATAGGCTCGAAGCCTTCGTCCTGCCATGCCTTGTCTTCGCGCACCAGTACCAGTGCATCTTGCCAGCGCAGGGCGGCGAGGAGGGCCTCGCGTTGACTGGCCAATCCCTTCCAGACATCGGCACATTCTGCGTCCGGCGTCAGTGCCAGGATTTGCTGGCGAAGCTCGCGGATTTTGTTCAGATGGTGCAGGTCATTGACGACGTCCGGAGGCGTGCCGCTGCTGCTTGCTGCGGCCAGCTGCTTGCGAATGCGGCGTTTGCCGAGCCAGGAGGCGGGCCACAGGGCGGCCTCGGCCTTCAGCCATTGTTGTTGCAACAAGGCGGTATCCAGCTGCTCGACGGCATCGGTATAGCGAACCGAAAGTGCTGCCTGATGGTCGGCCAGGGTGGCCATGAGTGCGAGCACCTTGTTCAACTCGGTGCGGGTGTGGGCAGACCAGGAGGGTGTCAGCCGGGCTTGGATATCGCGATATTCGTTGAGGGCTGACAGGGCTGGCACGAGTGCATCAAGGGTGGTTTTTGACCACGGTGCAGGCAATTGTTCGTTCAGCTCGGCATGTTGGCGAATCAGTGCCATGCCTTGTACGAGCTGTTGCGTCAGGTTGCGCGCATCCGGGCGCAGCACGAAACGCCAGTCCTGTCCGGCGGCGTGCGGAAGGCTGCTGGCCAAGCGGGCAAGTGCTTCGCCACTGGCCGGGGTGAGTGCGCAGGGAGGCAGCCCGATGGCACGTATGAAGTTCTCCGCCGTTGTATCGGCGGTTTTGGTGGCGGCAATCAAGGCATGGGCGGCACTGACAAGCTGCTGTTGCCAGGATGGAGACCAGTCGCTTTGGCTGATCGGTGCCAACGGATGGTCGGCCAGACTGGCCTGTCCCACGGTCTGCGCATTGATGTGCAGGCGGCGACTGGCGTTGCGCAGGGCTTCGAGGTCGTGGGCGTCATGCTGGTCGGGGGCTGACCAGGCAAAGGGCAATACCGGCAGCCCCTGGCCATGGCTCAAGGTGCCGATGGCGTCGAACAGGCTCAGGCCATTGCGGCGCTGCTCGTGCAGGCGTTCGACATAGACATTGAGCTCGTCGCGCAGTTGCTTGAGCTGGTTGGCCGTGTCGTGCCATTGTCGGGGATGTGCTTCGGCGCTGCAGTTCCATGCGGCTTGCAGCTGTGCCAGAACGTCCAGCTTGCGTGCCTTGTTCGAATGCAGTTCGAGACAGAACTCGCCCAGACCGATCTCGCGCAGACGTCGGTAAACCACATCCAGTGCGGCGATTTTCTCGGAAACAAACAGAACCCGTCGCCCTTGCGCCAATGAATGGGCAATCAGATTGGCGATGGTCTGGCTCTTGCCGGTACCCGGCGGGCCGATCAGGACAAAATCCTTGCCTTGGGCGGCGGCCAGCACGGCGGAAAGCTGCGATGAGTCGGCCGGCAGCGGACAGAATACGTGTTCGGGCAGAAAATGCCGGTCAAGCTCGTGTACTGCCGGGAACGGTGCACCGGGGGGATAGGCATCGCGCGGGGTATCGAGCAGATGGCGTACCACCGGATTTTCGCGAAGTTGCTCGCTGTGTTCGGAAAGATCCTTCCACATCAAGTGCTTGGCAAAGGAGAACAGGGACAGCACCACGTCCTCGCTTACCTCCCAGCCCGGGATGTCCTTGATGGCATGGCTGACGGTTTTCCATATCGAGCGAATATCCAGCCCGGCATCGTCACGGGGCAACTCGCCCTCCATGACGCCGAGGTTGATGCCGAAATCCTGACGCAGCATTTCGATCAAGGTGGGGTTGAAGCGCGGCTCGTCCCCGTGCAGTTTCAGGGTGAACGGAGCACGTGCATTTCTGCGTTGCAGGCTGACCGGGACAAGGATCAGCGGCGCCTGATAGCTGCGCGGGTCGTGTGGCTCGCGCTTCCACTTCAGAAAGCCGAGGGCGAGATAGAGGGTATTGGCTCCCCCCTCCTGCATATGGGTGCGGGCGCTGCGGAACAAATCGACCAGTCGTGTTTCCAGCTCGGCTGGCGGCATGTTGACGAATACCGTGCCTTTTTGCAGGGATTCGATGGCGTGGGCGCGTTGCACGTTTTCCCCGGCGCGCGATTGGTAAAGCTCAACGTCACGCGGGTCGGCACCATCCATCAGATCCGGGCGGGTGCACAGAGCCGGTTGTTGGCCGCGTGCCAGTGCGTCTTCAAGTTGCTCGGGGGCGGGGGCTTCCAGCTGGATGGCCTTCCGACCGTTGCGTTTGAAGTTGAGCAAGTTGTTGCGCAGCGACAAATCCAGTAACTTGCGCTGCCAGCGTTGCAAGCGATCCCGTGGATCAAGTGGATCCTCGGCATAGGCAGGCGGGCCTTCGGGAAGCTCGGGAGCATCCTCAACACCCGGCAGGACATGGCTTGCCGGCGCGGTAGTTTCGCTGTTTGTCTCGTCGCGGGCATCAAGGTTTGCCAGGGGGCGAATCCGCTGCAAACGGGTGCGGCGGATGTCCACCAGCAATTTGAACTGCGCATCCTGATGGCTTGCCACGTGCTGCTCGCCGGTCTCGATGGCTTGACTGAAGGTGCTGCCGGGTTGGGTGATGAGCGTGGTTTCGAAAAGTACCAGCTCTTTCAGCAGCAGGCGTTTGCGCAGCGCGGTGATATCGTTCACCACAGTGGTGGAGAACTCCTCGTCCTGCAGCCAGAAGCCGGCAAAGGCATGGCCGTGGATGAAGACGATGACAGGATTGAGTCCGGCCTGCTCCAGTGCCGCACAAAACAACAGAGAAAGATCGAGACAAGTGCCAAGGCCGCTGCTTTCGATCTGGCTTGGGCTGCGCACTTTTTGTCCGGATTGCTCAAAACTGGCCGGAGGCAGTGCGTAGTCAATGTTAAGGGCGGCGACGGCGCTCCAAATGGCAGAGGCAATTTCCCAGGCGCGTCTGGCACCGCCCAAGTAACCGTCAATGTCCGAGATGCGCTGGCTTTTCCGTAGTGCCTGTGCTGCTTGCTTCAGCAAGCGGTCGATGGCCGGATCGTTGGGCTGGACGAAGGCGGCCACCATGTCCGGCAAGTGCGACAGGCCGCCCCATTGATTGCGGGGCAAAAGCTCGATGGTGTGCTGCAGTTGGGCAAGCGGTTCGGTATTGTCTTGTGTCTTGCGCAGGGTAAAGGTGAGGGTGGCGCTTTCGGCCTCGTTGAGTCGTGCCAGAAGTGCGCCATCAAGACGCAAGTCAAGATCCTTGATGCGGCTGCGCGAATGTGCCGTCAAGGCATCGATGTGCCAGCGCCGCGGTTTGATGAATGGTGGTTCCGAGCTCAGGACAAGCTCAAGCTGCTCGTGGGTGTGCTCGCTTTCGTTGACAAGGCACAGTTCCCGCAGAAGCGAGATGGCATTCTGGAAGTCTGCCAAGTTCAGCTTGCCCATGAGGCTGGCATCGATCTTGATCTGCGAGGCGTTTTCGGGGGGGCACAGATACACGTCTTCCATGGGACTTGCCGGTGTTGCCGTTAATGAGGCGTTTATTATGCGCAGATAGCAAAGCCGGATGCGACAGGTCGTCTGCGCACAAGGGACTGCGGACACAGGGCGAGGCAAGCCGGAGCGGACGGCTGACAATACGGGTGAAGTTGTCGGCCATGCACGTGGCGCGCGAGCGGCGGGAAGTGCGACCTGCTCCGGCAAGAAGGCGGGCGGTGCGGTGCATTGATGGAGCTGAAAATGCACAATCCACATCGCACGGACTTGCGTGCGACATGGATTGCGGGGCAGATCCTGTGGGTTGTCGCCGTTGAAGGCAGATGCGGGGCGTCAACGGCAGCGTCTGATGCGGATCATCGCCAGCTCAGCACCACCTTGCCCGACTTGCCCGATTCCATCAGCTCAAAGCCTTTCTGGAACTCGTCGATCGGCAGTTGGTGGGTCAGCACCTTGCCGAGCGGGAAGCCATCGAGCAGCAGCTGGGTCATCTTGTACCAGGTTTCGTACATCTTGCGGCCATAGATGCCGTGCAGGGTAAGGCCCTTGAAGATGATCTTGTCCCAATCCACGCCGGCGCCGCTCGGCATGATGCCGAGCAGCGCGATCTTGCCGCCGTGGTACATGCAATCGAGCATGTCGCCAAAGGCGCGCGGATTGCCGCTCATTTCAAGGCCGACATCGAAGCCTTCCATGTGCAGCTCCGCCATCACGTCCTTGAGCGAAGTTTGGGCGACGTTCACCACGCGGGTGGCGCCCATGTCGGCGGCAAGTTTCAGGCGGTAGTCGTTGACGTCGGTGACCACCACGTTGCGTGCGCCGATGTGTTTGCAAATGCCGGCGGCAATCACGCCGATCGGGCCGGCGCCGGTAATCAGCACGTCCTCGCCAACCACGTCGAACTCCAGGGCGCAGTGCGCGGCATTGCCGTAGGGGTCGAAGAAGGCGGCCAGCTCGCTCGGGATCTGGTCGGGCACCGGCCACAGATTGCTGGCCGGCATCACGATGTATTCGGCAAAGGCGCCATCGCGGTTGACGCCGATACCGACGGTGTTCGGGCACAGGTGCTGGCGACCGGCGCGGCAGTTGCGGCAGTGGCCGCAGACGATGTGGCCTTCGGCGGACACGCGCTGGCCGATTTCGTAGCCGAGCACGCCTGGGCCAAGGCCGACGATGTGGCCGACGAATTCATGGCCGATGACAAGGCCGGGACGGATGGTGCGCTGGCTCCACTCGTCCCACAGATAGATATGCAGATCGGTACCGCAGATCGCGGTTTTCTCAAGTTTGATCAAGACCTCGTTGGGGCCGGGGCTGGGTACCGGCACTTGCTCCATCCAGATGCCTTTGCCGGCTTCGCGCTTGACCAGCGCCTTCATCATCTGCGTCATATCGATCCTGTCGAGCATGTGGAAGCTGCGTATTTTAGCGGGCTGGCAGGTGCCTTGCAGTCGGACAAGGCCGTTATCATGTCCGCTTCATTCGTCAACTCGAAAGGAATGCCCATGCAGCGTTTTGGTCTTGCTCTTGCCATCTCTCTTGTTCTGGCGACACCGGCACATGCCCGGCGAGCCATCGAATTCGATGCAGCGACGCTGCCTGAGAGCGGTGTGCTGGCACTGACCGTGGCCGAAGGCTTGCCCGAGCACGGTGATTTTGCCCGGCTCGATGCGCATGTGCAGGGGGCACTGCGGCGTGCAGCCATGGCGGCAGGCTTCAAGGGCACACGCGGCAGCAAGTTGGATTTGCCGGGATTTGCCGGATACGAGCGGGTATTGGTGGTTGGGACCGGCAAGGATGCGGTTGACACGCTGATGCTGCGGGATGTCGGTGGCAGTGTGGCGCAGCACTTTCTGACCGACAATGCCGATCAGCCGGTCAATCTCTTGCTGAGCGAGGGTGACGGGCAAAGTGCCGCGCAGCTGGCGTTCGGGGCAGCGCTTGGGCAATATCGCTTCAACAAGTTCAAGAGTGCACCGCCGGCACAGGCGCAGGCACCGCTGGTGATCCGTACTGCGGCGGCACAAGCGGCTGCCGATAGCTGGAATGGTGATTGGCGAGCGGTGGCCGAGGCGACCAACTTTGCACGCGATCTGGTGACCGAACCGGCCAACGTGATCTATCCGGAAACCTTCGTCGAACGCGTGCGCGAGGCAGCACGTGATCTGCCCGTGACACTGGAGGTGCTGGACGTGGCTGCGATGCAGCGTCTGGGCATGGGCGGCATCCTTTCGGTGGGGCAGGGCAGTGCCCGGCCGCCGCGGCTTCTGCTGGTGCGCTATCAGGGCGCGACAGAGGGCGAAGCGCCGGTGGCCTTTGTCGGCAAAGGCATTACCTTTGATACCGGCGGGATCTCGATCAAGGGCAATGACGGCATGTGGAAGATGAAATACGACATGGCCGGTGCCGCTGCCAGCGTTGCCACCGTATTGGGATTGGCAGGCCGTCGGGCACCGGTCAATGCGGTGGCGGTGGCAGCGCTGGCCGAGAACATGCCCTCGGGCACGGCCGATCGTCCCGGTGATGTCATTCGCACCGCCTCGGGCAAAACCTTCGAAGTGATGAGCACCGATGCCGAAGGCCGGATGGTGTTGACCGATGCGCTTTGGTATGTGCAGCGGCAGGACAAGCCGCGCGTCATCATCGACATCGCCACACTGACCGGCAGCATCGTGACGGCGCTGGGCAACGATTTTGCCGGCATTTTCAGCCGTGACGATGCGCTGGCAGCGCGACTTTCCGCCTCCGGTGCGCGTGCCGGTGAAAGAACCTGGCAGATGCCGCTGATTGAAAGCTACAAGGAGGCGTTGGCCTCGCCGATTGCCGATTTGCGCAATGGCGGTGGGCGGGCCGGCGCCGGTACCGCGGCCTGGTTCCTGAGTGAATGGGTGGGGCGCGAAACGCCCTGGATCCATGTGGACATGGCAGGCATGGCCTGGAACGACAATGGCAATGCGACCTCGCCTGCCGGTGCCACCGGCTATGGCGTGCGGCTGTTCGATCAATTCGTGCGCGATCACTATCAAACCGGGCAATAAGCCATGAAGCTCAATATTGCCGCCTATCACTTTGCCGAGGTTGACGATGTGCCGGCGCTGGCCGAGCAGTTGCGCTTGGCCTGCGAAAAGCAGGCCTTGCGTGGCAGCGTGCTGGTGGCGCCGGAGGGGCTCAACATGTTTCTGGCAGGCGAAGCCGATCAGGTTCGTGGCTTTCTGGCGCAGCTGCGCGAAGATCCCCGCTTTGCCGGGTTGGTTGCCAAGGAAAGCTGGAGCCGGCATGTGCCTTTTGCCCGGCTCAAGATCAAGCAAAAGCGCGAAATCGTTTCCTTTGCAGGGCGTCCGGCAGGTACGGGGGCTGCCCGTGCCCCGGCTGTATTGCCGGCCACCTTGGCACGCTGGATCGCGGCGGGGCATGACGACGAGGGCAAACCGCTGGTGCTGCTGGATACTCGCAACCAGCAGGAAATTGCTTATGGCACTTTCAAGGGGGCGCGCACTTTGCCGATCGACAAGTTCAACGATTTGCCGGCGGCAGTGGAGGCGATTCGGGACGAGTTGGCGGATGCCACCGTGGTGAGCTTCTGTACCGGCGGCATCCGTTGCGAAAAGGCGGCGCCGTGGATGCGCAGCATTGGCATGGACAATGTGCTGCAGCTGGAGGGCGGCATCCTGCGCTATTTCGAGGAAGTCGGCGGGGACGGTTACGAGGGCGGTTGCTTCGTGTTTGACGAGCGGGTGGCGCTGGATGCGCGATTGCAGCCCCTGCAGGATGCGCATGTGCCGCCGATCACGCAAACGGTGCCGGAGCCGGTCAAGCCGTGAGTCTTGTTGCCGGGCTGATGCTTGTTGCCATCGCGCTGCTGCTTGTCTGGCTGGCGTTCAAGGCGGTGAGCTTGATGATGAAGGTTGCCTTGTGGGTATTGCTTGCCGCCGTGGCTTGGCTCTTGTTTGCGGCGGCATTCGACATTCCCCTGCCGTTTGAGCAGGGTGAGCCGCCAGTTGCTCGGAGTGACGTGTCAACTATCGGGGTATCGACAAACATGCAAACGCCCGCACAAGCGGGCGTTTGCATGTTGGCAAGGGCGAGTTGATCGCTTACTTGAGCGTCAAGGTGCCTTGCATCATCGCGGCATGGCCGGGGAAGGAGCAGAAGAACGAATAGCCACCGTCGGCGATCTTGCTGACGTCGAACTTCACCGAGGTGCTGCCGCCACCACCGATCATCTCGCTGTTGGCGATCACGCGGGTGTCGCCTTCCTTGATGTGGTTGGGCTTGACCGAGGCGCCGTCGGTGGCGATGGCCATGATATCGGCGCTCTTGGCGATCACCACGTTATGTCCCATCGCTTCCACGCTGGCGCTGCCGGTGTGCTTGAGGTTGATGGTGAACTCGGTGCAAGTCTTGGGCACGTCGATGTTCTTGACGTTGAACTGCATGGCGTCGTTGCCTTCCAGGTTGAAGGCGCACTCGCCTGCGGCGGCCGGGGCGGCTGCACTGCTGTCGGTGGGCGCAGCCGCAGCGGTATCCACGGCGGATGCGGCCGGTGCTTCGGCGGTGGCGGCCGGCGCAGCTGCCGGGGTCTCGGTCGGGGCTTCAGTTGCTTGGTTGCAGGCAGCAAGCGTCAGAACGGTGGCTGCAGCAAGCAGGGAAGTGCGTAGTTTCATGGCATGGCTCCAAAAATGTCGAAGGAAAAGCCGCCTCGGCAGGAGGGGGCTGCCGACATTGTCCATCGTTTGCCTGTCTTCTGCACTTGATATCGCTCAAGGAACAGGCAATCGGGAGCCTTGTCGGGTGCGGACGACTTCAAAGTCTGAAATCATCCGCGTCCTGGAGTGCGGGGAAACGCTCGCGGAATTGCTGCAGGGCGCTGGCCGACAGGAGGGTGGTGGCCACGAATTCGCCCTCGCCACCGGCAAGGGGCTGCCCCATGAAGTCCAGCACCACGCTGTCGCCGCTGTAATCCAGGCCATTGCCGTCGCGGCCGGTACGGTTGACGCCCGCCACATAGGCCAGGTTCTCGATGG
>JBHADJ010000147.1:0-7013 GCA_041855065.1 Lysobacter sp.
CTTGGCGGCGAAGACCGAAGTGATCGAAGGCGACAACATCGTGGTGGAAGAAGACACGGGCGCGAACGGTCAGACGATCTACAAGGTATCGACGGCGAAGGACGTGACGTTCGACAGCGTGACGGCGGGTGGCAATGTGCTCGATGCCAATGGCCTTGCCATTGCCGGTGGCCCGGTGATCAGTGCTACTGGCATCGACATGGGCAACAAGACCATCAGCAATTTGGCCGCAGGCGTCAATGATGGCGACGCGGTGAACATGAGCCAGTTGAAGGCCATGCAGACGCTGGTGAATGCCGGTTGGACGGTGACCGATGCGGCTGGCAACAAGGCCAATATTGGCCCCAATGGTGTGGTCACCTTTATCAGCACCGACAGCAATATCAGCGTGGCGCAAACCGGTACCGACCAGGATGGCAAGGTGGAAATCACCTTGAGCCGCGATCTGGACGTGGATAGCGTGACGGCGGGTGGCAATGTGCTCGATGCCAATGGCCTTGCCATTGCCGGTGGCCCGACCATCAATGCCAATGGCATCGACATGGGCGGCAAGAAGATCAGCAACCTCGGTGATGGCACCGAAGATGGGGATGCGGTCAATCTCGGCCAGCTGAAGGACTATGTCGGCACGGAAGTGGCGGCAGCCAAGACCCACTACTACAGCGTCAACGACGGCGGCACCCAGGGTGGCAACTACGATAACGACGGTGCCACGGCCAATGGTGCGATGGCTGCCGGTGTCGATGCCAGCGCGACGGCGGAAAATGCCGTGTCGATGGGCAAGGGCGCCACGGCCAGCCATGCGGGCAGTGTGGCGATCGGCTCGGGTGCGGTAACGCAAGCGGTGGACAATACCGGCACCTTCATGCTCAACGGTGGTGATGCGGCGGGCGTGAATGCGGTGGCGGTGGTGTCGGTCGGCAGTGCCGGCAATGAGCGCCGCATCGTCAATGTGGCCGCGGGTCGCTTGAGCGCCTCCTCCACCGATGCGGTGAATGGCTCGCAGCTGTTTGCCGTGGGCACGGCGCTCAACAACCTCGGTAATGCCACGGCGCTGGCGCTGGGCGGTGGTACTACCTATACCCCGGGTGGTGGCTTGAATGTCAGCCTGACGGTGGGCGGCAACACCTACAACAACGTGCAGGATGCCCTGAATGCGGTGGCTGGCGGCGGCAGTGGCGCTACCAAGGTGGTGGCGGGCACCAATACCCAGGTCACCCAGAATGGCGATACCTATACCGTAAGCGTGGTGGACAGCCCGGTGGTGGAAGGCACGACCACGTTCAATGGTGGCTTTGAGGTCGCGGGCGGCCAAACGGTCAACATGGGTGGCAATGTCATCAGCAATGTCGGTGCCGGTGTGGCCGATACCGATGCGGTGAATGTGAGCCAGCTCAATGCCGGCATCGCCAGTGCCAATGCCTATACCGATCAGCGCATTGGTGAGTTGAGCAATGACATCTGGCAGATTGATCGCGGCTATCGTGGTGCCACTGCCTCGGCGATGGCGATGGCCGGTCTGCCGCAAGCCTATCTGCCGGGCAAGAGCATGTTCTCGGCGGCTGTGGGCGGCTATCAGGGCGAATATGGTCTGGCCTTCGGCCTTTCGGGCATCACCGAAAACGGCAAGTGGGTCTACAAGGCACAAGCCAGTGGCAATACCAGCCGCGACTGGGGCTTCTCGGCCGGTGTGGGCGTCCAGTGGTGATCAACATGGAGAACAATGTGAAAAAGCACAAAGCACTTCTGGCCCTGGCCATTGCCGCTGGGCTTTCACTCTCGGCTTGCAGCACGCATGTCAGCCGCGACATCACGCCGGAGGGAACTTCGGCGGATGTGGTCTTCCCGGAAATCAAGGGTGCCTACCAGAAGGCAGGCACCTTTCCGAACCCGGCCGATGTGCGTGAAGTCACGCCCGGGCTCAACAAGGATCAGATCTATGCCTTGATCGGTACGCCGCACTTTGCCGAAGGCTTCTACCGCGTGCGTGAGTGGGACTATCTGTTCCACTTCCGCACTGCCGAAGGCGATAAGACCTGCCAATTCAAGATCATTTTTGACCGCGACTATCTGGCGCGCAGCCTGCATTGGCAGCCGCAGGATTGCGCGGGGCTGATTGCACCGCCGACGCCGGCACCGGCAGCGGCCGCCGTGATCGATGTTGGCATGGCGCCGGTGGAGCTGGATGCCGATGCCTTGTTTGCCTTTGGCCGTGCGGAGCTGTCGGGCGAAGGGCGTCAGCGTCTTGCCACGCTGGCAGCCCAGCTCAAGGGCATGGCACAGCTGAAGAACGTCGATGTGCTGGCCTATACCGATGAGATCGGGACTTCGGCCAGCAATCTGGCGCTTGCGCAAAGCCGGGCGGAAACGGTACGTGCCTTCCTGATCGCTGAGGGCGTGCCCTCGGTGCTGATCCGTGCGATCGGCATGGGCGAGGCGCAACCGGTCAAGAGCTGTGATGCAGCAATGCCGCGTGCCGCTCGCATTGCGTGTCTTGCGCCCAATCGCCGGGTTGAAGTGCGTGCCACGGGGACTCAGAATTGAGTCCCCGCATCGCAGAGGATTGCTTGATGATGAAGAAGCCCGTTTTTTTCAGTTTGGTGCTGGCAGCTTGTGCCGCCCTGTCGCAGCCTGCACTGGCGCAGCAGCGCCAGGCGGCACAGCCGGCACGTTCGTCGGCCGAGCAGCTCCCCGAAGCTGATGCCAACAGCATGATTCTTGGGGCATTGCAGGTGCTGCAACTGGTGGACAACAATCAGGCGGGCGAAGTCTGGGACGGCAGCTCGGCCACGGCCAAGGCCGTGGTGACACGCGATGCCTTCGTTCGCCAGATTTCCGCTGCGCGGGCACCGCTTGGTCAAGTGCAGTCGCGCACTTGGTTCTCGGTCATCCGCCAGCGGGTGGAAGCGGCTGCCGGTGCCAACAGCACCCCGGCGGGCGACTACATCAGTGTGCGCTTTGCTACCCGCTTTGCTTCGGGCGGTACCCTGATCGAGCTGGTCAGCTTCCGTCAGGATCCGGACGCTTGGCGCGTGGCGGGTTATGCGTTCGAGCGTGCGCAGTAATCCAACGAGCGCAATCAGAAACTGCAATGGCCGGGGAAACCCGGCCATTTTCATGCTCGGCTGGCAGGGTGCATGGGGCAGGGCAGGCGTGCCTCCGTTGCATCACGGCATCAGCGGCATTCGCCCTCTACCTGCATGTGCGCGGCATAGCGCGGAACATTTTGTGCAGGGTCTTGCATGGCGTCTTGCAGATAAATGCGGCTGCGGCCATACACGTCAACCTTGGGCGTCTGGATATTGCCGGGATGTCGCCAGATGCGCAGCACGGCAAGCTGGCTGGGGCAGCTGGCGTTCGGGATGCGAATCACATCATGCAGAAGCCAGCCATTTTCGCTGGGGCCGGCAGAGGAGGTCGCCATGCCGAACAATGCACGTGGTCGGCAGCCGGCCTGACTTCTGACCGCTTCCATGGCATATGCGGGCGTTTGGCCTTGTCCGTTGAAGCGCCCTTGCAGACGCCTGCATGCTTCGGGAATGACGCGTAGCGCATGCAATTGCCCGATGTTTTGCGGTGGTGCAACAGGGCGTTCAATTTCAGGCTTTTGCGAGGCCAGTATCGGTGATGCGGCAAACAGGGCGAGAAGAAGGGTAGGAAGGCGCATGGCAGGGATTTTGCGGGAAAGTCGACAGCCTCGCATGATGGAGGTGAATGCTGGCATGCCGAAAAGACTGCCGCTAATTTGATGCGGATGTGGATTCCGGTAATCCGTCTGGCGTAGGCTTGGCTGACCCCTTCCCAAGTCAGGAGAAATCCGATGCCGTACTCCCCCCCTTGGCATGTCACCTTGCAGAATTCGTTGGGCAATTATCTGCCCAATCTGCTTGGCGGCATTGCGTTGCTTTTGATCGGTTGGTTCGTTGCTCTGGCACTTTCGGCAGTGACCCGTAAAGGGCTGGGATCGTTGGGCATCAATCGACGCATCAATGGTGCTACGCCGGATGCCGGCGACTTCAACTATGAAAAACTGATTGCGCGACTGGTGTTCTGGTTTGTGCTGCTGCTTGCGGTCATTGGCATTTTCAGCGTATTCAATGTGGATGGCGTCTCCGGTCCGCTGTCGATATTGGCAGGTACCGTGATGGGCTATCTGCCGCGCATCTTGATGGCGCTGGCTCTGGCAACACTGGCCTGGATCGTGGCAACCGTGGTGCGCAGCGTGGTCAACCGCGGCCTTGCTGCCACACAGATTGACGAACGGCTCTCGGAAGAAGCGGAAATGCCTCCGGTTTCGGCCAGCATGGGCAATGTCGCTTATTGGCTGGTGGTGCTGCTGTTCTTGCCGGCGATTGTCGGCGTGCTGGGAATCGAAGGGCTGTTCGGCCCGCTTTCCCTGATGAGCAGCGAGATCATGCTGATGTTGCCGCAAATTTTTGTCGGCATCGTCATCGCGGTGGCAGGCTGGGTATTGGCCAAGGTGTTGCGTGGTCTGGTCAGCAATCTGCTGGCATCGACCGGCATTGATCGGTTTTCGGCAGGCAACGAGGCAACCCGGGACATGCGTCTGTCCCAGCTTGGCGGCACGCTGGTTTTCATTCTGGTGTTTGTGCCGGCATTGATCGCCGCTCTGGATGCGCTCAAGATCACGGCGATTTCCGCGCCACTCACGCGCATGTTGGACATCATGGTATCCAGCGTGCCGGGGATTCTGGCGGCGACCGCAATCCTGTTCCTTGCCTGGATGATTGGCCGCTTTGTTGCCGGGCTGGTCAGCCGTCTTCTGGCCAGCCTGGGGCTTGATCGGCTGCCCGAGCGTCTTGGCATGGGGCATGCGTTGGCTGCACCGGAGGCGGCAACGGAAGCGGCACCGGCTCCGGAGGATGACGTGGTTGAAAAGCTGAGCATGGCCGATGATGACAAGCCGCTGACGCTCTCGCGTCTGGCCGGGCATCTGGTTCTGTTCTTCATCATGCTGTTTGCGACGGTGGAAGCGGCGGATCTGGTTGGATTTGCTGGCGTGCGCAGCCTTGTGGAAACCTTCATCGCCTTCTCGGGCGATATTCTTCTCGGACTCGTGATTCTGGTGGTGGGGCACTGGCTGGCGGGGCTTGCGGCAGCGGCCATCCTGCGTGCCAATCCGGACAATGCCGTGGGGCTTTCCCGAATTGCCCGGGTGGCGATCCTCGGTCTTGTCATTGCCATGGGATTGCGCGCGATGGGGATTGCCGACAGCATCGTCAATCTGGCTTTCTCGCTGGTGCTGGGCTCGGTGGCTGTTGCGGTGGCAATTGCCTTCGGCATCGGCGGGCGCTTTGCGGCCGGTCGGGTGGCCGAGCGCTGGGTGGATCAGTACATGAAAGAAAAGCGCGAAAAGGACAAGGACGCGCCGTGACGAAGAAAGGGCGTGGAGGGATGTCTCCACGCCCTTTTTGTTTGGCGGGTGCGTTGACGCACGGGCTGAACAACCATGCTGGTTGCGCGTGCAGTGCGTCGTTGCCGAAGGTTCTTGTCAGGCCCCCAGATGCTTGACGAAGCGCACGGTGCCGTCGCTGTAGCCGCAGGCACGATAAAAGGCGTGCGCATCCACGCGCTGCGAACCGCTGGTGATTTCAAGGCGAGCCGCCCCGCCTGCCCTGGCCCGACGCTCGGCTTCGCGAATCAGCTGTCGTCCAAGGCCGCGCCCTTGCGCCTCGGGTGTCACCACCATCGCGGTGATGCGGCAGGTGGTGGTGCCAAGCGGCAGGTAATACATGAAATCCAGGGCAATCAGGCCACAGACGCTGCCATTGTGACGAGCCAATACCAGTGCCTGACGGTCATTGGCGATGATGGCATGGATGCGCTCGCTGGCATCTTCGCGGTCGCAGGGATAGCCCAATTGCGAAAGCAGACAGGCTACATCGTCGGCATCCGCCAATGAGGCATTCAGCAGGTCGGCGTGGATATCGGTATTCATGGTGATGGCTCGGGTTTGCGCTGCTCGGCGTACACGACAATGGTTTTGCCGCGTGCAAACAGCAGGCCGTCCGCCTGCAGCTTTTTGAGCACGCGTCCGGCCATTTCCCGCGAACAGCCGACAAGGCGCGCCAACTCTTGACGGGAAATGCGCAGCTGGACGCCATCGGGATGGCTCATCGCATCCGCTTCGAGCGTCAAGTCATGCAGGGTGCGGCGGATGCGGTCGGAAACATCCAGAAAGGCCAAGCGGCTTGCCTTGCGAGTGGTATCGCGCAGGCGGCGAGCGAGCTGATGACCGATGCAGTAGAGCAGGGTGGAGGCATCCTGTGCCAGTGGCCCCTTGAGCAGATCGAGAAAGGCATGGCAGCCGATTTCCGCCACTTCAGTGGCACAACGGGTACGCAAGATGACTTCGCGCTTGGGCAGGTCGGAGAACAGTCCCATTTCACCGACGAACTCGCCGGGGCCGAAATAGCCCAAGGTCAGCTCGCGTCCGTCATCTTCCTCAATGAGGATGCTCACCGAGCCTTCCACGATGTAGTAGAAGCTGGTGGAGGCATCACCGGGGCGGAAGATGTTGGTGCGTGCCGGGTAGCGCCGATGATGTGCATGCTGCAGAAAACGGCTGATGGCGTCGGGGTCAGGAGTCAAGAGACCTGCTTGGCGGTGTAGCGCCAGTTTGAGGGAGGCGGGGAGGTTCATGCGGGAATCCGGAAATATGGGGCCAGCTTAGGCTGTGCCTGCTCCATGAGCAAGGTCTTTATGGCAATATGTAGCGTTACCGTCAAGGAAAAGGTCGCGATGCGGCTTGGACCTTGGCATTTTGTATCCTCGAAATTGGAGTCACGCCTGTGGTCAAGCCTCTGCCGCGTCTTAAGTTGCAGGGTTTCAACAACCTCACCAAGTCGCTTTCGTTCAACATCTACGACGTGTGCTATGCCGCGTCCGAAGCCGAGCGCCGCCGCTACATCGAATACATCGACGAGCAGTACGATGCCGACCGCCTGACCCAGATTCTGACCGATGTGGCCGAGATCATCGGTGCCAACATC
>JBHADJ010000148.1:0-2653 GCA_041855065.1 Lysobacter sp.
GCCTCCAGCCCGAGCAGGGCATTCATCGGCAGTCCAAGATAGTCGCGACACAGGCGTACCGGCCCATCTTGCAGGTGGGCGTGGCCGTGGCCTGCGAGCAGCAGCGGCTGCGGTGCATGGCGCAGGCCGATGCGGGCAAAAATATCGCGCTTTTCCAGCCCGCTGGCTTCAAGGCTTTGATGCAGCAACAGATCAAGCCAGGGCGCCAGATGCGTTTCAATATACTTGCCATCGCCAAAGAGGCGGATGCTTTCACGTCGCAGCAGGGCTTCTTCCAGCTCTTGCTGCCGGGCCATGAGCAAGCGTGCAGCGGCAGCCAGATGTGGCGCGGCGCACTCGTCTTGACGTCGAACCTTCTTGCCTGCTTGCCACTGATTGATGACTTCGGCAATGACGGGAAAATGGGCTTGGGCACGCTGCAACACACTGGCGGCAGCCAAAACCCGATCGTGGCGCAAAGTCTGGCCGAGAAATGCGGCCAGCGCCGCGATATTGCGCACTTCGATCGCGGCGGGCTCGGCTTCCTCAAAACCACGTGGCTTGGCAAGGTGGACATCGATGGCCCCTTGTGCCGCAGCAGAATTGAATACGGCGAGAAACGCCTCCTTGGCATCCAGATCTCGTTGCGCTTGATATTCAGGGCATTGTCTGCCATTCAAGGCAAGGCGCAGCCGCCGGGGGCTGGCAGCGTGTTGTGCTTTTTCCGCCCGGCTCAGGAGCCGTCGCAATACCGCTTCGGCGCTGGCTGCGGCGGTGTGGTGATTACGCCCGCTCATTGCGGTCAAGCGCGCTGTGGATGCGGTCGATTTGGGCCTGCAGCAGTTCCGGGTGCAGGCTGAATTGGTCGCTGGCCATGATTTCACGGCCACTGGCCTCCATCTCCACCTGTGTCAGCTGCAACAGTGGGCCGTCGCGGAAAAGCTCGATATAGCTGTCCAGAACGCCCGTCAGAGTGCCCTGTGCGGTATCGGGCGCTGCAACCACCAGTTGCAGACCGAGTGAACGCAGATAGTCGGTGGTGGCGCGGGCATTCTGTGCATCGATTTTGTCGCCAAATTCATCAAGCAGAATCAGGCCAAGGCCGTCCTGTTGCCCATCCCCCTTGCCATAAGCCGCAGCCAGCGCCGCACCGGCAATCACGTACAGCGGGGCGCGGTGTTCGCCGCCGGAGCCCGAACGCATGCGCTCGCTCAAGTTGCCGATGACTTCGCCCGCCTGTTTGATGACGACCTCGAAATGGAAGAAGCGGCGGTAATCGTCCAGCGGCGATTGCGGCAAACGGCCACTGGTTTGATCTTCGACGATATCGCGGAAGGCGGCGGGCACTTCTCCGGCAGAGCCGAACAGGGTATCGGTTTCACCGATATCGGCCGCCCGCTCGATGAAGCGGTAAAGCTCGGCATACTCGGCAGCGACTTGTTTGCGAAACTCGTAGCGCTCGTTGTTGGAAAACGCAGGGCTGCGGCGCAGGGTACGGTTGAGCGCATTGATCTGGTTGCCAAGACGCACGAAGTTATCGTGCAGGGTGTGGGCGACACTGGAGCGAAAGGTATCCACAGCCGTGCGGTAGGCATCATCGGCCTGCGTTTGGTAACGGGCAAGTTCGGTTTGTTGCAGCTGCTCGATGTCCTCGCGGACAAGCTGGTGAGCCGCGCGCCAGTCGTCCGACTCCAGTTGCAGTGGCAAGGCGTGGTCTTGGGCGTATTGGCGCAGCAGCGGCCAAGCATCGCGCAGCAGGTTTTGCAATTGTTGCTGCGCATCCTTGGCCAAAAGTTCGGCGGCATTTTTCCGGCTGATGAGGTCTTCAGGATGCTTTTCATCCAGCCGTGCACGCTGCCTTTCCACCTCGTTCGGATCGGTATCGGGATGACGGAAAGCGGTGCTGGCCATTTGTGCAATGGCATCGCTTTGTGTTTCCAGCCCATTGAGCAGTTGCTGCAATTTTTCAACTACGGTTTCGGCACGCGACTTGTCGCTGATGGCGGTTTCGCGTGCGTGCTCGAGTTGCTCGATTTGCTGTTTGAGCTCATCACGGGCTTCGGCCAGCCGCACAAGATCGGGGTCGCGCGTGCTTTCAAGTTGCGCCTCGCCACTGGCAAGGCGGGCGTGAATATCCTGGTATTTCAGCAGTTGTGCGTGCACATCGCCGACAAACTGCGCGCCGTTTTCGATTCTCGCCAATACCTGCAAGGGGGCTTCCAGCGCCTTCAATGCCTGTGCCAGTTGCTGCTCGTTGCGGCTGAGCTGCTCGATCTCCTCGCGCAGCGATTTTTGTCGCGCGCGGTTATCGCCACTGCCGATTTTGAGTGCGGCCGTACCGGGCAACCGCAAGCGCTCGATGCTGCCCCCCTTGGCAAGAAAACCATCGCGCGCAAGGCCAAGCGGGCTGCGCAGGAGGGTATCTTCATCCTCCACGCAACGCAGCTTGCCGAGCTGGCGGGCAAGATAGGCAACGGCATCGGCATCGCCGAGCAATTGCCCGGCCACCGCATCGACTGCATCAAACGGTGTCTGTTTGCGGGCATGGCTTGCCAGTGCCAGTTTCACGCCATACACCGCACGCGTGCCCGAGAGTCCGCGATACAGGCCAAGAGCAGCCGCTTCATCCTTCGGGGCAATGAGCAGGGCATCCAGATGTGGGGCAAGATAGGCC
>JBHADJ010000149.1:0-24138 GCA_041855065.1 Lysobacter sp.
GGGCTACCGTCCGCAGTTCTACTTCCGCACCACCGACATCACCGGTGCGGTGGAACTGCCGGAAGGCACCGAAATGGTGATGCCGGGCGACAACGTCAAGATGACGGTGAGCCTGATCAACCCGGTGGCAATGGACGAAGGCCTGCGCTTCGCCATCCGCGAAGGTGGCCGCACCGTCGGCGCCGGCGTGGTCGCCAAGATCATCAAGTAATCCTTTCTTGATGATGCGCCGCAAGGCGCACCCAGCAAACCCCCGGCTCGTCCGGGGGTTTGTCATTTTCGGGCATTGATGGTGATGGCAAGCGCATCTCACCCTTGCCATGAACGGGATTTTCAGCATCCTGGCCGCAAGTAAAACTAAGGTTGTGTTCAGTACAAAGGTGCATTCATTAGCCGTGGCTGATGCCATCGAAGCCGTAATCCCCCTCTTTGCTACGGAGTGCCTCATGAAACACAAAGCCCTTGCAGCCACTTTGCTGGCCACCGTCTTGTATGTTGCTCCTGCCACCACGCAGATCATGCCGATTACCCCGGATCTTGGCTGGAGCATGTCCATCAACGCCGGATACTCCATTCTGAGCAATGCCACCATCCGCGAGAGTGCCAAGAAGCGAGGCCACAACCTTCCAGTTGATCCACCGCGCCGCAATGGCAGCAGCCAGACGACACGCAGCGAGTCCCGCGCCTCTCCTGCCGTCAGAACCAGCTTTACCCCTACGGGTCAAGGCCGCGGCTTGGATGAGATGGCCGCCCATTATCCAACTGCCGAGCGCGCCGAGGCGCGGCGAAAAATGCAGCAGATGTATGACCAATGGCCACGAATGGCACGGCAGCTGGGTGTTCCGGTCAATGACATGGGCAGTGCGCTGGCCGCTTATTTGGTTGGCTCGTGGATGGCCTACAACAATGTCAACTATTCCGATGACCAGTTCAAACTGGCGGCCGAGCAAATGCGCCACATCCTGTCGGAATTCCCCGATTTTGCCAATCTTTCCAATGCCGAACGGCAAGTCAGTCACGAGCAATTGGTCACGCTGGGCATGGTGGTGGCACTGACACGTCACGAACTGCAACAAAACCCCAATCCCGCCATTCAACGCCAGTTGCGACAATTGGCTGGCCAGAACCTGCGCAACTTCCTGAAAACCGATCCATCGCGGGTGCATTTCCGCAGCGATGGGCTGATGGAGATTCGCTGATCCTCACCCGCTGCGAGCATCCTGCCTGCAGGCACAACCTGCCTGTGCCTGGAACCTTCCCCACTTGCCGCCTTCTTCCTCTCGGCAGTAGTCGTGTGATGCTCTGCAAGTGCAGCGGTACCGTGTGGTGGACAGTCGCTCGTGAACCAATGCTATGCCAGCGCTGTCCTTCTGCCTTCACCATCGAGCCGTTCCCGGTGCCCTACCCGCCAAACAACAAGGCCCGGCATTGCCGGGCCTTGTTTCGAGAAGCCGCAAGCAAGCGACTCAGAATTTCGGCTTGTCCAAAGTCGGAATTTCACGATAACGCTGGATTGCCTCGCGCAGGATGGCCTTGGCTTCCTCCGCATCGCCCCAACCTTCGATCTTGACCCATTTGCCCTTTTCAAGATCCTTGTAGTGCTCGAAGAAGTGACCAATGCGCTGCGTCCAGTGGGCACTCAACTCGTCCACATTTTCCACGTCGGCATAGCGCGGGAAAATCTTGGCCACCGGAACGGCAATCAACTTTTCATCGCTGCCTGCCTCATCCGACATTTTCAGGACACCAACCGGACGACAGCGGATCACGCTACCGGGCAACAATGGCAGATGCAGGATGACCAGCACGTCGGCCGGATCGCCATCACCGCACAGCGTATTGGGGACATAGCCGTAATTGCACGGATAGCGCATCGGAGTGGAAAGGATGCGATCGACGAAAATCGCACCGGAATCCTTGTCCACTTCGTATTTGACCGGCTCGGCATCCTTGGGGATTTCAATGATGACATTGATTTCATCGGGGGGATTTTTGCCGGTATTGACAAGACCAAGTCCCATTGCGGACTCCATTGAGGGAAAGGACTTATTTTAATTAATTCCGGGCTGCTCGGGCCAAATCGCGGCAGATTTAGTCATGGAAAATTGTGTCTGCCGCATCAAGATCCACCGCTATGGCACTGCGGCCGGGGCATGTCTTTGCCAAGCTGCAAAACGGTTCAACCGAGCCCCCCGGCAACATGCATCACCGGCATCGCAGCAGAACGCGTCCACCCAACAGCCCGATCATCACTTCCCGGGTTTTATCCGCCGCCGCGGCCAGGCGGCAAACAGGGCCCAGATGCCGCCGATGCCGGCTACCCAGGTGGCGACCGGGATGCGCAGAAGGCGCGGCCCGCCGGCTTCAAGGCCGAACAACACGCTCGCCACGATGAGCAGGCCGACGCCGAGAATGGCCGAAATCATGCGCTTTTGCATGATGTGCAGGTCTTTGGAGAGCAGACGCACATCCTCGGACTGCATCTGGATCAGGTGGCCGCCATCGACCTGCTGTTTCAGCCAGTCGTGCACGAGGCCGGGCATGTCCGGGCCGCGGGTGACGAGGGCGGGCAGACGGCGGCCGAATTCGCGCAACAAATGGCGCGGGCTGTAGCGCTGGCGCAGGATTTTCTCCAGCACCGGCTTTGCCACTGCCCAGATGTCGATTTGCGGGTCGAGCTGGCGGCCGACGCCTTCGATGTTGAGCAGGGTTTTTTGCAGCAGGATGAGCTGCGGTTGCAGTGTCAATTGGTAGCGCTGCGCCATGCGGAACAGTTTGGCCAGAAGCTCGGCCAGCGAGATTTCCGACAGCGGGCGGGTGAAGTACGGCTCGCAAATGCCGCGTGCGGCTGCCTCCAGCTCGTCGATGCGCACATCGCCCGGCATCCAGCCTGCTTCCACGTGCAGCTCGGCGATGCGGCGGTAGTCGCGGTTGAATATCGCCATGAAGTTCTCGGCGAGATAGTACTGATCCTCGCGCGAGAGCTGGCCCATGATGCCGAAGTCCAACGCGATGAAGCGCGGGTTTTCGCGCCGGGTCGGGTCCACCCAGATATTGCCGGCATGGGCATCGGCATGGAAAAAGTTGTCGCGGAACACTTGCTCGTAGAACACGCGCACGCCCTTGGCCGCCAGTGCCTTGCGGTCGATGCCGGCGGCATCGAGGGCGGCGATGTCATCGCTGTGGATGCCGTGCACGCGCTCGCAGGTCATCACCCGTTCGGTGGTATGGCTCCAGATGACTTCCGGCACATACATGTCGCCGCTGTCGAGCCAGTTGCGGCGCAGCAGGCTGGCATTGCCGGCTTCGCGCTGCAAGTCCACTTCCGCCGCCAGGGTGGATTCGATTTCGGCCACGACTTCGCGCGGGCGGATTTTGTCGGCGCGCGGATGGGTATGCTCGATGACGCTGGCAAGATCGTGCAGGAGGGCGATGTCGGCGGCGATCTGCCGGTCGATGCCCGGGCGCACCACTTTCACCACCACTTCGCGGCCATCGTGCAGGGTGGCCGCGTGGACTTGGGCAATCGAGGCCGAGGCGAGCGGCGTGGTGTCAAAGCGGGCATACAGCACCTCGATGGGCTGGCCGAGAGCGTCTTCGACGATGCGGCGTGCCGCCTCGCCATCGAACGGCGCGACCTGATCCTGCAACAGGGCAAGCTCATCGGCCACGTCCGCGGGCACCAAATCGCGGCGGGTGGAAAGAATCTGCCCGAACTTGACGAAAATCGGCCCCAGCTCCTGCAATACCCGGCGCAGGCGCTCGCCACGCGGCATCGCTTGCACGTCGGCGGCAGCATCGGGCACGAATGGGCGGGCGAGTTTCAGCCAGCGCTCGGCGGAGGTGCCATCGAGCAGCGCGTCCAGCCGGTAGCGCAGAAGCACCCGGCCAATGCGCCAGACCCGGCGTGCCGATTTCATGCCGCCCCCTTGAGCCGGGTGATGCGATCGGCCAGCCGCTCGACGTCATCGCGCAGGGTATCGACATCCTCGTGGAAGGCGGCCAGCTCCTCGCGCCCGACAACGCTGCCGGACTCTTCGGTCAACCACTCCGCCGTGCTGGCGGCCAACTCGCTGCCGGCATGACGCGCGCGGCGCAAGGCAAAGGCGATGGCATTGGCGATCTGCACACCCAGCACTTCGCCGAATACCTGCGTCAGCGGCAGCCCCCAATCCGGGTCGAAGCCGGCGGCAAGTTTCTGCAGGCGTTGCGCCAGTGCAGCATCGCCTTCGATGCGCAATTGGCCGATTGGCGCGGCACCTTCACGGCGCAAGCCCGGTACTTGCTGCAACAACGCCCCCAGACTGGTGCGTACCGACAGGCCGGGATTTTCCGTCACCGGCCCGACTGTCAGACGCTCGCCTTGCACGCGGATTTGCAGAGCCAGCGGCGGCGTGGCCAGATAGAGGGCCACGCGCTGCCCATCCAGCGCGGCAAGCCCGGCACGGGTATCGGCATCCAGCGCCAGCGCCCGGTTCAGCGCCAGCTCCAGCGCGCGCCCGGCGGGGACTTTCCAGTTGAACGGCAGGGAGAAGGCAGGTGTGTTCATGCGGGCATTTTACGGTGCCTGATGCACGAACTGAGACAGCGCCCCCGCATCCCTCTAAAATCCCTACCCCGATCCGTACCCCCGCTTCCCATGCACGGCCTCAATCTCCCACAACGCCAAGCTGTTCTGCATACCGAAGGTCCGCTGCTGGTACTGGCAGGGGCTGGCAGTGGCAAGACTCGCGTCATCGTGGAGAAGATCGCGCATCTGGTCGGTAGTGGCCGCTATCCGGCACGCCGCATCGCCGCCATCACCTTTACCAACAAGTCCGCCAAGGAAATGCGCGAGCGCGTTGCCAAACGCTTGCGCGGTGACGCGGGCGAAGGGCTCACCATCTGCACTTTCCATGCGCTCGGCCTCAAGATCGTACAGATCGATTGCGCCAAACTGGGGCTCAAGCGCGGTTTTTCGGTGTTTGATGCCGATGACGCACAAGCCCTGGTGAAAGACCTGATGCCCGGCGCCAAGCCGGACGCAATACAGGCAAGCCTGGGGCTGATTTCTCGTGCCAAGAATGCCGGGCTTTCCCCTGCCGAGGCATTGGCAGCAGCCTCCAGTACTCGCGAGCTCGAAGCCGCACAACTGTATGCCCGCTATCAGGCGCGGCTGGAAAGCTTCAATGCCGTGGATTTCGATGATCTCATCCGGCTGCCGGTGCAGCTTCTGGAAACCGATGACGAGGCACGCATGGCATGGCGCGAGCGCATCGGTTATCTGCTGGTTGACGAATGCCAGGACAGCAATGATGCCCAATATCGTCTACTGAAAGCCTTGGCCGGCGAGGCAGGCCAGTTCACTTGCGTGGGGGATGATGATCAATCCATCTACGCCTGGCGCGGTGCCAATCCGGAGAATCTCGCCCAGATGGGTCAGGACTATCCCGGCCTCACCCTCATCAAGCTCGAACAGAACTATCGTTGCAGCAATCGCGTGCTGCGGGCAGCCAATCACTTGATTGCCCACAATCCGCACCAGCATCTCAAGACACTGTGGAGTGATGCTGCCGATGGCGAGCGCATCCGTGTCTGGGAATGCCGAGACAGCGAACACGAGGCAGAGAAAGTTGCTGCCGAGATCCAATTTCTGCATGGCCGCAATCAGGCGCCATGGAGCGATTTCTGCATACTTTTCCGCAGCAATCATCAATCGCGCACGCTGGAAAAGGCCCTGCAAATGTTGCGCATTCCCTACCACCTTTCCGGGGGAACCGCTTTTCTTGATCGCGCCGAAGTCAAGGACACACTGGCCTGGCTTCGCCTGCTCGCCAATCCGGAAGATGACAGCGCCTTCTTGCGCGCGGTGCAAAATCCCAAGCGCGAGGTTGGGCAAACCACCTTGGCACGATTGGCCGAACTGGCTCGCGAGGCACATCTGCCGCTTTCCCGAGCTGCCGAATCACTTGGGCTTCTCAAGCAGCTCTCGCCCCGAGCCGCCAATGCCCTGCATGCCTTCACCGACATCATCCAGCACCTGCGCCGCCGCGCCCATGAAATCAGCGCGGCCGAGCTGGTTCGCGAACTGGCCGTGCAATCCGGCATGGAAGCGGCGCTGCGTGCGCAGAGCAAGAATGAGCAAATCTACCAGCTCAAGCGCGGCAATCTGGAAGAGCTTGCACAATGGTTTGAGGGCGCGCGCGGTGCCGGCGTGGGCGACTTGGCTGCGCAACTTGCACTCGTCTCGCGCAACGACCGCGATGATCCGGGCAATCAAGTTCGCCTGATGAGCCTGCACGCCGCCAAGGGACTGGAGTTCCGCTACGTTTTCATCGTTGGAATGGAAGATGGCATCTTGCCGCATGAGGCCAGTCTGGACGAGGGACGACTGGAAGAGGAACGCCGCCTGCTGTATGTCGGCATCACCCGCGCCAAGGAGCAGCTATGGCTTTCTCACGCCATTCGCGCAACCCGTTGGGGCAGTGTGGTCAAACTCACCCCTTCACGCTTTTTCGAGGAATTGCCGGCAGCGGAAATCCAGCGTGATGGTGTCGATCCCGAAGCCGATGCGGCGCGCCGCAGGGAGCGTGCACTCGCCAGTCTGGAGAGTATCCGCGCCATGCTGATGGAATAAGGTGGAATATGGAATGAGCCGCACGCGGCGGCTCATTCATCATGCTCAAGCTGCGCGGCCTTACAGCGCATCCCACCACATCAGGATTTCGTGCCAGAGCCGGCGGAAGAAGCCACCCGCCTCAACTGCTTCCATCGCCACCAGCGGCGCGCTGGCAATCACCTTGTCATTCAGGGTGATTTTGACGCTGCCGATTTCCTGTCCTTTCTCGATCGGTGCCACCAGCGTGGTCGGCACATCCATGCTGGATTTCATTTGCGGATAGCTGCCACGCGGCAGGCTGATGATCAGCGGAGAGGCCACCCCCAATTGCACACTGTCGGCAGCGCCCTTCCAGACCTTCTGCGTGGCAACAGGCTTGTCCGGCGTATACAGGCTGTGGCTTTCATAAAAACGGAAACCCCAGTTGAGCAATGCCAGCGAATCGGTGGCGCGCTGCTCCTCGCTGCTGCCTCCCAGAATCACCGTGATCAGGCGCTGATCGCCACGCTTGGCGGACGCCATCAGACAGTAACCGGCACTGGAGGTATGCCCGGTCTTGATGCCGTCCACGGAATTGTCGCGCCACAGCAGCAGATTTCGGTTGGGCTGGGTAATCGGGCCGACGGTGAATTCCTTGAGGCTGTTGTAGCCATAGACTTCGGGAAAGTCCCGCGCCAGTGCACGCCCGAGCAGCGCCAGATCACGGGCACTGGCATAGTGCCCCTCCTGCGGCAATCCCGTGGCATTGGCAAAGCGGGTATTCTTCATGCCGATGCGCTGTGCATAGTGATTCATCAGCGTCGCAAACGCCTCCTCACTTCCGGCCACATGCTCGGCCAAGGCAATCGCCGCATCATTGCCCGATTGCACCACCATTCCCTTTTCCATTTCCACCAACGGCGCGGTCTTGTTGACCTCGAAGCCGCTGTAGCTGCCATCGGTACCGGCGCCTCCCTTGCGCCAGGCATTCTCGCTCATCATCACCTGATCATCAGGTTTGAGTTTGCCGGCCGCCATCTCCGCGGCAATGACATAACTGGTCATCACCTTGGTGATGCTGGCAGGCTCAAGTGGCGCATCGACGTTCTCGCCAGCCAGCACTTCACCACTGGCCGCATCCAGCACCACCCAGGCCGTGTAGGCACGTGGCGCCGGTGCCGGGGGAATCGCCGTGGCTTCGGCACCTGGCAATGTCGAGGCCGAAACCGTTTGCGAGGGTGCAGGTGCAGGCTCGCTCACCGGAGTCTGGGCAACAGCAAGTCCGGCAAGTGCCACGGCAAGCGCCAACGGCGCCATTACAAGGATTCTTCGGGAAGTCACGGCGTTTTCTTCAAACAAGGATCAGGTCGTCAGTACGACAGAAAAGGGGAAAAGTTACAAGGTATTTTGCCAAGAGCACAGGCAGCTCACATGCCTCACTGGCGTACTCGCGTCGGCTGGCCAAAACCAAGTCCAACAATGCGCGAAGCCAGTGCCGACGCGCTGGCCTCATCCAATGGGCCAACCCGCAAACGCCAGACCCGTCGGCCATTCACAACCGAATCAAGCAACCGGGCACCGGAAACACCTGCATCGTTGAGCATCCCCAGGGCACGTTGCGCATTGTCGGGGCTGGCAAAACTTGCCACTTGCAGCTCAACGACACCGGCAGACGCGGCAACGGACGTCGCCACTGCTGCACTGGGCGGCGGCTCGGCTGCCTTGCTGCCCGCAGGTCGCCCAGCGACCCGTACCTGACGGGATTCCATCCACTGATCGAACTGATCGGCCGTCATCACCTGACCGTTTTGCAGCATGTCGAAGCGATGTTGCACGGAAGCAACCAGCGGGGCAGCCATTGTCGGTGCAGGCGTGCTCGCCATGTCTTCCGGCAGCAAGGCGCGCACTTCGACATTGGCCGTGCCCGCCTCGCGGAAGCCGAGCTTGACCGCGGCGGCATAGCTCAAATCAATCAGCCGATCGGAATGGAACGGGCCGCGGTCGTTGACCCTGACCACCACCGATTTGCCGTTGTCGATATTGGTCACGCGGGCAAAACTCGGCAGCGGCAGGTTGCGATGCGCGGCGGTGAAGGCATACATGTCGTACACCTCCTGATTGGAGGTGCGGCGGCCGTGAAACTTGTTGCCGTAGTACGAGGCCCGGCCACGCTCGACATAGCCGCGATGATCGTCCATCACCGTATAGCGCTTGCCGAGCACCGTGTAGGGCGAGCGGTTGCCATAGGCCGAACGCGGCAAATGCACCACTTCCGGCTCCGGGATGGCTTCCACATTCGGAATGTAATCGGGCACCGTGTCCCTGACGCCGGGCGCATACAAGCCACCGGCGACATAATTGCCGCGCTTGGCGGGATCTTCCTGTGCCGGCGCATAGGGCGATACCCGCGCCGTTCCACTGGATGCCGCTGGCACCGGGTTGCTGCCCGAGTGCCCACTCGCGGGGGTGTTACCCGGGTTCGGCGCAGCGGATTTCTTCGGCGTCGTGCCGCACGCGGCAAGCAGCAGTCCCGTTCCGGCCAGCAGGCCGATGCGCCAGACATTCATCACCCTGCCGCTCCTGCGCGAATGGCCTGCGCCAGCTGGTGCACTGCCAGCGAGTACATTGGCGAGCGGTTATAGCGGCTGATGACGTAGAAGTTGCCGTACACGATCCAGTATTCGCGCCCGGCGCTGCCCTCGAAGTTCAACACGCTCGCCCCGTCACGCACCGGCTCGCCCGCACGCGGACGATAGCCATGCGCGCCCAGCTCGGCCTGAGTGAACAGCGGGTCGAAGTTCTCCGGCGTCCATTCGGGCTTGTCGGCCGCCTTGTCGGCCCGCGCCACCACCGGCTCGCCGCGCTGCCAGCCATGCACCACGAAGTAATTGGCGATGGAGGCGAACACGTCGGCCTTGTCGGTCAGGATGTTGCGGCGGCCATCACCGTTGCCGTCCTGCGCCCACAAACGGTAACTCGACGGCATGAACTGCCCCATGCCCATCGCCCCGGCATAACTGCCCTTGATCTGGGTGATGGCAAGATGCGGTTCGGCCTTGTGCAGGGCAAACAGCTGCGCCAGCTCGCCGGCAAAAAACGGCGCCCGACGCGGAAAATCAAACGCCAGCGTATACAGCGCATCCAGCACCCGGTAGCTGCCCATGTTGCGGCCAAACTGGGTTTCCACCCCGATGATGGCAACGATGTATTCCGCCGGCACACCGGTTTCGGCCGCCACCTTGTCGAGCGCAGCACGGTTTTCGCGATAGAAGGCGATGCCGCCGTTGATGCGGGCATCATTCATGAAGATGGGACGGTAATCCTTCCACGGCTGCACCGCTTCGGCCGGGCGCGAAATCGCCTCGACAATGCGCGGCTGCGCCCGCGCTTCGGAGAGTACGGCACGGATGTACATCGGGTCGATGCCGTAAGTGCGCGCAGTGTATTCGACGAAATTGGCCTCGCGCTGCGCCCGCGGGATGGCCGGATCGGTCACTTCCGGCGGCGCCACCGGACGCTCCGGCGGCTGTTGCGGCAGGGTCGGACGATTGCTGGCTGCCGTGGTGCTTGTTGCGGCTTCGGCAGCGGACGAGGCGTCTGCCTGAGCAGCCTCATGGGTAGCGGGAGACGGGGCAGGAACATGGCTGGCACAGGCCGCCAATGCCAGCGGCAGGCAAAGGGCAAGAGTGGGCTTTTTCATTTTGTCGAGAGTACCATGCCCCCCGGATTCAGGTGCAGTCCGACTGTGGCTTCAATACACAGGAGATTCATCGCTTGGGCGCTCTTGAAACAATGAAACAGAACAAAGCCCGGCAGGCCGAGCCTTGTCCCGCATCGATTTCATCCCCTTCAGCGTGCCCGACCTCGGGTAAGCAGGTTGACAAAAAACAGCAGAATGACTGCGCCGATCAGCGAATACACAAAACTGGTCACGGTGATGCCCTGGTTGATGCCTCCGCCGAACAGGAAGCCGGAAATCATGGCGCCGATAATGCCCACCACGACATTGAGAATGATGCCTTGCTGAGCATCGCGCTTCATGACCAAGCTGGCCAACCAGCCCACGATGCCGCCCACGATCAGCCATATGATGGTATTCATGTGAAACTCCTTGTCTGTTGAGGAATGCACAGTGGCCTGCGCACACCTACCATACCAGCCCCCGCATTCAATACTGAATGTCATTCACGATTCTGCTCATGCCGTCACAGTTTTTCCACGTCTTTCTGCCCTGCTCTCCCGGTACTCCCGCCGAGCAACACGTGCGCGACTGGCTGGCCGAGCATTTGCACAGCTCGCCGGCCGAAATCCGCTTTGCCCGTGATGCACGCAATCGTCCATTCCTTCTCACCCCGCAGTCGTCTCTGGACATCAACTGGAGCCATAGCGGTGATGGGCTTTTGATCGTGCTGAGTCCGCGAGGCCGGATAGGCTGTGATCTTGAAGCGCACCGTCCCCGTCCACGCGCCCTGGCACTGGCCAGGCGCTTCTTTCACCACGAAGAAAGCCGATGGCTGCATGCGCTGCCCGCAGCACAGGTGCAATCCGCCTTCATCCGTCTTTGGTGTGCCAAGGAAGCCATCCTGAAAGCCCATGGCCACGGGTTGTCGTTCGGGCTTGCGAAGCTGCAACTGACGCTGGAAGACGGGCAATTGCGCTTGCTCACCTGTGATCGGCAACTGGGCAAGCCAGATGATTGGCATTTGCAGGAACTCGCCCCCACCTCCGGCTACCACGCTGCAATCGCTTGGTACCCGGGCAAACCAGCACCGTCATCGCAAAACAAAAGAGCCGCACATGGCGGCTCTTGAGAATCAGTTTTTCTTGTCCTGCAACGGCAATGGCTGGCCATCCCCGGCTCGATAAGGATAACGTGCAAAAATCGCGGTAATCGCCGTATCGATGTCGGCAGCCCGCTCCTCCGGCGTGCGCTTGGCCACCCGTGCGATGGCATCGCCCGTCCATACCAGACGGTTGTGCTTGGCATCCACCAAGTCCACCGTCAACGTCCCTTCGGTATAGCGGCTGACGACTGCCTCGTCATACCACACCGGCACGGCTACGTAGGTGCGCGCACGGTAGCTGTACGCCCAGGCAAAATCGGTGCGCGGCATGCTGTAAACGTCGCTGCGCTCCTGAGTGGCAAGCTGGAAGTTCACCTTCACGTCCGGATTGGCTTCGTCATAGCGGTAGCCGCGCGCCTGCATTTCCCGCTCGACATTGGCACGGATCCGCTCGCTGATCCAACTGGAATAGCCGGCCTGTTCCATCGCGATGGGCGAATACCAACCCCAGCTTTGGTACTGACCAAAGTTGGCGTCCGGGTCAACATCCGTCCGGATATGCGGCCCGCTCGCGCAAGCGCTCAAGACCAGGGCAACCGCCGCAACCATCATCCAGCGATACATTCGATTGAAGTGCGAAACACGCATGACGCCTCCCTAGAGGTTGAATTCCCGCACAGTGTACGCTGTTCAATATTTTCCATCTTGAATCGTTGCACACTCGCCTCAGTGACCGCGTTCGCGATTGAGGTGATCCAAGTGTCCGCTCCTCAGGCAGCAACTCGCATGCGGTAAAACTCGGCACGAAAATCGGTAAAGCGCCCGGCGGCAATCGCTTCGCGCATTTGCGCCATCAGACGCTGGTAGTAGCGCAGGTTGTGCAAGGTGCCGAGCATCGGGGCCAGCATTTCGTTGCAGCGGTCGAGGTGGCGCAGGTAGCTGCGCGAGAAGCCGTTGGCGCAGGCGTAGCAGTCGCAGCCTTCTTCAATCGGGGCAAGGTCGTGCTCGTATCGGGCATTGCGGATGCGCACCGTGCCGGTGGCAGTGAAGAAATGCCCGTTGCGGGCGTTGCGGGTCGGCATCACGCAGTCGAACATGTCCACCCCGCGCGCCACGGCCTCGACCAAATCCTCCGGCCGTCCCACCCCCATCAGATAGCGCGGGCGGTCTTCGGGCAATTGCGGCGCAGTGTGATCGAGCATGGCATTGCGCTCGGCCTCGGTTTCGCCGACGGCAAGGCCGCCGATGGCATAGCCGTCAAAGCCGATCGCCTGCAAACCCGCTGCGCTCTGGCTGCGCAAGTCATGGTGCACGCCACCCTGCACGATGCCGAACAAGGCCGCATCATTGCCTTCATGCGCACGTTTGGAACGCTCGGCCCAGCGCAGCGAAAGCTGCATGGATTTGTCGATGATGCGCTTGTCCACCGGCTTGCCATCCAGTGTGACCGGCGGGCATTCGTCGAAAATCATCACGATGTCGCTGCCCAGCACTTTCTGGATGTGCATGGATTCTTCCGGCCCCAGAAACACCTTGCGACCATCGGTCGGGGCGGCAAAGGTGACGCCGGCCTCGGTGATCTTGCGCCGGTGCGCCAGCGAGAACACCTGAAACCCGCCGGAGTCGGTCAGAATCGGCCCCTGCCATTTGCCGAAGCCATGCAGCCCGCCATGCGCCTCGATCACCTCAAGGCCGGGGCGCAGGTACAGATGGAAGGTGTTGCCGAGGATGATTTCGGCACCCAGCGCACGGATTTGCTCCGGAAACACGCCCTTGACCGAGCCATAGGTGCCGACCGGCATGAAGGCCGGCGTTTCCACCGTGCCGCGCGGAAAGTGCAAACGACCGCGACGGGCGGCACCATCGCGCCCGAGCAGCTGAAAAGACATTCTGGACATCGACACCCGTCCTGCTCAGCCCTGCGGTAGTTGCTGGTATTTGCGGCCGATCAGCATGGCGATTTCCAGTGATTGCTCGTAGTTCAATCGCGGATCAACAGTGGAGTGATAGGCTCGCGCCAAATCCGCGTCGACAAGTTCACGCGCGCCACCGGTGCATTCGGTCACATCCTCGCCCGTCAGCTCCAAATGGATGCCGCCCAAACGGGTCCCAGCGGCCGCATGCAGGTCGAAGGCCTGTTCGATCTCCCGACGGATATTGCCAAACCGGCGCGTCTTGTAGCCATTGCTGCTGTTCTCGGTATTGCCATGCATCGGATCGCAAATCCACAGCACGCGATAGCCACTGGCTTTGACTGCCTCCAGCAATGGCGGCAGCTTCTCGGCAATCGCATCCGCGCCCATTCGATGAATCAGCGTCAAGCGCCCAGCCTGGTTCGCCGGGTTGAGCACTTCCACCAGCCGCAGCAAATGATCGCGGGTCATGGACGGCCCGACTTTCACCCCGATCGGGTTTTCGATGCCACGGAAGTACTCCACATGCGCACCATCCAGGGCCGCCGTGCGCATGCCAATCCAGGGGAAGTGCGTCCCCAGATTGAACCAACCCTGCTGACGCGGCACCTGACGTGTCAACGACTGCTCGTAAGGCAACAGCAAGGCCTCGTGCGAGGCGAAGAAATCGACGCGATCCAGATTGCGCATCGGTGCGCCACTCAGGGTTTCCATGAAGCGGGTTGCGTCCGCCACCCCGGCCACAATGCGCAGGTATTCATCGGCAAGTGGCGAGTGCTTGACCCAGGCCAAGTCCCAGTTTTCCGGGTGATGCAGATCGGCAAAACCGCCATCAATCAGCGCACGCACGAAATTGATGGTCAACGCCGCCCGCGAGTGTGCGCCAATCATCCGGCCCGGATCAGGCTGCCGCGCCTGTGCACTGAACTCCGGCGCATTGACGATATCGCCACGATAGCTCGGCAGGGAAATCCCGTCACGGGTTTCGGTGGCTGCCGAACGCGGCTTGGCATACTGACCGGCAAAACGACCGACCCGCACCACCGGTTTGCGCAGGGCGTGCACCAGTACCAAGCTCATCTGCAATAGCACTTTCAGGCGATTGGTGATGATCTCCGGCGTGCAATAGGCAAAGTCTTCGCAGCAATCCCCGCCCTGCAACAAGAATCGCTTGCCTTCTTCAGCCTCCGCCAACTGTTGGCGCAAACCGAGAATCTCGCGCGAAGTCACCAAGGGCGGCAGCGCATGCAGGGCAGCCACCGCTTGCTGCAAGGCAGCGGTATCCGGGTAATCAGGTTGCTGCTCGGCCGGACGTGCCCGCCAGGAATCCGGCGCCCAGTCCTGGGGGGCAGCAACAAATGTGTTCTCATCCATCGTCATCATCTCGCGTATTTTGATTTCTTGCCGGCAAAAGCCGAGTGTGCCGCCCACAGGGCAAGCAGGACAAACCAGATCAGCACCCACATCGGCATGCTCATGCCGAGAAATGTCCAGTCGATATTGCTGCAATCCCCGCTGCTGGTCAGCACCTTGCGGATGGCACCTGGCCAGCCATTCATCTGTGCCATGAATTGCATGTCCGCCCCGCAGGTGGGAATCGGCGGCGGGTACAGCTGTACCCAGACATGTCGCCCAGCGATACCGGCTCCCAACAGCGCGGCCAACACGGCCAGGCCACCATAGAAGCCGCGTGCCGTCCTGCCGCGCGGCGCATGCAGCCCGCCTACGATGAACACCACGCCCAAAGCGAACAGTGCCACCCGCTGCAGGATGCAGAACTGGCAGGGCATCAGCTTTTCCACGAACTGCACGTACAGGGCGTAACCGATCAGGGCAAAACAGGTCAACCCCGCCAGCAGCCAACGGCTGCGGAACGACCAGGAAAACGGATTCAACGACATGACAACGAAGCAAAAATCGAATGAAGGCGGCAACATAACAGAAAACCCCGGCCATGCCGGGGTTTTCCGATAAAACAATGTGTTTTACTGCCAAGCTCAGGCGTTGGACGGTGCACCCGGACGATCCACCAGTTCAACGTAGGCCATCGGCGCGTTGTCACCGGCACGGAAGCCGCACTTGAGGATGCGCAGATAGCCACCCGGACGGCTGGCATAGCGCGGGCCGATCACGGTGAACAAGGTGCCGACGGCTTCCTTGTCGCGCAGACGGGCAAAAGCCAGACGACGATTGGCGACCGAATCCACCTTAGCGAGGGTGATCAGCGGCTCAACCACGCGACGCAGTTCCTTGGCCTTGGGCAGGGTGGTCTTGATCAGTTCGTGCTTGATCAGCGAGGCGGCCATGTTCTTGAACATGGCTTCGCGGTGAGCACTGGTGCGGCTGAACTTGCGGCCGGCATTCAAATGACGCATGGGAAAATTCCTTCAGGTTAAGAGTGAGACTTTGAACATCGCTGTAGCCGTCCTGGCCTGTGAAACTGGGCTGCGGGTGGCCCGATGCCTCGCGTCCTGCAAGGCGTACCCGTGTTGCGGGTACGATGCCGGTACTACCCGGCGAAGCATCCCCGCGCCATACAGCGACGCGGGGACGAATGTGGCTGGATCAGCCGAGCATGCCGTGCTGGGCGGCACCGGCCGGCGGCCAGTTTTCCAGCTTCATGCCAAGAGAAAGGCCACGCTGGGCGAGCACTTCCTTGATTTCGGTGAGCGACTTCTTGCCAAGGTTCGGCGTCTTGAGCAGCTCTACTTCGGTGCGCTGGATAAGGTCACCGATGTAGTAGATGCTTTCGGCTTTCAGGCAGTTGGCCGAACGCACGGTCAGTTCCAAGTCGTCGATCGACTGCATCAGCACCGGATCGATGCCGCTGCTGGCCTGCTTGGAGCCACCACGCTCACGCTGGGTGAAGTCACCAAACACCGAAAGCTGGTCGGTCAGGATGTCGGCTGCGGTACGCACAGCCTCTTCGGCATCGATGGTGCCATTGGTTTCAATGTCGAGCACCAGCTTGTCGAGGTTGGTGCGCTGTTCCACGCGCGCCGCTTCCACCGCATACGCCACGCGGCGCACCGGCGAGAAGGACGCATCCAGCACCAGACGACCAATACTGCGGTTTTCTTCGTCCGGACGCCGGCGAGCAGCGGCCGGCTGATAACCGAAGCCACGTTCCACCTTCAGCTGCAAGCTGATTTCGATGTCCTTGGTCAGATGGCAGATGACATGCTCGGGATTGAGGATTTCCACATTGTGGTCCACCTTGATATCCGCAGCCGTCACCACGCCAGCGCCTTTTTTGTTCAGCGAGAGCATGGTGCTGTCGCCATTGGCCATGCGGATGGCGACATCCTTGAGGTTCAACAGCACCTCCAGCACATCTTCCTGCATGCCTTCGATGGTGCTGTATTCATGCAGCACACCGTCGATGGAAACCTCGGTGATGGCACAGCCGGGGATGGAAGACAGCAGCACGCGGCGCAGGGCATTGCCAAGGGTATGGCCGTAGCCGCGCTCCAGCGGCTCGATCACCACCTTGGCGCGGTTGCTGTTGGGCTGGCGCTCGATTTGGGGTGCGCGCGGACGCAGCACTTGGGGGGCGGTAGCCGTCATTTGGGGCATCTCCTGCAATCCCCCGAACAAGCCGGGGGATGCGTGATTGAGTGGATTACTTCGAGTACAACTCGATGATCAGCGCTTCATTGATGTCGGCCGGCAGATCGGCACGATCCGGCACCGCCTTGAACACGCCAGCGAACTTCTTCGCATCCACTTCCACCCAGGACGGCGCCAGGTCCATTTCCTGTGCGACGTTCAACGCTTCCTGCACGCGCAGCTGCTTCTGGGCGCGTTCGGACAGGGTGATTTCGTCACCGGCCTTGACCGCGTAGGACGGCAGGTTGACGAACTTGCCGTTCACCAGCACGCCGCGGTGCGACACCAGCTGGCGAGCCGAAGCGCGGGTAACGGCAAAGCCCATGCGGTAAACGACGTTGTCAAGACGGGTTTCCAGAAGCTGCAACAGGTTTTCACCAGTGTTGCCCTTCTTGTTGGACGCCTTCTTGTAGTAGTTGCGGAACTGGCGTTCCAGGAGGCCGTAGATACGCTTGACCTTCTGCTTTTCACGCAGCTGGGTGGCGTAGTCGGACATCTTGCCCTTGCGGGCGTTGGGGCCGTGCTGGCCGGGCTTTTGCTCCAGCTTGCACTTGGAATCCAGCGCACGCGCCGGGGACTTCAGCGACAAATCAGCGCCTTCGCGGCGGGCCAATTTGCAGGTAGGACCGATATAACGAGCCATTGTCTTTCAGCTCCCTTTAGACGCGACGCTTCTTCGGCGGACGGCACCCGTTGTGCGGGATCGGCGTCACGTCGATGATGTTGAGGATTTTGTAGCCGACGTTGTTGAGCGAACGCACGGCCGATTCACGACCCGGACCCGGGCCCTTGATGCGCACTTCCAGCGACTTCACGCCGTAGTCCAGCGCAGCCTTGCCGGCCTTCTCGGCCGCGACCTGTGCCGCGAACGGGGTGGACTTGCGCGAGCCGCGGAAACCCGAACCCCCGGAGGTGGCCCAGGAGAGCGCATTGCCCTGACGGTCGGTGATGGTGATGATGGTGTTGTTGAACGAAGCATGGACGTGCGCAATGCCGTCGGTGACGACGCGCTTGACCTTCTTCTTGGTCTTGGTAGCAGCGGGCTTGGCCATGTCGATTCCTTACTTCTTGATCGCTTTGCGCGGCCCCTTGCGGGTACGGGCATTGGTCTTGGTACGCTGGCCGCGCAGCGGCAGGCCACGGCGGTGACGCAGGCCGCGGTAGCAGCCCAGATCCATCAGACGCTTGATGGACATGCCGACTTCACGGCGCAGATCGCCTTCAACGACATACTTGCCGATTTCCGCGCGCAGGCGCTCGACTTCGGCTTCGGACAGGTCGCGGACTTTGGTGGTTACAGCCACACCGGCGTCTTCACAGACCTTTTTGGAACGGGTACGGCCAATGCCGTAGATACTTTGCAGCCCCACCCAGATGTGCTTCTGGGCAGGCAGGTTGACACCTGCAATTCGCGCCATGACGCGGGTCTCCAATCGGTTGATTTGGCCAAGCCGAACTGCACTTGACCGGGGAAACGGGAAAGTTTAGCAAAAAATCCCGGCTTGTGTGGAAGCCGCCGCCCGAAGGCAGCCACTCCGGCATGGGGAGTGTGCCCATGCTCCGGCGAACGATCCGGCACCAGGCAGGTTGCCCTGCCACACGCGCTACTCTGGCGCATGCATCATGCCAGCTCACCCGGGTGCGGGATGCCACCCGGGTCGCCCATCAAACCGATGCGTGAGAGGCATCGGCGCGAATCTTTCCGGCATCACTGCCGGCTGCGGCTCCGCTGGCGGAGCCGCGTGCCTGCTCAACGCAGACGGTTGCCGCCCTTGAGGTTGGCCTTTTTCAACAGGCTTTCGTACTGATGCGACATCAGATGCGCCTGCAACTGCGCGATGAAGTCCATCACCACCACCACCACGATCAGCAGCGAAGTACCGCCGAAATAGAACTGGGTGGAAAGCTCGGTGCGCATGAACTCTGGCAACAAGCAGACGATGACAAGATAAATCGAGCCTGCCAAAGTCAGTCGTGTCAACACGCCGTCGATGTAGTCGCCGGTGGCCTTGCCCGGACGAATGCCCGGAATCAGCGCGCCGGACTTCTTCAGGTTGTCGGCGGTTTCCTGCGAGTTGAACACCAGTGCCGTGTAGAAGAAGGCGAAACCGATGATCAGCGAGGCCAGGAGAATCATGTACAGCGGCTGGCCCGGCGAGAGCGCGGCGGCGATGCGCTGCATCAGATTGCCACCGCCATCGCCACCGAACCACTGCGCGGCAGTCGCCGGGAACATGATGATCGAGGAGGCGAAGATCGGCGGAATCACCCCGGCCATGTTGAGCTTGAGCGGCAGGAAGGAGGTCTGGTTCTGATAGGAACCGCGCCCGCCCTGACGCCGCGCATAGTTGACCGTGATGCGGCGCTGACCGCGCTCGACGAACACCACGAACCAAGTGAAACCAAGCACAAGGATGGCAATCACCAAGGCTTGGATGATCGACATGTCATCGTTGCGAACTTGCTCGAACATGCCCAGAACCGCACCCGGCAGCCCCGCAACGATACCGGCAAAGATGATCAGCGACACACCGTTGCCGATGCCGCGTTCGGTCATTTGTTCGCCCAACCACATCAGGAACATGGTACCGGCTGTCAACGCCACCACCGCGGTAAAGACGAAAGCCACTCCAGGATTAGTCACCACGGCGGTGCCGTCGGGTGCCACTTGTCCTTGCAATGCCGTGGCAATGCCGATCGCCTGTACCACAGCCAACGGCACAGCGCCGTAGCGCGACCACTGGGTGATCTTGCGCCGCCCGGACTCGCCTTCCTTCTGGATGGCTTTGAGCGAGGGGAAGATCTGCACGCACAACTGCATGATGATCGAGGCCGAGATGTACGGCATCACGTTCAATGCCAGCAGCGAAAGACGCTCCAGCGCGCCACCGGAGAACATGTTGAACATGTTCACGATGCCCTGCTGCTGCGACATGAAGGCGGTCATCGCCTCCGGGTTCACCCCCGGCACCGGGATGTGACAGCCGATGCGATAGACAATCAGCGCCCCCAGCACAAACAGCAAACGCTGGCGAAGTTCGGTGAACTTGCCAGCGCCTGCCATGCCGGCCAACGCACTTGCGCTGCGCGACATTGCCGGATTACTCCTCGACCTTGCCGCCGGCAGCTTCGATCGCTGCCTTGGCACCGGCGGTGGGGACCAGACCCTTCAGCACGAAGGCCTTGCTCACGTCGCCTTTCTTCACCACCTTGACCTTCTTCACACCCGCCGGCACCAGCTTGGCGGCGCGCAGGGCAGCCACGTCCACCACACCCGCATCGAGCTTGTCGAGCTGGTACAGCAGCACTTCGGCCACATCCTTGGCGATGTGCGAGCGGAAGCCGATCTTCGGCAGGCGCATGTACATCGGCATCTGGCCGCCTTCAAAGCCGGCCTTGATCTTGCCTTTGCCGGCGCGGGCAAACGAACCCTTGTGGCCGCGGCCGGCAGTCTTGCCAAGGCCCGAGCCAATGCCGCGACCCACGCGCACGCGTTCGGTGCGGGCGCCCGGTGCGGGCTTCAACGTATTGAGTTTCATGCTTATTCCTCCACGCGCACCAGGTAGTGCACCTTGTTGATCAGGCCGCGCACTTGCGGGCTGTCCTTGAGTTCGCGCACGTCATTGAGCTTGTTGAGACCAAGGGCGCGCACCGACAGGCGGTGCTTGGCTTGTGAGCCGCGCAGGCCCTTGACCAGACGCACCTTCACGGTGCCGTTGTTATTGCTGGACATGGAGAATCTCCTCGACCTTCTTGCCGCGCTTGGCAGCGATGTTGGCGGGCGAGTGCATCGCGGTCAGCCCCTTCAGGGTGGCGCGCACCAGGTTGATCGGGTTGCGCGAGCCGGTGGCCTTGGCCAACACGTTCTTCACGCCCACCGCTTCGAGCACGGCGCGCATCGCACCGCCGGCGATGACGCCGGTACCTTCGGAAGCGGGCTGCATATAAACGCGCGCCGCGCCGTGGCCGGACTTGACCGAATGCCACAGGGTGCCGTTGTTGAGGTCAACGGTTTTCAGGCTCTTGCGAGCTTGTTCCATCGACTTCTGGATGGCGACCGGCACTTCGCGTGCCTTGCCATAACCGAAGCCGACGCGACCATTGCCGTCACCGACCACGGTCAGTGCGGTAAAGGTGAACTGACGGCCGCCCTTGACGGTCTTGCTGACGCGGTTGACCGCGACCAGCTTCTCGATCATGCCGTCGTCGATTTCTTCGCGGGGGGCGCGATCACGGTCGCGGCCACGCGATTGACGTTCTTCTGCCATGTTGTTTCTCTCAGGTTACTTGCGGCCTTGGCCGCTTATCGTTGTGGTATGACACGAAAATGCGGGCAGGCAACCGGAAAAGGAGGAAAACCGATCACCCGCCCGCGAAGCATCAGAATTGCAGGCCAGCTTCACGCGCGGCATCGGCCAGCGCCTTGATGCGGCCATGATAACGGTAGCCGGAACGGTCGAAAGCCACGGCTTCAACGCCGGCGGCCTTGGCGCGCTCGCCGATGATCTTGCCGACGCGGGCAGCCGCTTCGATGTTCTTGCCGTTCTTCAGGCCTTCACGCACCGAGGCTTCGGTGGTGGAGGCAGCCACCAGCACCTGGGCGCCATCGGCGGTGAACAGCTGGGCGTAAAGGTGCTGACCGGTACGCAGCACCGAAAGGCGCGGCACACCAAGCTTGCGGATATGGGCGCGGGTGCTCTTGGCACGGCGCAGACGGGCGTTTTTCTTGTCCATTGTACTGTTCTCTTGGAAGCTGAAAACCGGGGATGCCACCCTGCCCGCGCAAATCGGCGGACAGGGGCGGCGCCTTAGGCTTTCTTGGCTTCCTTGCGGATGATGACTTCGTCGGAGTACTTCACACCCTTGCCCTTGTAGGGCTCCGGCGGACGATAGGCGCGGATCTTCGCGGCCACCTGACCCACCAGCTGCTTGTCGGCACCGGCCACGACGATTTCGGTCTGGGTCGGGGTGGTGATGGTGATGCCTTCGGGCGTGTTGAACACGACCGGGTGCGAGAACCCGAGCGAGAGGCTCAGATCCTTGCCCTGCATGGCGGCGCGATAACCCACGCCGACCAGCTCCAGCTTGCGCTCGAAGCCTTCGGACACGCCCTTGACCATGTTGGCCAGAATGGCGCGCAGGGTGCCGGTCATCGCCACGCGATCGGGCGAGGCCGGGGCCAGCAGGATTTCATTGTTTTCGACCTTGAGCTCGATGCCTTCGGGCTGGGCGATGGACAGGTTGCCCTTGCCACCCTTGACATTGATCTGGCCATTGTCGGTTTTCAGTTCCACACCCTTCGGCAGGGCGATCGGCTTCTTGGCTACGCGGGACATGCGACTCTCCTGTTAGGCCACGAAGCACAGGACTTCGCCACCGACGCCAGCCTGGCGCGCGGCGGCATCGGTCATGATGCCCTTGGAGGTGGAAACGATGGCAATGCCGAGGCCGCCCAGCACCTTCGGCAGGTCATTCTTGCCGCGATACTGACGCAGGCCCGAACGCGAAACGCGCTGCAGCGTTTCGATTACCGGCTTGCCCTGGAAGTATTTCAGTTCGACCACGAGTTCGGCCTTGCCGCCACCCAAATCGCTCACGCGCAGGTCGGCAATGTAGCCTTCGGCCTTGAGAACGTTGGCGATGGCGACCTTGGTCTTGGAAGACGGCATCTTCACCGTCGGCTTGCCCACAGCGGCCGCATTCTTGATGCGTACCAGCATGTCGGCGATGGGATCAGTCATGCTCATTACAGAGTCCTTGAGTCAGCACCGATATCCGCTTTCGCGAAAATCTAGCAATGAAAAACCCGGGATACTCCCGGAGTGGACTTGCCATTTTGGCAAGCAGGCTATTGTGGCGCAAAATTTTCCGCGCCGCAAGCAAGTGCCCCCGCTGCATGGGCAACGGGGGCGTGCTTGGTGTTACCAAGAAGCCTTGCGCAGACCCGGTACTTCGCCACGCATCGTGGCTTCGCGCAGCTTGTTGCGACCCAGGCCGAACTTGCTGTAAACAGCTTTCGGACGGCCGGTCAGTGCACAACGAGTGGTCTGACGCGAGGGCGAGGAGTCACGCGGCAGCTTTTGCAGCTTGGCCGAGGCTTCCATCTTTTCTTCGTAGCTCGCGTCCTGGCTCTTCAGGATTTTCTTCAACGCTTCGCGCTTGTCGGCGTACTTCTTGACAAGCTTGGTGCGCTTCAGATCGCGATTGATCATGCTGGTCTTGGCCATGATGTCTTTCTCTCGATCAGCGGAACGGGAAGCGGAAGGCTTCAAGCAGAGCCTTGGCTTCTTCGTTGGTCTTGGCGGTGGTGGTGATGGCGATGTCCATGCCGCGGGTCGCGTCGATCTGGTCGAAGTCGATTTCCGGGAAGATGATCTGTTCCTTCACGCCCATGTTGAAGTTGCCGCGACCGTCGAACGAACGCCCCGACACGCCGCGGAAGTCACGCACGCGCGGCAGCGAGATGTTGATGAGACGATCCAGGAACTCGTACATGTGGGCACGACGCAAGGTCACCTTGCAGCCGATCGGCCAGCCGTCACGAATCTTGAACGAAGCCACCGAGATGCGGGACTTGGTCACCACCGGCTTCTGGCCGGAGATCTTGGCCATGTCGGCAACGGCGTTTTCCAGCACTTTCTTGTTGGTGGCAGCCTCACCCACACCCATGTTCAGGGTGATTTTGACGAGCTTCGGCACTTCCATCGGATTGGTGTAGCCAAAACGCTTCATCAGCGCCGGCACCACTTCTTCCTTGTAGATTTTTTCCAGTCGCGTGGTCATTGTGTCATTCCTCAGGCGTCAACCGCCGCGTCGTTGGAGCGGAACACGCGAATTTTGCGTCCATCCTCCAGCACCTTGATCTTGATGCGTTCGCCCTTGCCGGTGGCCGGGTTCAACAGCATCACGTTGGAAACATGGATCGAAGCCTCGCGCTCGATCACGCCGCCGGGCTGGCCGGCCTGCGGATTGGGCTTGGTGTGACGCTTGATCATGTTGATGTTGGACACGACCACGCGGTCGCCGAGGACGCGAACGACATCGCCTTTCTTGCCCTTGTCCTTGCCGGTAATGACGACGACCTGGTCGCCTTTCTTGATGCGATTCATCTGTCTTTACCTCACAGCACTTCGGGAGCAAGCGAAACGATCTTCATGAACTTCTCGGAGCGAAGTTCACGCGTCACCGGCCCGAAGATACGGGTACCGATCGGTTCATGCTTGTTGTTGAGCAGCACGGCGGCGTTGCCGTCGAA
>JBHADJ010000150.1:0-3715 GCA_041855065.1 Lysobacter sp.
CTTGTGCCCGGTGGCGGCGTAAAAATCGCAGCCCAGCGCGGCAATGTCCACCGCCATGTGCGGTGCGGACTGGGAGCCGTCGATGACGGTGATGATGCCGCGCTTTCTCGCTTCGCGGCAGATCTCGCGCACCGGGTTGACCGTGCCGAGCACATTGCTGACATGGGCAAGGCCGAGGATTTTGACCTCGCCGCTCATCGCCGCGTAGAGTGCGTCCAGATCGAGGCTGCCATCGGGCAGGAGTTCGGCCACGCGAATTTGCGCGCCGCAGCGCTCGGCCACCAGCTGCCACGGCACGATGTTGGCATGGTGCTCCATGCGCGAGAGCAGAATGACATCGCCCGCAGCAAGGCGCGGCAGGGCAAAGGACTGTGCCACCAGATTGAGGGCGAAGGTGGTGCCGGAGGTCAGCACCAGCTCGTCGGCGCGCACATTGAAAAAGCGTGCCAGCCGCTTGCGTGATGCTTCGTAATGCTCGGTGGCCTCGCTGCCGAGCTGGTGCACGGCGCGGCTGACATTGGCATTGTGGCGGGTATAGAAATCGTCCACGGCCGCGATGACGGCCTGCGGTTTCTGGCTGGTATTGGCCGAATCCAGATAGATCAGCGGCTTGCCGTGCACCTGCCGTGTCAGCAGTGGGAAGTCGGCGCGGATGGCATTCCAGTCCGGTGTACTCATGCCTGCACCTGTGCCAGTGCGGTATTGATGCGGGTTTCGGCCAGTGCGCGCAGGCTGGCCGAATCAAGCCAGGTCAGCAGGTCGTGGCAGAAAGCGGCGGTCAGGATGCGGCGTGCTTCGGGTTCGGGAATGCCGCGCGAGCGCAGGTAGAACAGCGCATTGGCATCGAGCTGGCCCACGCTCGCGCCGTGTGCGGCCTTCACCTCGTCGGCATGGATCACCAGCACCGGTTGGGTGTCGATTTCGGCATCGTCCGAAAGCAGCAGGTTGCGGTTCTGCAGATTGGCTTCGCAGCCATCGGCACCCGCCTGGATGGTGATGCCGCCGTGGAAAACCGCGCGCGCACGGCCATCGGCCAGTGCCCGCCACGGCAGCTCGGCATGCGTATCCGGGGCGGCATGGGTAATGCCAAGGCGCGTATCCAGATGACGGCGGCCATCGGCCAGCAGCACGCCGCCGCCTTCAAAGCGCGCGCCGGGGCCGGCAAGGCAGACATTCAACTCGTGCCGCGACAGTGCCGCACCCAGCTCCAGATCCATACGCCGGTAGTGGGCATCGGCGGCCAGATGGGCTTCGCTGCGCAGGAAGCGGGTGGCCTTGGCCGAATCGGCCTGCATGCGCAGGTGGGTCAGCCGTGCACCGGCTTCCAGATCAAGGTGAACCAGGCTGTTGTCGAGGCCGGCATGTTCGGCATCGCTGATTTGGTGCTCCACCAGCGTGAGGTGGGCGCCCGGTGCAAGTTGCAGCCGGTGATGCAGATGGCTGGCATGGTCGCTGCCATTTGCGGCCTGCAGGCTTACCAGATGCAGCGGGGTTTCCATTTTGGCCGTGACCCGGATGCGGGCGCCTTCGCGGGCAAGGCGGCAGGCCAGATGGGCAAAGACATCGTCTGCAGGCGAGTGCCAGGCGGTTGGTGCGGTGTCAGGCAGGCGGATTTCGTCCGTCGGCGCTGTCGGGGTGATTTCGATGCCGGGCGGCAGCGCGGCAAGGTCGGAGAGCGCGGCATCAAACCGGCCATTGACGAACACCAGACGCGGCGCCGGGATGTCCGCCACGGCTTGAGGCGCGGGTCGAACCGGCGATGGCGGGGCAAACGTGCGCCGTTCCAGCGCCCGCAACGAGGTGTATTTCCAGGCTTCCGAACGCGTGCCGGGCAGGCCGATGGCGCGCAATGCGGCGGCCACTTCTGCCGGCTGATCTTGCAGGAGGCTTTCGAGCAGGGCGCTCATGCGCGGCGTTCCTTGAGCCAGGCATAGCCCTGTTCTTCAAGACGCAGAGCCAGCTCCGGGCCACCGCTTTCGACGATCTGCCCATCGGCCAGCACATGCACCACATCCGGCTTGATGTAATCGAGCAGGCGCTGATAGTGGGTGATGACGATGAAGGCACGCTCGGGCGAGCGCAGCGCGTTGACGCCATCGGCCACGGCCTTGAGCGCGTCGATGTCGAGGCCGGAATCGGTTTCGTCGAGGATGGCGAGCTTCGGCTCCAGCACGGCCAGCTGGAAAATCTCGTTGCGTTTTTTCTCGCCGCCGGAGAAGCCTTCGTTGACGGCACGGTTCATCAGTGTATCGGGCAGGTGCAATACCTTGATCTTCTCGCGCACCAGCTTCAGGAACTGCATCGAATCCAGCTCGGCCTCGCCGCGTGCCTTGCGCTGGGCATTGAGCGCGCTGCGCAGGAAATAGGCATTGTTGACGCCGGGGATTTCCACCGGGTACTGGAAGGCGAGGAACACGCCGAGCGCAGCGCGCGTTTCCGGCGGCAGTGCCAGCAGATCCTGCCCTTCGAACTGGACACTGCCGGCGGTGATGTCGTAGCCGTCGCGGCCGGAGAGGACGTTGCCCAAGGTGGATTTGCCGGCTCCGTTCGGCCCCATGATGGCGTGGACTTCGCCGGGTTTGACGGCAAGCGAAAGACCCTTGAGGATGTCGCGCTCACCGGCGCGGGCGTGGAGGTTGTCGATGTTGAGCATGATTGACGGATGAAAAGCGGCAAGGCCGCATGAGGCGGAATGGGGGCGAATGATCAGGGCGAATAGGAGCCGATGCACACCTCGCCCTCGGGCACGTCTTCCAGCCATTTTTTCAGCTGTTCGATGCGTGCCAGGGTGAGCGAGGTGGCCTCGCGCATGTGGCACTCGGTATAAACCGAGCCGTAGCGCACACGCGGATTCTCGTTTATCGAAAGCGGGAAGCGCGCGCCCAAATGGGCATCGCGGAACGCCAGCCAGCGCCGCTGTGCGGTACGCAGTTTGGCGGTGAATGCCCGGTTGTCGGCATGCTTTTGCAGCACTTGGCGATACACCCGGTTGAGCTCGGCATCGGCGCTGGCAAAATCATCGCGGGCGCAGTCGTTGGCGGTGGGGCCATCCGCCGAACCGCAGGGCGGCGACCCGGCCTGTGCGGCGAAGCTGAAGCCGGCGGCAAGGCCAAGCGCGAGCAAAAATACGGCTTTTTTCATCCCACCGCTCCCTCAAGGCTGACATCCAGCAGCTTCTTCGCCTCCACCGCGAACTCCATCGGCAGCTCGCGGAATACCTGCTTGCAAAAGCCATCGACGATCATCGACACCGCGTCTTCCTCGCCGATGCCGCGCGCGCGGCAGTAGAACAGCTGGTCGTCGCTGATCTTGCTGGTGGTGGCTTCGTGCTCGACGGTGGCATCGGCACGCCGGACTTCGATGTAGGGGAAGGTATGCGCGCCGCAATGCTTGCCGATCAACAAGCTGTCGCATTGAGTGTGATTGCGTGCGCCCTCGGCACCGCGCTCGATCCGAACCTGACCGCGATAGGTGTTCTGGCCGTGGCCGGCGCTGATGCCCTTGCTGATGATCTTGCTCTTGGTGCGTTTGCCCAGATGAATCATCTTGGTGCCGGTATCGGCCTGCTGGCGATGATGGGTGAGCGCCACCGAGTGGAACTCGCCGACCGAATCATCGCCGAGCAGCACGCAGCTGGGATATTTCCAGGTGATGGCCGAGCCGGTTTCCACCTGCGTCCAGATGACCTTGCTGCGCGCGCCCCGACATTCGGCCC
>JBHADJ010000151.1:0-15480 GCA_041855065.1 Lysobacter sp.
TCTCGGGCTTCGGCTTCTCGGGCTTCGGCTTCTCGGGCTTCGGCTTCTCGGGCTTCGGCTTCTCGGGCTTCGGCTTCTCGAGCTTCGGCTTCACGAGCTTCGGCTTCACGAGCTTCGGCTTCACGAGCTTCGGCTTCACGGGCTTCGGCTTCACGGGCTTCGGCTTCTCGAGCTTCGGCTTCTCGAGCTTCGGCTTCTCGAGCTTCGGCTTCTCGAGCTTCGGCTTCTCGAGCTTCGGCTTCTCGAGCTTCGGCTTCACGGGCTTCGGCTTCACGGGCTTCGGCTTCTCGAGCTTCGGCTTCTCGGGCTTCGGCTTCTCGGGCTTCGGCTTCTCGGGCTTCGGCTTCTCGGGCTTCGGCTTCTCGGGCTTCGGCTTCTCGGGCTTCGGCTTCACGGGCTTCGGCTTCTCGGGCTTCGGCTTCACGGGCTTCGGCTTCACGGGCTTCGGCTTCACGAGCTTCGGCTTCACGAGCTTCGGCTTCTCGGGCTTCGGCTTCTCGGGCTTCGGCTTCTCGGGCTTCGGCCAACATCATTGCATCGGTGTGATGGCTCACATCCGGCAAGGCATCACGCAATGTTTCAAAGGTTGCTGCCAATGCCGTTTGCAAGGGCACTCGCTGTGGGCTGCTTTCAAGCCCCGCCACCGTGGCACGTACTTGCTGGCAAAGTGCCGCAAGTGCCGTACGTCCGGCCTCGTCCATCGTGCTGCCATTGGCAATCAATCGCTTGAGCCAGCCTTCCGCCGGTGCCGTGACATGGCCAATTTCCGGCACTTCGGCCATGGCAAATGCGCCATTCATCGTGTGCAGGGCACGGGCCAACGCTTCGGGCGGCAGCACCGCTGTGGCAGCCGGGTCGGCCAGCCAGCTTTCCACCACGCTCAGATGTCCTTCCACTTCGCTGCACAGGATTTCCTGCAACACGGGGTCGACTTCAACATCCACGCCATCCTGTGTCACCGGCATCGCGTCGTCCGCGGCAACAACAGGCACATCGCTGCTAACAACCGTGTCTGCCTGCAAAGCCGCGGGGGCGACAGGTGCAGCTTGCCAGAAGGTTTCTCGGCCCTCCGCCAAACGATCGGCCACATCCATCATGCCTTGGATATCCAGCCGCAAAGGAGCCTGTCCTTGCAGCGCGGCGCTCAAGGCCGGCAAGGCAATCGCATGCGCTTGCTCGACCAGCTTCAAAACCGCCGGGGTTGCCTGACGACCACTGTCCTTGTCCAGAACGCGGTTCAGCATGTTTTCGATTTTCCAGCTGAACTCACCCAGGACAAGCGCACCGGCCATCCGGCCACTGCCTTTGAGCGTGTGGAAAATGCGCCGAATCGGACGCAGCAGCTCGCGATCTTCGGGATTGTTCTGCCATGCCGTCAGCAGCTCGCCCATCCCGGCGCTTTCTTCTGCCAGCTCCTCCAGGAAAATTTCCCGGATTTCATCGAAAAGATCGTCACGCGCCAAGTCAAAACCGCCATCAGCTACGCTGAACGGTGCTTGCGGGACAGCCGACAAAGTCGCCGACTCACTGCTCTCGACAGCGACAGCTGCATCCGCTGCCGTTGTTGCTTCCTCTGTCGACAGCGGCTGTGCGACTTCTTCCATCGCGGCCTCGACCTCCGCCTGCTCCTGCTTGGCAGCAGCAGGATCAAGCGTTGTTGCCATCGCTGACAAGTCTGCCGATTCGGCACCCGCATCCACTGCCACAGCCGTCTCTGCCGGCAATGGCGCAATCAGCTCGGCGTCAGTCTCGGCCACGATTTCGGCCGTATCTGCCAATTCGGCAAGCGATGCGTCCTGCAGCACCGGTTCGTCGAGTGATGTGGTCTGGGCAACGACGGGCGGCTCGCTTTCGAATGACGTATCTTCCTCGTTTGGCAGGGAGGAAACCTCGGGCAGTGGCCAATAGTGCAGCTCTTCCAGGCTGTAGCGGGTGATGGAGAGGATTTCTTCGCGCCCGCCTCGTCCATCGCGCAACGCCTCAAGGTAATACTCCATGCTGCTGAGAGCATCGGCCAGTGTATCCAGCTGCTGATTGCCCGGGATGCGTTTGTGACCCAACAGCTCCACTTCGGTATACAGGCGGATGCCGACCAGGTAGTCGGCAGGCTGATCCAGCTCCAGCATGCGCAGGGCACCGGCGATTTCCTGCAGCAGTCGCGGCACTTCCGCCAGTTGCGCATGCTCCCAGCCGGTTTCGACAAAAGCGACAAAGCATTGCCGTGCTTCGGCGAAATTGCGGACAGCCTCATCGCTCAAGACATGCAGCAGAGCATTGGCTTCAGCGGCGCCCAGCTGGTCGTCCTGGCTTGGCACCGCATCGCTGCTCGTCTCGCCCATCTGGGCGACCTGATCATCCAGCGCGGCATCGACGAACAGCAAGGCACCGGCGATATCCAACAAGGACGCTTCGCTCATCGGCACCTGGCCATCCACCAGTGCAGCCAGCGCATCTCGCTGGGTGATGATTGATTCACGCGCACTGTGCAATCCAAGCATGCCCAAGGTATCGGCCACTTGGCGCAATGCTTCGACCTGTGCACTCAGACCACTGGCATCAAGACTGCCGCTGCGCAGATGCAGATCAAGTGCATCCTTGATGCGCAGGATGTCTTCCTTGAGTGCGGCTGAGACCGTATCCAGCAACTCACGGTTAAAGCCGCTGACACTGGCACGCGCCTGCTGGAGTTCGACATCGCTCGGCTCGTGCTGTCCGCGATCCAGAGCATAGGTAGCGCGCAGGCGCGCCAATGCCGGATGGCCAGCATCGCCATTGCTGGCCTGATACAGCAGCTCGCGGGTCGGTTCGAGCAGGGACGAAATCGGCCGCGGCCGAGCAACCTCGGCACCGCTCAACAGATGACGGGATTCACGCTCGACATTCGCAAAGGCATCTCGCAAAGCGATGCTGGCCGCAAGTGCACCATCCGACAGCGCATCGGCCACTTCGCTGGCCACATGAAACAAGCGGCGAGCTTCCGGCCGTGAAGGCAAGTGCTGCAGTGCGCTGATGTGGGCATGCAGGCGTCGAGCATCCGGCGCCCCTCCCATGCCCCACTCATTCATCACATCGGCCAGACCGTCCACATGTGTCTGCAGTGCATCCTGCGACAAGTGCTCCTGCTGGCCCACCTCTGTCAGACCGCGTTCAAGGTCCGGATTGAAAAGGGCGGTTTCCCTGACCGGCTCGGCAGCCCGAACATTGCGCAAATCGTTCAACAACGGCGCCAGCACCTCCGGCACGTCACGATGCCCACCCTGCAAATGTTCCAGGTAATCGGGCAGCTGCACGGTGCCGCGCATCAGGCAGGCACAGGCTTCATCCTTGTCCTGGATTTCGCCATTGGCCAGCGCCTCGGCCAGCGTCTGCATCTCCCCTGCCAGCAGAGCCGGGGCATACAGCTCGATCATTTTCAGACTGCCTTGCACCTGATGCAGCAAAGCCGCAGACAGGCGCATGCGCTCGGGAGCAGGCTCATCCTCCACATAGGCCTGAATCTCTTGCCTGACCTGTTTCAGGCAGGCGTCCAACTCCGGCTTGATCCAACCAAGCGTGGCGTGATCAATCGGACCGCGAAGCACGTTCATCGCAATCTCACTCCGATATTACGGCAGGGGGCACTCAGCCAACCGTTCAAGCCGGCAGCTTGAAGTCGGCAACCGAGCGACGCAGATTGGCAGCCAACTGCACCAGGTGACCGATGGATTCGGCCGTCTGGTTGGCCCCTTGCGAGGTTTGGGCGGTAATCGACTGGATGGTATGCATGGTGCCGGTGATTTCGCTGGCAGCACTGGACTGTTGCTGGGCCGCCTCGGAAATGTTCTGGATGAGCGCCGCCAATTCGTTGGAAACGCGCTCGATTTCCCCCAGCGCAGTACCGGCGTTCTCAGCCAAACGCGCACCACTGACCACCTCGCTGGTGGTTTCCTCCATCGAGCTGACCGCTTCGTTGGTATCCACCTGAATGGTGGTCACCAAGCCTTCAATTCGCCGCGTCGCCCCCGATGTGCGCTCTGCCAGCCGCTGCACTTCGTCGGCCACCACGGCGAATCCGCGTCCGGCCTCACCTGCCGAGGCTGCCTGAATTGATGCGTTCAATGCGAGGATGTTGGTTTGCTCGGAAATATCGTTGATGAGTTCGACGATGGCACCGATTTCCTGCGAGGATTCGCCAAGGCGCTTGATGCGCTTGGACGTTTCCTGAATCTGATCGCGAATGTTGTCCATGCCGCGAATGGTCTGACGCACCACACCGGCACCATTGGTGGCGATTTCCACCGATCGTTGTGCCACTTCCGCCGATTGCGCGGAGTTTTGCGACACTTCGCTGATGCTGGTGGCGATTTCGTTGATGCGCTGCGAGGCCGATGTAATCTCGCTGGCCTGATGTTCTGCCGCCTCGGCCAGGTGCATGGCGGTGGACTGCGTTTCCTGCGCCGAAGCCGCGACCTGCACCGAGGTTTCGTTGATGGTGCCCACCAGTGTGCGCAACTGCTCGATGGCGAAATTGATCGAGTCGGCGATTGCACCGGTCATGTCTTCGGTAACCGTCGCATTCACGGTCAAGTCGCCTTCTGCCAGCGAGCCCATTTCATCCAGCAAGCGCATGATCGCTTCCTGGTTGCGGCTGCTGTGCTCTTCTGCCGAAGCCCGACGGTCAACCTGGCCGCGGTACAGGCTCCACAGGAGCCCGGCGATGGCAATCAATGCCAGCAGGCCAAATCCGATGGAAATCCAGATATTGCCGATCACGCTGGAGTCACGCAGCGAGCCGGAGGCCGAAAACGCCGCAAACAGGCTACGGGCATCCTTCAGCATCGGCTCGGCGCCAGCAACGATGGTGGCTTCGGCATTCTGGGCTTCGGCCAGCGGTGCGGCGCCCGCGTGAATGGCTTCGAGGCTGCGGCTCATGTCCGCCCAGATCGCATTGGCCTTGTTAAGCGGGGCAATCGCTGCCGGGGCGGAAACCTTCTGGGCATTCGAGCTGTTTTCCGCGCCCACGGTCAAGCCATGCATCACCTGACCGAACAATGCCACGTCCTGCTGCAGGCCATCCGGAGCCGCTTTTGCGGCTTCCCCACCGGCACGAATCTCGGCCACTCGACGCACCATCGAGGACGCCAGCGCGGATTGCCGAGTAGCAATGCGCAGCTGCGCCGGAGATGCGCCGGCATTGGCCATCGCCACCAGCACCTCGTCCAGTTCGGCCTGCAGGCTTTGCACGGAAGTGACCAGTTCATCTGCATTGCCCTTCAGACCAACCACTGCCGCTTCACTTTCGATGATGCGACCTGCGCTCTGCGACAGAGGCGCCCAGCTGTTCTTGAGCTGAGTGACTGCGGTCTTCACCGACAAGTCGTCGCCATAGCGGCCGTCCACTTCGCTGATGCTGCGCTCGATGGTTTCGCGGGTTGCCCGCAGCTGCGCAAATGCCGAGGCATTGCCCGCCACCGCATCCTGCGCCTGATTGGCAAGCTGCTGCGAGAGCACCTGCAACTCGGCCACCGCCGCACTGGCATTGCTGAACTGGGTTGCCCGCCAAACCGAAACGGCGGTGTTGGCGGCAAACACCAGCGACGCCAAGATGAGTATGGTCACCCACAGGCCGGTGCCAGGCAGTCGCAACACGCTGCCGACTGTTTTTTTCTCTTTGCTCATCTCGGGAATCCTCGGAATTACGTATTTTTGACCATGATGGTCGGGCAAGATTTCAAGCCGCCGCCTGGCGGAATTCGGTAGTTTGGGTCAGTCTGTCCAGATCAAAGACCAGCCACTCGTCTTCGTCCTGTCGATAGACTCGGTCGATGAAGGGCGCATAACGGCCGTGGTGGGCTTCGGCTTCGTTGATCGGGCTGGCGGCGCTTTCGTCAAACATGCGCTGCCCCAACAGCTCGTCGATCAAAATGCCGACATCACCACCGGTCTGGCGCACCAGCAGCATGCGCTGATGCTCAAGCGCCGCACTGCGCTGGTTTTCGAGAAACAGCTTGAGATCAATCACCGGCAAAAGATTGCCGCGCACGTTGGCCAGCCCAAGCAACCATCCTTGAGTACCTGGCACCGGTGTTATCGCCGGTACGCTCAGCACTTCCAGTACTTGATCGTAGGGTGTGACCAGGCGCCGCTCGCCAATACGCCAACCAAGCCCGCGCCAGCCCATCCCCATCATCAGTGGACTGCCCGCTTCGTGCGCCAAACTGCGCTGCTCGTAGTCACGCAGACGATCAAAGGCCATGATGTTCGTGTAGGTTTCGCTCATTGCATCAGCCTGCCAGCAAGGTATCGATGCGCGCCATCAAATCACGCTCCTGCGGCGGTTTGACCACGTAGTCGCGTGCACCCTGACGCATGCCCCAATGCTGGTCGACATCCAGTCCCTTGGTGCTCACGATGAGAATCGGGATATGCCGCGTGGCATCATCGCGCGACAACAGGCGGGTGGCCTGAAAGCCGTTCATCCCCGGTAGAACGACATCCATCAGGACTAGATCCGGCTGCTCACTGCGGCAGCGCTCAATCCCCTCTTCGGCATTGCCTGCCGCACTGACGACATGTCCTTTTTTCTGCAGCCACCCTGTCATCACGGCGGCCTCGGTAGGTGAATCTTCGATAATCAGAATGCGTGCCATGACCTCCCCTCAGGCATTGACATAGGTACGAATGGCTCCCAGGAGTTCTTCTCGCGTGAAGGGCTTCGTCAGATACTGCTCCGAACCGACGATGCGTCCTCGCGCCTTGTCAAACAGGCCATCCTTGCTGGAGAGCATGATAACCGGTGTGGACTTGAACACTTGATTGTTCTTAATGAGTGCACACGTCTGGTAGCCATCCAAGCGCGGCATCATGATATCCACAAAAATGATATGCGGGTGTTGATCGGCAATCTTGGCCAGCGCCTCGAAGCCATCATTGGCTGTCACGACCTCGTATCCCTCGCGCTTGAGCAGGGTTTCTGCGGTGCGCCGGATGGTCTTTGAATCATCAATTACCATGACGCGCAGCGCGCCGTTGTCACTACTGCCATTGACTTCTTGCATGTCGAAAACCTTGAGTTGTTGGCGGCCCCATACCCGCCGCTGATGCGGCAATGTTCCATTACTGCACCGTACTGTCAAGCGCGGGATTCGATTTCCTTCACGCGACAGGCGATTGTCTCGCAGCCTCGCCGGGCTGCTACCATGCCCGCCAGCTCTCTGCGCAGGAAACGACATGCCCATCGACATCGTGGTCGTGATGGACCCGATTGCCACCATCAAACCGGCCAAAGACACCACTTTCGCGATGCTGCTCGAAGCCCAGCGACGCGGCCATCGGCTGCATTACGTGCGGCCGGGAGGACTGTATCTGGCTGCCGGCGAAGCCCATGCACTGGCCGCACCACTTCAGGTCGTGGATCGTGCCGAAGCCTTTGCCGAGACTGGTGCATTCTCAGCCCTGCGCCTTGGCGGCGGCCAGGCCATTTTGATGCGTACCGATCCGCCGGTGGATGCTGATTACCTGCACGACACCCAACTGCTCGACTTTGCCCGTCGGCAAGGCGCACTGGTGGTGAATGATCCCCGCGGACTGCGCGACTTCAACGAGAAATTGGCTGCCCTGCAGTTCCCCGAGTGCTGCCCGCCGACCCTGGTCAGCCGGGATGCCGCCGCGCTCAAGGCGTTTGTGGCCGAACAGGGCGACGCCGTACTGAAGCCACTCGATGGCATGGGCGGTCGTTCGATTTTTCGTGCCCGCCATGGGGATGCCAATCTCAACGTGATTCTGGAAACCCTGACTGCCAATGGCCGTCATTTGGCGATGGCGCAGCGCTATTTGCCGGAAATACGCGATGGCGACAAGCGCGTGCTGCTGATTGATGGCGAGCCTGTCGAATATGCGCTGGCACGAATTCCGCAAGGCGACGAGTTCCGCGGCAACCTGGCCGCTGGCGGGCGCGGTGAAGGACGCCCGCTCACGCCCCGGGAACGTGAAATCGCTGCCCGGGTGGGGCCTGAAATGCGCCGCCGTGGCATGTTGTTCGTCGGTCTGGATATCATTGGCGACTACATGACCGAGTTGAACGTCACAAGTCCCACCGGGGTACGCGAGCTGGAACGCCAGTTCGGCATCAACATTACCGGGCGGCTGTTCGACGCCATTGAAGCACGCTTGAGCCAGAATTCTGCATGAGTGACCACACCCCGCCCCTGCCTGCCCCTGCCCGTCTGGGCGAGCGCGACCGACTGGGTGCCACATTGCTGCTGTCCGCCGCACTTCACGCCATGTTGCTGCTTGGCGTGGGCTTTGCCCTGAGCGAGGCGGCGCCGGTGACGCCGATGCTGGACGTGATGATTTCCGGCACACGCACGCCCCTTACTCCGAAGGAGGCCGAGTTTCTCGCTCAGGTCAGCAATGAGGGTGGCGGTGAACATGATGTCTCCAGCCGCCCCGGCAGCCCCGAAAGCGGCCCGCTGCCTTTGCCGCAAGAGGGCATTGCACCGCAACCGATGCAGGCACAAAGCCCGGATGCCGCCCCGCCACCGGAGGCGCGGGTATTGACCACCCGGCAATCCGAACAAATGGCCACACCGGCACGCGAAACCCGGGAAGCCAGCACCACACCCCTCCCTCCTGGTGCTGAACATATTCCGCAGAACATGGAAATGGCTCGTCTTGCCGCCGAAATCCAGCGCAACAGCGAAAACTATGCGCGTCGTCCCAAACGCAAATTCATCTCGGCCAGCACTCGCGAGTATGTCTATGCCGAATATCTGCGCCGCTGGGTGGAGCGTGTGGAGCGAGTCGGCAACCTCAACTATCCCGAATCCGCTCGCCAGCGCGGCCTGTCCGGCAAAGTGGTCGTCAGCATCGGCATTCGCCGCGATGGCAGCGTGGAGTCCACTCGCGTCCTCGTGCCCAGCGGCCATGTGGTGCTTGATCAGGCGGCGCTGCGCATTGCCCAGCTTTCCCAGCCCTATCCTCCGCTGCCCAAGACCCGCGAGGAGGTGGATGTCCTGAATGTCGTTCGCACTTGGGTCTTTACCCCGGACAGCGGCTTCGTGGATGAGTGAGCGTGCCATCCCGTGCGCCTGCACATCCATCCCTGCCATGCAATTGCGTCATCTGCGACACGAACAGTCCACCGCCTGCCTCCGTGGCTGAGCTGAATCGCGTGCCTTCGCCCTGCAATCGCACACCGGCCATGAAATATCATGGCAATCTGTTTCTCCTGCCACATTTGCGCACATTGCATGGCCAAGCACGATTACGACGATCCGGATCTTGACGACGACACCGCCGAGGACAAGCCGTCCTTCTTCGGCCGTTGGCTGCGCCGCTTCATTGCACTTGGCATTCTGCTGATGCTGATGGGTCTGGGCTTTCTTGTGCCCTACATGATCTACCTCAATCAGGAGGTAAGCGAGCGTTTTGGCCAATTGCAGTGGCAATTGCCCACGCGTGTCTATGCCCGCCCGCTGCAGCTGGAGCCCGGTATCGCCATGAATGCCGCCACGCTCAAGGTCGAGCTGGATGCGGCCGCCTATCGCGATGATGGCAGCGGCCAGCGCCCAGGCAGCTATCACTCTGCAGGCAATCGCTTCGTCATTTCCAGCCGCGGCTATCACGACGTTGAAGGCCGCATTGCACCTCAGCGCATCGAAGTGCGACTGGCCGATGGCCGAATCAGCGAGCTGCGCCAGTTCGATGGTGCCGCCCTGAAAGCCGCCCGACTGGATCCGGCACGCATCGCCACTTTGTATGGACGCAATCAGGAGGAGCGCCGTTTGGTACGCCTCGACGAGGTGCCGGAAAAACTGGTGGTCGGGCTGCAAGCCGTGGAGGATCGGGATTTCGCCACCCATCATGGCATCGATATCAGCGGCATCATCCGTGCACTCTGGGTCATGGCCCGCTCCGGCGGGGAAAGCCGTCAGGGAGCCAGCACCCTGACCCAGCAGCTGGCGCGCAGCGGCCTGCTCGGCATCGGCAAGGAAGTTACCGTCAGCCGCAAGCTCAAGGAAATCCTGTTTGCCCTGATTCTGGAGGCGCGCTACGACAAGCGCACCATTCTGGAAACGTATTTCAATCAGGTCTACATGGGACAGCGCGGTTCGCAGGCCATCCACGGCATGGCGTCGGCTTCCGAGTTCTGGTTCAACCGCCGTCTGGACGATCTCACCATCGAACAAACCGCGCTGTTGATCGCCATCGTCAAGGGGCCTTCGTATTACGATCCGCGCCGCCACCCCGAGCGTGCCAAGCAGCGCCGTGATTTCGTGCTCGGAAAGCTGCTGGAAAATCAGGTCATCACCCAGGCCGAATACGATGCGGCATTGGCCGCACCGCTTGGCGTCAGCAAGACCCCGGGCGGCGTGGCACCCAATCGTTTTCCGGCCTATGTCGAACTGGTGCGGCGGCAATTGCTGAGCGATTACCCGGCCGACTCCCTGCAGGGCGCAGGACTTGCGGTGATGACGGCCATGTCGCCTTCCGCACAGGGCTATGCCGAAGGCGCCGTCACCCAGTCCATGCGCCAATTCGGCACCCGACGCAATACGCCACTGGAAGCCGGTCTTGTGGTGACCGATGTGCACAATGGCGAAGTCGTCGCCGCAGTCGGCAGCAAGGACTTTTCAAATCCGGGTTTCAACCGGGCACTGGATGCCAAACGCCCGGTCGGCTCCATCATCAAACCTTTCGTCTACATGCTGGCACTGGCTCAACCGGACAAATGGTCGCTGGCAACCCAAGTGGACGATACTGCGCTGACCGTGCGACTGGGCAATGGCCGCCGCTGGACACCGGGCAATGCCAGTGGTCGCGAACATGGGCGTGTCCGGGTGATGGATGCACTGGCGAACTCCTACAACCTTTCCACCGTGCGCATCGGCATGGATGTGGGACCGCAGCGCGTCGCCCGCCTGCTGAGCACGTTGGCGGGTATCGAGGCCGAACCCAATCCATCGCTGTTGCTTGGCTCGACCGACCAGAGCCCGTATGCCATGGCGCAGCTGTACCAATTTCTCGCCTCCGGCGGTGAGGTGCAGCCGCTGCGTGCCGTGCGTGGTGTGCTCGATCCGCAAGGGCGTGCCTTGACCCGTTATGACAAGGAGCCAGCACCCGCGCAGGAGGGCGACGCCATCGCCGCACGTCTCATCACTATCGCCCTGCAACAAGCCGTCAGCAATGGCACTGGCCGACAACTGATGAGCGATGGCCTTGGCCGGTTGAGTCCCGCCGGCAAAACCGGGACGTCCAACGATGGTCGCGACAGCTGGTTCGCCGGTTGGACCGGCGATCATCTGGCAGTGGTCTGGGTCGGCAATGACGAGAACAAGGCAACCGGCCTGTACGGTTCCACCGGTGCCATGCGCATTTGGTCCGGCATTTTCCAGCGTCTGCCCAGCCGCGCCCTGCATGTAGGCGATGCCGGCATCGAGTGGGCATGGATAAAAGGTGACGAAGCCGTGGACGCCAGCTGCCCAGGCGCCCGCCGCTTTGCCTTCGTCCAAGGGCATGTACCTGCCTCCGGTTATTGCGAAATCGTCCCTCCTCCGTCACTGGAGTCCATGCTGCCACCGCAGGCACAGACACCACGCCGCAGCTGGCGAGAGTTCTTCGGCTTCGGCAAAAACCCTGCCCCATGAGCGAGTTGCCCGACAGCACGACAACGGCGACAGGCGGCACACTCGCGCGCAACACTGCCAAGGCACTGGGTGATGATGGGGCACTTGCCAGCGCCATCGACGGCTTCGTGCCGCGAGCGGCTCAGCAACGGCTCGCCTGCGATATCGCCGAGAGCATCGACAGTCACGAAGTCCTGCTGGCCGAAGCCGGCACCGGCACCGGCAAGACCTATGCCTATCTGGTGCCGGCCCTGCTGTCCGGGCGCAAAACCATCATCAGTACCGGCACTCGCGCACTCCAGGATCAGCTCTATCACCGCGACCTGCCGCGTGTTCGCAAGGCCTTGGGAATCGGCCATAAATCCGCGCTGCTCAAGGGCCGCGCCAATTATCTGTGCCGCTATCGGCTGGAGCAAGCTCGCATCGAACCGCGCTTCAACGCACGCGTGCATGCCGATCAGTTCAAACGCATCACCCTGTGGAGCGCACGCACCCAGTTCGGCGACTTGGCCGAAGTGGAGGGCCTGCCGGAAGACTCGCCACTGATTCCGCTGGTAACCTCCACCAACGAAAACTGCCTAGGCAAAGATTGCCCGTTCTGGGAAGACTGCTTCGTGGTCAAGGCACGCCAGCGCGCTCAATCCGCCGATGTAGTCGTAGTCAACCATCATCTTCTGCTGGCTGACTTGGCACTCAAGCAAGAGGGCTTTGGCGAAATCCTGCCCGGAGCAGAAATCTTCGTGGTGGATGAAGCACACCAACTCCCCGAGCTGGCAGCACAATTCTTCGGCGAGGGATTGGGGGCGCGTCTGCTGGTTGAACTGGCGCGCGACATCATCAGCGACAGCCGCGAAATTCCGGCCGCATTGGCCGCCCTGCAAGCACCGGCCGAAGCGCTCGAGCTTGCCACCCGGCAACTGCGCGCGGCCATGGATGACTTGCCGATCCGCGGCACGCGCAATCGCGCACTGGAGGATGCCGACAGCCAGGCAGGCTTTGACACGGTACTGGAGGCACTGCATCTGCTGGCCGAAGCATTGGCCGATTGGGAAGATAGCGCACCGCCCCTGGCTGCCGCACGCGCCCGTGCACTGGAAGCCGAAGGACGACTCTCGCGCTGGCTGGCAGGCTGGAACCGCGAAACGCCAACAGACGAGGACGAGGTCAACATCCCGCCCGAACCGGCAGACGAGCGCAGTCGCCTGCTGGGGGACGACAATGTGTATTGGTACGAGCTGACACCCAAAGGATTCCGCCTGCAGCGCACGCCTCTGGATGTTTCTGCTCCGCTGCGCCAGCACCGCGATCGTTCCGGTGCGGCCTGGATATTCACATCGGCCACCTTGGCGGTAAATGGCGAGTTCGTCCATGTCTCGCGACGGCTTGGCCTTTGGCAACCACGGACACGGCTGGAACCTGGCCCGTTCGACTGGCCAAAACAAGCCTTGATGTATCTGCCCAAGCGCATGCCCGAGCCCGGACGCATCGACTTTTCCTCCGCCCTGCTGGATGCGGTACTGCCCGTTCTGGAGGCATCGCAAGGTCGCGCATTCCTGCTGTTCGCCTCACTGCGCGCCCTGCGCGAAACCGCGGCCCTGCTGCGCGAGCATGGCAATCTCCCATGGCCACTGTTCGTGCAAGGCGAAGCACCGCGCGCACAATTGCTGGCCGAGTTCCGGGCATCAGGCAACGGCATCCTGCTTGGCAGCGCCAGCTTTCGCGAGGGCGTGGATGTGGCCGGCGATGCACTCAGCGTCGTGGTGATCGACAAACTGCCGTTCGCCGCGCCGGACGATCCGGTATTCGAAGCACGACTGGACGCGGTTCGGCGCAACGGTGGCAATCCATTCCGCGATGAACAGCTCCCGCTGGCGGTTATCGCCCTGAAGCAAGGCGCCGGGCGGCTGATTCGCACCGTCAATGACCGTGGCGTGCTGGTTCTGTGCGACCCGCGCCTGCATGGCAAGCCCTATGGCCAAGTATTTTTGAACTCCCTTCCACCAATGCCGCGCACGCGCGAAATCGCCGATGTGCGCACGTTTTTTGCCGCACAATGCCCCTCCTCCTCGCCCCTGCCCCTTCCGACACCCTCGCTTCAGCCGCTGCTCTGACATGAAACTTCTGGCACTTGAAACCTCGACCGAAGCCTGCTCCTTGGCCATTCTGGATGGCACGAGGGTGTTCTCCCGATTCGAAATTGCTCCCCGTGGCCATGCTGCCCGCATCCTGCCCTGGACAGAAGCGCTGCTGAAGGAGGCCGACATCGCGCGCCATCAACTTGATGCCATCGCCACCGGCTGCGGCCCCGGTGCCTTCACCGGCGTGCGCCTTGGCATCTCGCTGGCGCAAGGACTCGCACTTGCCTTGAACCGCCCTCTGATTGGTGTTTCCACTCTCGCCACCTTGGCCATGCGCGCCCGAGCACCGGAGGGTGCCCATGTACTTGCCGCAATTGATGCGCGCATGCGTGAGCTGTATTGGTGCAGCTACCGGATCGAAAACGGCTTGCCGCTCGCCCTGCACGAGGCACAGCTGGGCGCTCCGGACAGCATCATGCTGCCCGACGTTGACGAAGGCTGGCATGCCGTGGGCAGCGGCCTTGCCGCTCAGGAAAACGCCCTGCTGCAGCATCTGGGTAGCCGGATCGTCGATGCCGATGCAACTGCCCTGCCCGACGCTCGCGACATGCTGCAACTGGCTCGCCATCTGCCTGCCAGCCCCCCCGAATATGTCGAACCGGTTTATCTGCGTGACAATGTCGCCCTGACCTTGACGCAACAGGCTGCCTTGCGACAGAAAAAAACGCTTTGACGGCATGAGAACCTGGCAATGGCAGAAAGGCATATCGCATGCTCGGTGCCTTTGCAGCCATGCGAAGCAAGCCCTTAAGATGGAGGCATGTCCGATGCCGATGCCATCTTTCGTGCCGAGGGACTGACCAAGGTCTACGGCATGGGTGAAATCGCCGTGCACGCCCTGCGCGGCGTCGATCTTGCCCTGTATCCGGGCGAGTTCGTGGTGATTCTCGGCCCCTCGGGCTGCGGCAAATCCACCTTGCTCAACATTCTCGGCGGGCTGGATGTGCCAAGCGGCGGGCGCGTGTGGTACCACGGACAGGAACTGAGCTGCGCCGATGATGAGGTGCTGACGCAGTTCCGGCGGGCGCATGTGGGCTTCGTGTTCCAGTTCTACAACCTCATTCCCAGCCTGACCGCGCGCGAGAATGTCGCCATCGTCACCGAAATTGCCCAAGCGCCGATGCCGCCGGCCGAGGCACTGGCACTGGTGGGGCTGGGCGAGCGGCTGGATCATTTTCCGGCACAGATGTCCGGTGGCGAGCAGCAGCGGGTAGCGATTGCCCGCGCCATTGCCAAGCGTCCGGTGGTGCTGCTGTGCGACGAGCCGACCGGGGCGCTGGATTCGGCCACCGGCGTGCGGGTGTTGCAGGCGCTCGAACACGTCAACCGCACGCTTGGCACCACCACCGTCATCATCACTCACAACGCCGACATCGCACGCATGGCCGACCGCGTTCTCACCATGGGCGATGGCCGCGTGGCGGGCGAGCAGCGCAATGCCGAGCGCATCAGTGCGGCGGATTTGCGCTGGTGAGCTCGATGCGCCTGTCCATGCTCCATCGCAAAGCCCTGCGCGATCTGTGGCTGATGCGCGGGCAGGCGCTGGCCATTGCGCTGGTGGTGGCTTCGGGCATTGCCATGCTGGTGATGTCGCAGTCCACGCTGGATTCGCTGCGCGTGACGCGCGATGCCATGTACCGCGACTACGCCTTTGCCGATGTGTGGGTCAACCTCAAGCGCGCGCCCGAGTCGCTGGCCCAGCGCGTGGCTGAGCTGCCCGGCGTGGCCAGCGTGCA
>JBHADJ010000152.1:0-15797 GCA_041855065.1 Lysobacter sp.
CACGCATGCCTTCAGTGGCAGCAGCAGCTTCACGGTGCTGGGCGCACCGCTGGCGAAGAACGCGACGATCGCCGATCTTGGCGTGGCCGCTCGCCTGTCGCCGCGGACGCTCCTGGAAGTGGGCTACAGCGGCCAGTACGCCACGGAGAACACCGACCACGGTGCGAACGCCCGCCTGACCTTCAAGTTCTGAGGGAAAGCGGCCAAGCGATAGCCATGATGGCCAGCAAAAAGGGCGCCTCGGCGCCCTTTTTGTTGTGCGATGAAATCGGGCAGGACAACGCATTGCCAAGCGATCTTCGGGAAAGAATGCGCAAGTCGTATTGGGGCGTTTGTGCGATTGGGGGTTTTCCTGAGACGTGATGGAGGAGGCGGGTGCCTTGGCTGCCCCCTGCGGATGGACTTGCGTGCAGCTTTTGCGGGGCGATTTTGCGCGTGCTCGCGGAGCGCACGGCGCTGTTCGGAGATAGGGGCGCAGAGTGTGAATGTGCGCGGGGGAGGGGCTTTGTCGCAGGCTGGTGCGTGTTTGGCACTATGAAGTTGCGCCGGGATTTATCCGCTGAATCAAGCCCCCGGCCAGTTGAACTTGGCCGGGGGTGTGGGTTTCAGCTGGCACTCTGGTGCACGCCCGATACGGCGCGCCCGGATGGATCGGCCGCGGCGGCAAAGGCGGCATCCCAGGCGATGGCTGCAGGCGATGAGCAGGCGATGGACTTGCCGCCGGGAACAGTACGGGCGCAGGCTTCGCCGGGGAAGATTTGCGCGAACAATTGCCGGTAGAAAAACGCTTCCTTGGTTTGCGGCGGGTTGTGCGGAAAGCGCTGCTCGGCCTCGGCGAACTCGGCATCGCTGACGACTTTTTCGGCATGGGCCTTCAAACCGTCAATCCAGCCATAGCCGACGCCATCGGAGAACTGTTCTTTCTGCCGCCAGAGGATTTCATCGGGCAAAACACCGGCAAAAGCGGCGCGCAGGATGTGTTTTTCGATGCGACCGGGTTTGATTTCCTTGGCACGGGCGTCCATGCGCATCGCCACTTCGATCATCTCGTTGTCAAGGAAGGGTACGCGCGGCTCCACCCCCCAAGCCATCATCGACTTGTTCGCGCGCAGGCAATCGTAGTTGTGCAGGGCATCGAGCTTGCGCACCAGTTCCTCGTGGAACTCGCGGGCGTTCGGCGCCTTGTGGAAATACAGATAGCCGCCGAACAGCTCGTCGCTGCCTTCGCCGGAGAGCACCATCTTCACCCCCATCGCCTTGATGCGCCGGGCCAGCAGATACATCGGCGTGGAGGCGCGGATGGTGGTGACATCATAGGTTTCGATATGCCGGATCACTTCCGGCAATGCATCGAGCCCCTCCTCGAAGCGATAGGTGAAGCCGTGATGCACGGTGCCGAGCGCATCGGCGGCGATTTGTGCGGCCTTGAGATCGGGTGAGCCTTCAAGGCCGATGGCGAAGGAGTGCAGACGCGGCCACCAGGCCTCGCTTTGATCGTCATCCTCGATGCGGTTGCGGGCAAAACGCGCCGCGCAGGCGGCGACGAGAGAGGAGTCCAGCCCGCCCGAGAGCAGCACGCCATAGGGCACGTCGCTCATCAGTTGCCGGTGCACGGCGGCCTCGAAGGTTTGCCGCAGCGTTTGCAGCGGGACGTCCACCCCTTCGGTGGCGGCGTAGTCACGCCACGCGGGGTGGTAATACCGGTGCAGCTGGCCGCTCGCGGTATCGAACCAATGTCCGGGCGGAAACTGCGCCACGTCATCGCATTGCTCGGCAATCGCCTTCATCTCCGAGGCCACCCAAAGCCGGCCTTCCGCATCATGTCCCCAGTACAGCGGCACGATGCCGATCGGGTCGCGGGCGATGAGGGCGCGCTTGCGCTCGGCATCCCAGAGCACGAAGGCGAACATGCCGTTCAGCCGCTGCAGCCAGTCGCCGGCCTTTGCATCTGCATCGGCGGCATACAGGGCGTTGATGACTTCGCAGTCCGAGCCGCTCTGGAAGTCGTATTGGGCCGACAATGCCTCGCGCAACGGGCGGTGGTTGTAGATTTCGCCGTTGACCTCCAGCGCCAGCCGGCCGTCGGCAGAGCGCAGCGGCTGCGAACCGCCGGCCGGATCGACAATGGCAAGGCGCTCATGCACCAGAAGTGCATGTGGCTGCTGATAGACCCCGCTCCAGTCCGGGCCGCGATGGCGCTGTCGGGCGGAGAGGGCGAGCGCCAGCGGGCGCAGGCCGGCAAGATCGCTGCCGGGGCGAAGATCGATGACGCCGAGGATGGAGCACATGGTGAAATCCTGAAGGTTGGGCAAAAGAAAACCCGCCTTGCGGGCGGGTCGGAGAGTGTGCTTGAAACTCGTGCACTAGCCACCGGCCCGCCCATGGCAGGAAATATTGCCGCGATTGTTGTGTGCGGAGCAGGCAGTCGGGCAGTGGGGGCGGGTGAGGGCGTGCATGGGGCGAGTGTGCATGGAGTTGGCGACAATCGCAAGAGGCACGCCGCAAGTTGTGTCTTGCCACGCATCGCGCGTGCCATATCCATGGCCAATGGCAGGAACAGTTGCCGATTTCAGAGGCGCAAACGCACGGCTTTGGCCACTTCAAAGCATGACGCCGGTGGTAAGTCTCGCCCGGCATAGCCTGCGGATTCCACCGTCAGCGCCTTGCTTTCAGAGTGTCATCTATCGGTGCCAGCTTTGGGATGTCTGGGACAGGAACAAGCTACTCGCCCTTTGGCTACTCATGAATCCGGTGTGGCTTGCATTGAATACCTGCCCCGACGCTGCGCAAGACAGGCAAGTTTGCACGATCTTGGGGCTGCGCTGGAGAGCTTCTTGGCAACGTCCACGCCTATCGTGCGGCCGATAAAAACAGGTTGCTGGAAGTGACCGACCCCATCGAACCGGAGAATGACCGGATGATTCTGGAAATGGCAACTCAAGCCAAAACCATCGCCTTGGCTTATGTCCAACCCCCGAAGGCTCTGTGTCAGTGCGGGGAGGCCGTCGAAACCCCGCCAAGTCACCACAGGGCCCCAGCCACTTGGCGCTCGCCAAGGACGGAACACCCAAGCGAAGCATCCTCTCTGCCCACCGAATAGCCACTGCCCTCAACCCCGCAAATTGAGCTCGCAACCGCACCAATACTGGGGAACGGGCAAAAAAAATCCCAACCGGTGAGGGTTGGGATTTTGGGTATTGGTGGAGCGGAGGAGGATCGAACTCCCGACCTCGTCATTGCGAACGACGCGCTCTCCCAGCTGAGCTACCGCCCCGTGCGCGCCATTCTAGCCGGTTGCGGGCGGGATGTCAGCCGGGTCGTGGCTGCCTTGTGCCACGAGGGTGGTGGCGGAGACGTTGGCGGTGACATTGCCGAGGGTGGCGAAGATATCGGGGATGGTTTCCACCGAGACCAAGAGGCCGAGCGGGGCGACCGGCAGGCCAAGGGCCTGGGTGACCGGCATGTTGGTGGCCATGAAGCTCACTTGCCCCGGCAGGCCGACCGAACCCAGGCTGATGATGACGGCGAGGGGGACAACCGTGGCCCATTGCATCAGGCTGATTTCCGCGCCATAGACCCAGGCGATGAAGGCGGCGACGGTGATGTATTGCACCGGGCTGGTCAGGCGGAACAGCGAGACGCCCATCGGCAGGGCGAGCGAGACGATGCCCAGCGGCAGGCCGAGGCGGCGATGGGCGACATCGATCATCGCCGGCAGTGAGGCGAGCGAGGATTGGGTGCTCATCGCCACCGCCTGTGCCGGGAAGATGGCCTGGGCAAAGTGCAGCAGCGGGCGGCCCGTCCACAGGCGGATCAGCGGGTAAACCAGTGCCGTCACCAAGAGGAACATGGTGCAGCAGATGCCGATATAGATACCCAGCGCGCGCAGGGTGGCGGTGCCGGCTTCGGCGCTGACGGCAAGTACCAGTGCGAACACGCCGATCGGGGCGACGGCGAGAATCCAGCCAACCATCACGATCATCACGTCGGCGATGGCCTGCACCAGCTCCAGAAGGCGCTGGCGGCGGTGCTCCTCGATGCGGGTCAGGCCGAAGCCGAAGAACAGCGAGAACACCACCAGTGGCAGCATGGCATTGGTGGCGGCGGCCTGAATGGCGTTGTTGGGAATGATGCCGGTCAGCCAGGTGGCAAGACTGGGGCGGGCCACATCGGCGGTGCTTTGTGCGCTGCCTTGCAGGGCGTTGTTGAGAGCCTGTGTCAGTTCCGGGCTTGCCGGAATGAACGAGAGCAGGGTGGGGGCAAAGAAGGCGGCGAAGCTGGCGGAGAAGGCCAGCAGCACGAGGAAGATGATGATGGCGCGGCGGGCGATGCGGCCGGAGCTGACCGCATCGCGGGCGGTGGCGATGCCGAGAATCACCAGCGTGCCGACCAGCGGCACGACGGTCATTTGCAGGGCATTGAGCCAGAGTTTGCCGACCGGCTGGGCGATGGCGGCCACTTGGCGGCCAAGTTCAGGTGCCTGTGCAGCCAGGGTGAGGCCAATGCTGGCGGCCAGCACCAGTGCCAGCAGCATGCGCACGGGGGGCGAGAAGGTGAGTTTCATCGGAAAGCCTCAGCGGAATGCGGCCTGCGCGGGCAAGTTCCACTGGCGGGCGCGGGTGCGGTATTCGCGCTCGGGCATCAGCACGAAAACCGGCTTCTTCTTGGCATCCAGTTGCTGCAACAGTGCCTGCATCACCGGCTCGTCCATGGCGGTGCAGCCGGCCGTGGTCTTGCCGGGATCGCCCCAGAGGTGGGCAAAAATGCAGCTGCCCATGCCGCTGACATTCTGCGGGTTGTGCTGGATGACGAAGCCGTATTTGTAGCGGGTGTCGCCATTGTTGTGCAGGTCAAGGCGCATCGGCTCGCTGGAGCCCTTGACGCTTTCTGCGCCGACTTCGCGGCTGTCGACGATGCGGTTGTAGAGCGGCGATGCGTTGACATCCATGCAGAACTGGGTTTCCTGCATCTGCTGATAGGCAAGCCCGCTGTTCACTTGCGGCAGATAGCCGAAGGCATGGCCGATGCCGAACACGCCGGCCGGATTGCGGCCATCACCTTCGCGTTTTTGCGGGCCGCGGGCCTGCGCCGGATGCAGGCCGATGCCCCAGGCCGAGCCGCTGCGGCCGAGCATTACCGGCTGTGCACTGCCGCGCTGTACCCAGGTGCCGTTCTCGCGCTCGAAAAGGCGCATCCGGCCTTGGGTTTCATCCCAGCCGGTGCTGGTGACGACCAGCATCTGTCCGGCATCGTGCCAGGGCAGGGGGGCGGAACTTTGTTGCGGCGTGCTGGCGCAGGCGGCAAGGGCGAGGGTGGCGGGGAGGAGGGCGAGACGGAGGGTGTGTTTGATGTTCATGGGCTAAGTATCTCCTGCATTCGTTCGAGATTGGTGCTGACCGCCTGCCGATGTTGTGCGCGGGTTTCGCACAGCAGTACGAAGATGAGGTCGAGCAGGTGCTGCAAGGCGGCCTGATACAGCAGCGGGGCGATGTGCGTGCGCTCGTCGTGGGCGGAAACCAGCAGGGCGTGATCGGCCTGCATCCTGAGCGGATTGGCGGAGTGCCGGGTGACGCTGATGACCCGGCCGATGCGCGGTTTGAACTCCTGCAGGATGCGGCCGAGGGTGGGCTCGTGGCCTTGCTCGGAGAACACCAGCAGCACATCGTCGCGGTCGGCGCCGGAAAGCCCGGCGGCCATCAGGGCGGGGTCGAAGTGATGCACGGCGAGGATGCCGAGCAGGGAGAGTTTCATGGCGAAGGCGCGCGCCGGGATGCCGTCCTCGCCCAAGCCGATGACGAACACGGCGCGTGCCTGCCGCAGCACCTTGGCAACGCTGTCGATCTGTTCGGGCGGGTTGAGCAGGCGGGTTTCTTCCTCGGCGGCGGATTTGCGCTGCCAGAGGTCTTCGGCCACGCGCACATGCGGGTGCTGCGTCGGCAGGGGCGTGCTGCGCGGCGGCGCTTCCTCGCCCTCGCGCGCCAGTGCCTCGCCGATGGAGAACTTGAGGTCGGGATAGCCTTTGAAGCCGAGCTTCTGCGCGAATTTGACGATCGAGGACTGGCTGACACCAAGGGCATTGGCCAGTTGCTGCGAGGAGTAATCGCGCAGGAAGTGGGCATTGTCGAGGATGTGGTCGGCAATGCGCCGCTCCATCGCGGACATGCGGTCACGCTCGGCCCGGATGCGCACCAGCGGCATGTCAGAGCCCCGGCAAGGGCAGCAGGCCCGGCACGTCGATCACGCCAAAGCCCGGCCGCGTGCCCAGGGTGATTTCCGCCTCGTTGAACAGGGTGTCACCGATGACCGGGTCGGCCAGGCACAGCGAGGGGCCATCGAGGTCGATCTTGCTGATCGCCTGCGATTTGGCGGCGGCAAGATGGGCGGCGGCGGCGACGCTGACGGAGGATTCGAGCATGCAGCCCATCATGCAGTCGATGCCGTTCAGCGCGGCGATGTCGGCAATCTGGATGGCGCGGGAGAGGCCGCCGGTCTTCATCAGCTTGATGTTGATGATGTCGGCAGCGCGCATGTCGATCAGCTGGCTGACCTGTTCCGGGCCGAACACCGATTCGTCGGCCATCACCGGCGTGTTGACCCGCTCGGTGACGAACTTCAGCCCGGCAAGGTCGTGTGCCTTGACCGGCTGCTCCACCAGTTCCAGTTGCACGCCGCTGTTTTCCAGCTGGTTGAGGGCGTACACCGCCTGCTTCGCCGTCCAGCCCTGATTGGCATCCAGCCGCAGCAGGGCGCGGCCTTCCACCGCGGCATGGATGGCACGCACGCGCTCGATGTCCACGCCGATGTCCTTGCCGACCTTGATCTTGAGGGCGGCGAAGCCGCGCTCGACGGCGCTGAGCGAGTCGGCCACCATCTTGTCGATGTAGTCCACGCTGATGGTGATGTCGGTGCTGACCACCGGATCGCCACCGCCGAGCAGACGGAAGCTCGGGGCGTTGTAGAGCTGGCCGAACAGGTCGTACAGGGCGATTTCCACCGCCGCCTTGGCACTGCTGTTGCCGACCAGCGCGTTTTGCACCTGATGCACATTGCGGTTGAGATCGGCCACCTCCCGGCCGATCAGGCGCGGGGCGATATGGCCCTGGATGGCACTGACGATGCTGCCGTGGGTATCGCCGGTGATGACGGCGGTGGCCGGGGCGCCGCCCCAGCCGGAAGCGCCTTCGTCGGTGCGGATGCGCACGATGATGTCTTCGACGTGATCGACGCTGCGCAGGGCCGTCTTGAACGGGGTTTTCAGTGGCGTGCGCAGCAGGCCGAGTTCAAAGGAATGGATTTTCATGGGTTTGCTCCGGTTTCGCGCATCCGCACCACGCTGTAGATCTTGTCGATGTAAAGGTCGCTCTCGCCGCTGCGCAAAGGCTCCAGCGGCGTCACGGCCACGCCGTTGACCGGCCAGCTGCCCTCGGCATCGGCATAACGCACGCCGGGGGTGTCATGGATGACGTAGGTCAGGCCCTTGTCCTGCCCCAGCACCATCATCACGTGGCCGGGGATGTAGACCAGATCACCGGCGTGCAGGCTTTGCACCAGCTGCCTGCGTGCTTCGCGGCTCATGCCGGCCGGGACTTGCAGGATGTCGAACGCCGGGCTTTTGCCCTGATCGCCGGTATTGCGCGGCATTTCAAGGCCGAAACCGGCATACACCTCGGAAACGAAGCCGCTGCAATCGCGCGCATCGAAGCTGTGCCCCCAGCCGTAGCGCTCGCCGAGAAACTTGAAGCTCTGCTGCAATAGGTGGCGAGTATTGAGCGGCAGATAGTGCGGGCTGACATCGGCCGAATGCGGCAACAGCGCCGGGACGATTTCCAGCCGGCCCTGGGCATTGCGGCTTGGCAGGGCGATGACGTGGGCGGCGGCGGGCAATTGCCCGTTGACCGGCTTGTCGCGTGGCCAATCGGCCAGCAGCGGCACGCGCGTGCCCATGTCCAGCGACAGGCGCGAGAGTTGTGGCGCTTCCGGGGTATAGACCGTTTCCGCCCGGGCGCCGGTGACGATCAGCCACGGCCCTTCGGCGGCATAGCCCAGCACGGTGGCGGCATCGCCGATGGCGAGCCGGTCGCTGCGCATCCACGCGGCATAGCGCGGCGAGATGACGAAGGCCCACTCGCCATCACGGCTGTGGTGCAGCACGGCCACCGGGGTGCCGGGGAACAGGGCGCTTTCCTGAAAGCGGTCGATGTCGGTATCGTCCGGGCGGTTGAATACCCGGGTGGCGGTGGGAAAGGTGCGCAGATCGGCGCGTGTGGTTACCAAGGCGTAGGCCGGTGTCACGCGGGCGGGGATGGCATCCAGCGCCAGTGCGGCCTGCCACTCGGCCAGTGTTTCGGCACCAATGGCGGCGCCGTCCACGCCATACAGCGTGCGGCGCGGCGGGGCGGAGAGTTTCTCCAGCATCGCCCGCACTTCCTGCCCGGCCATTTGCGCTGGCAGCTTGTCGAGCGCGTACATGCTCGGATCCTGAGTGTGCAGGCGCTGGTTTTGAGCGCGGATGGCGGCCTCGTCCAGCAGCAGGGCATCGGGGGTGCGGCTCTTGGCGATCCAGTAGTCGGCGCTTTGCTGCGCACGCAGCACATGCGGGATGACCGGGGTTTGGGCCTGGCCCTCTTCACGGGCAAGCGCAGGCGCGCTGAGGGCGGACAGAGCCAGCAGCAGTGGGAGCAATGGGCGGAAGGTGCGAGTCATGGAGGAATGGCTCCGGTATTCTTGTGGTACGAGTATAAAGAATAAATTATTGACTGAATATGGCAAGCCATGATAAATCGACATTCATGGTGCCGGTACTGCCCGAGCGGGGCGCGCCGGATACGGGCGGTGGCCCTTTTGAATGACGGGAGAGATCCAATGAAAAACATCAAGCGTTCCGGGCTGGCACTGATGATTGCCAGTTGCGTGATGGCAATGGCAGGCGGGACGGCACAGGCACAAAGCGCCAGTGGTGCCGTGGCCGGGCGGGGCAAGCCCGGCACGCAGGTGGTCATCAGCAATCCGGCCACCGGTTTCAGCCGCAGCGTCAGCGTTGGCAGCGATGGCAATTACCGCTTCACCCAGCTGCCGGTGGGCGATTACCGTATCCGCGTGGCGGAGGAGGGGCAGGAAATTGCCGTCAGTGTTTCGCTGGGCGGTACCACCACGGTCAATCTGACCGGCAGCGAGGCGGCGCTCGACACGGTGCAGGTGGTGGGTTCTCGCATCATCAACCAGGTGGATGTGCATTCCACCGAAGTCTCCACCAACATGACGCGCGAGGATCTGGCGCGCCTGCCGGTGGCGCAGTCGCTGACGGCCGTGGCGATGCTGGCACCGGGGGTGATTGCCGGCAATGCGTCGTTTGGCGGGATTTCCTTCGGCGGCTCCTCGGTGGCGGAAAACTCGGTTTTCGTCAATGGCCTGAACGTCACCGACTTCTATCGCCGGCAGAGCTTTTCCAGCGCGCCGTATGCTTTCTTTGGCGAGTTTCAGGTCAAGACCGGTGGCTATTCGGTGGAGTTTGGCCGCAGCACCGGCGGTGTCATCAATGCGGTGACGCGCTCGGGTAGCAACGAGTTCCACGGCGGGGTGGAGTTCACCTGGCAGCCGGAATGGGGGCGCGAAGCCGCGCGTGATCGTTTCTACGCCGATGGCACGCTCAACGTGCGCTCAAGTCATGATCGCTCCAGCTCGCTCAAGAGCAATATCTGGGCTTCCGGGCCGATCGTCAAAGACCGGCTGTTCTTCTTCGCCATGTACGAGGATCGCGACAACCGCAGCTACTTCACCAACAGCGCCGGTACCACGTTCTCCAAGAGCCGCAATACCGGCAACGGCTTCTGGGGCACCAAGCTGGACTGGAACATCAGCGATAACCACCAGCTTGCCCTTTTGGCTTTCTCCGACGATTCCAACAGCACCACCACCATCTGGGACAGTTACGATTTCGATACGCGCACCCATTCGGACAGCGCGATCGATCGCACTTCCGAGAGCGGCGGGCTGAACTGGTCGGCCACCTATACCGGCCACTTCGGCGAGAACTTCACCGCTCGCGCCCTGTACGGCGTGAATGAGAGCCAGTCGCGCACGCGCACCGCGCTGGATACCGCATGCGATTGGGTCAATTACAACAATGCCACTTATGGCGCGACTTACCGCGCCATGGGCAGCCCCAAGCTCGGCTGTCATCCGGGCAACAGCGTGGTCAATCACGAAGACCAGCGCAAGGTGATGCGACTGGACTTCGAGTGGGCACTGGGCAACCACCTGCTGCGCTTTGGCATGGATCGCGAAGTGATGACCACCGATCGCACCCAGTTCTATCCCGGCAGTGGCGTGCTGTACACCGCCTACGGTACCAGCCCCGGCAGCGTGCTCGACAATGGTGCGGAAGTGCCGGCCGGCGTCAATGCCATCCTGATGGCGCGCCTGCGCCGCGATGGCGGCGTGTTCGAAACCACGGCCAATGCCTGGTACATCGAGGATGTGTGGAATGTCACGCAGAACCTCCTGCTCAACATCGGCGTGCGCGTGGACAGCTTCAACAACAAGACCGCCAGCGGGCAGAGCTTCATCAAGATGGACAATCTCGTCTCGCCACGGCTTGGCTTCTCCTGGGACATGAAGGGCGATGGCAGCAGCAAGCTGTTCGGCAACCTGGGTCGCTACTACCTGCCGGTGACCAACAACATCAATTACACCTTTGCCGGTGGCCTGACCGACGAGCGCACTTTCCACGTGCTCGAAGGCTGGGAGGAAAAAACCAACCCGGTGACCGGCGCCAGCTACATGGCACCGATCATCGGCGCGCAGATCGGCGGGGTGGATACCACTTACAACGTCTCGGTGGCGGATTTGCGCCAGAACGTCGACAAGGATCTGGACGCAGTGCATCAGGACGAGCTGATTCTGGGCTACCAGTCCATGCTCGCCAAGCTCGGGCCGGCGTGGTCGTGGGGCGTGAATGCCAGCTATCGGCGCATGTCCAATGCGCTTGATGACGTGCGCATCAATGCCCTGTGCGGCGTGCGCCACGGCAACCTGTGGCCGATTGCCAACCCCGGCGAGAAACTGACCCTCTGGGGCACGACGGCAATGGGCTGCGCCGAGGATGGCTGGGTCACCATCGACACCTCGCGCGAAGGCTACATGAAGGGCGGCAGCAACGAAATCGTCGGCTATTCCAAACCCAAGCGCACCTATCGCTCGGTAGAGTTGCAGCTTGATCGTGCCTGGGACGGCAAGTGGTCGTTCAATGCCTCCTATCTGTGGTCAAAATCCACCGGCAACCACGAAGGCCCGGTGAACTCCGATACCGGCTACGGCGATACCGGCATGGTGCAGCACTGGGATCACCCGGCTAACAACGAGCGCTATGGCGTGCTGTTCAACGACCGTCGCCATCAGCTCAAACTGCGCGCGGCCTATGCCCTGAATGATGCCTGGAGCCTCGGCGGCAACCTCGTGGTGCAGTCGGGCGGGCCGATTACTGCTTTCGGCGTGACTTGGCCGGATGACTCCAACGGTGCGGCGAGCTTCGTCACCGAAGGCTCGGGCGGTGGTTCGGGCTGGATTTGCCAGGGCACGGCCAGCGAATGCGCCAACTGGCAAACCCGGCAGCTGGTGTATACCGAGCGCGGCGCCTTTGACCGCCTGCCGTGGACCTGGACGCTCGGCGCGAACCTGAACTGGCGCAAGCAACTGGCCAATTCCGAGCTGAAAGCTTCGCTGTCGGTGTTCAACCTCACCAACAATCAGCGCGTGGTCAATGTGCATTCGCGCTATGAAAGCAGCCCCGGTGTGTACCGCACCACCTTTGCCCAGGGTACTGGCTGGCAATCGCCGCGCTATACCCAGCTGAGCGTGGGTTGGAGCTTCTGATGGCTGCACGCAACGCATTGGCCACCGCCGTGCTGCTGGCATCGGCGCTGGCGCTTGGCACGGCCCGGGGGCAAACGCAGGATGCGGCCTTCGTCGAGGCGCAAGTCGAGGCGGCCATCGCCCGTTACCACCTCCCCGGCATTGCCGTGGGGGTGGTGCGCGAGGGCGAGGTCATCGCCCGGGTCGTGCGCGGGGAAACCCGGCTTGGTAGCGGCGAACCCATCGATGCGGCTTCGATCTTCAAGATTGCCTCCAACTCCAAGGCAATGACCGCCGCGCTGCTGGCACGGCTGGTCGATCAGGGCAAACTGCGCTGGGACGACCCGGTGATTCGCCATTTGCCGGATTTCCGCATGCACGAGGACTGGGTGACGCGGGAAATGCAGGTGCGCGATCTGTTGATCCACAACAGCGGCCTGCCGGCGGGTGCCGGGGATTTGATGCTCTGGCCGGCACCCAATCACTTCAGCCGCGAAGACGTGATACGCGGCCTGCGCCATCTGAAACCGCAGTGGAGTTTTCGCTCGCGCTACGCCTACGACAACACTCTGTATATCGTCGCCGGCGAAGTCGCCGCCGCGGCCGGCGGGGCGGACTACGAAACCCTGATGCAGCGCGAAGTGTTTGCCCCGCTCGGGCTTCAGCGCTGCCGTCTTGGCCAGTGGTCGAAAGCACAAGTGGGCAACGTCGCTCAGCCGCACCGCTGGCGCGATGGCCGCTTCGAGCTTGCCGGAGAAGATGGCGAAACGATTCAGACAAGCCCGATGGATGCGGCCGGTGGCGTGCGTTGCAGCCTGGACGACATGCTGCGCTGGGCCGGCATGTGGCTCGCTCCCGAGCGCATTGGCACGGTGGATGGCAAACCCTGGCTCTCGGCACAGCAGCGTGAAGCCGTCTGGCAAGCGCACATGCCGATGCCGCTGACCTCACGCATGCGTGCCTGGGACAACAGCCACTTCAGTGCCTACGGCTACGGCTGGCGTCTCGCCGACATGGACGGCACCGCACGGGTGGCACACACCGGCACTCTGAACGGGATGTATTCGGCCCTGACCTTGCTGCCGGAGAAAAACGTCGGCATCGTGCTGCTCATCAACGGCGATGCCGGTGAAGCGCGTACCGTGCTGATGCAGGCGCTTGCCAAGCACTTCACCGCGCCCGGTGCCAATCCCGGCGTGGAAGGCTATGCCCGGCTGCTGGCCGAAGAAGCCGCCAAGCGCACACAAAGCCCGGCCGCCAAGGCGCTGCCCGATACGCGCGACCGCCGACCGGCGCGTGCCGCCGACCTTGCTGGCCTGATCGGCCACTGGCAAGACCCGTGGTTCGGCGAAGTGCGCATCTGCCCGGACGGCAATGCGGTGCGCTGGCAGGCGATGAAATCCCCGCGCCTGCGCGGCCGGGTGATGCAAAGCCGGCACGGCTGGCTGGTGGCTTGGGAGGATGCCATCGTCAGCGAAGCCTGGCTGCATCTTTCCCGCAATGCACAAGGCGCCCCGCGACTGACCATGCGCAAGCTCGACCCCGACGCCGACTTCAGCGACGACTTCGAAGACCTCGACTTTGCCCGCAGCGGCGAGTGCGGGTAGTCATGCCCGGCAGGCAGTGGGTAGCAAGCCTTGCCGGGCGGACGTTGTGAGCATGGCTGCGCGGAGAGCGGGAAAGCGATGTCGCCAGCAGTAATGACATCGCTCAAGCGGTTTCAGGCATGGCCTTGTCGGCGTGCATGCGCATCGTGCAGGTGCAGTACGGTATCGCGCAGCAGGTGATCGAAGATGGTGAAGTCCGGAAGGACTTCCGGAGCCGGTTGGCTGGATTCAAGCCGGGCAAGGCTTGTTTCGATGAAGGCATGGATAACGGGGATGCGCTCGCCGAGTTGCGCCAATTGTTGCGGGCTGTTTGCTTTATTCAGCCCCGATAGTTTTCCAAGAACTTCAAATAACGGGTGTATTGCTCCTCGGTCATCTCCCAGGCCTCGAGATCCCGCAAATCCGCGGGCATTTTGCGGTACAGGCGTTCCTGCCCACTTTCTGGTGAGGAGGAGCGGCTGGACGTGCTGCCCTCTGCCAAGTTGTACAGTGCTTTCAAAGCCGAGCTGAACAGGCTGCCCACGCCCAGCGAAAAACCGCCGATGAGGGAGAGCAGGACGGCACCAAGCACGATGAAAATCAGGATGTCCATGGGCGAAATGTAGCATGGGCGCAGACCGGGCAGTGAGTGTGTCCAGCCTCGCGCGTGGGGGGAACCCCGGCCAAGTGGCCGGGGCTGTCCGGGTGGGGCTTACGCTTGCACGCGGGCTTTGCCGGGCGCTGCACTGCGTGATGGCGTGGCTTGCCCCGCTTGCGCGGCGAGCGCGAACGCATGATTCCCTTTGTTCAGCCCGATGTCATCACCGGCATCGATTTCGATACCGGCCGGATGGTGGTGGACTGGGATCCGGAGTTTTGAGCGGGCCCGCCGGCATGGCACGGAAAATCGGTTGAGCATGGGCCGGTGCTGCGGAAAGCTGCACCGGCCATGCCCCTTTGCCGGAAGGCGGCTTGCGGCGTTGGGCCGAGGTGGGCAAGGGGGCTGGTGCGATGCCCCCGAGTCCGGGCTTATTGCCTGATGCCGTCGAGGCGTTTTTGCATTTCTTCGCGCATGCGGTCGATTTCGGCGCTGGCCTGACGGCGTTGGGTCATGCCTTCTTGGTGGATTTGCCGGACTTCTTCCACGGTCTGGATCAGGTTTTCGTGGACGTGGCGCAGGGTTTCGATGTCGAGGACGCCGCGCTGGTTGCTGCGGGCGGTTTCCACCGAGGTTTGGCGTACCAGTTCGGCGTTGCGGCGCATCAGTTCGTTGCTGGCATCGTCGATGTTGCGGGCAAGTTCGGCGGCGTTTTTCTGGTCGGCCAGCGAGAGCTGGATGGCAAACTGGTTGCGCCACATCGGCAGGGTGATGTCGCGCACGGTGGCGAACTTTTCCACCAGTTGGATGGCATTGGCCTGAATCAGGCGAATCATCGGCAGGGTCTGTTCGGCGGCCTGCTGCATCAGGTGCAGGTCGGAAACGCGCTTGTCGAGGACGCGGATGGCGGTTTCCAGCTCGCCGCGGCGGATGCGGCTGGCCGGGTCGTCCTGAGTGGCGAGGCTGGCTGCTTCGGCTTCCAGTTCGGCAAGGCGCTGGCGGCCGGCGGCGATGTGGATGCCGAGGCTGCGGTGTTCTTCGCGCACGATTTCGTGCATTTGGTCGTATTCGCTGATGCGGCTGGCCTGACGGCTCTGGGTTTGGCCGACATCGCGCATCAGCTGGTCGATTTGGCTGTTGGTGCTGCTGTATTTCTGCACCAGCTCGTCACGGCTGGCGCGCAGCTTGTCGAGCAGGGGGCCGAGAATCGGCACTTTGGAGCGGTTGGCGAAGGCATCGAGGTTGAGGCTGCGGGCGATTTTGACCACCTCGCCGAGTTTTTCGCCCGAGGCGTCCAGATCGGTGTTGCGGACTTTTTCCAGCAGGCGGGTGGAAAAATCGCTGCTGCGGCCGGCGCTGTCGATGCCGTAGCGGTGCAGGTTGGTCGGGCTGATGTCGGCCAGCGGTTTGCCGGCTTCGGCAATGGCGGGCAGGGCGCTTTCGTCCAGCCCCAGTTGTTTGAGTTGGGCGGCATCGGGCAGGGCGGTCAGGGCGTGTTCTTGGCTCATGGAAGGCTCCTGTCGGGGCGGGTTTTCGGGGGGGCGAGGCGGACAAGGTGGCGCCGGGCGGCATCGAGTAGGTGACGGTTTTGCCGCGCCTGTTCGAGTGCGTCGCTTTGCGTCAGCAAGGGTAGCAGGGCGGTGCGGATGTCGTCGAAGTGCTGGCGCAGGCTGTGTTCGTTGTCGTGGCTGATGGCCATCTGTGCGAGGCTGACATCGAACAGGTCGAGCATCCGTTGCAGGCGACGGTGCAGGGCAGGCTCG
>JBHADJ010000153.1:0-3758 GCA_041855065.1 Lysobacter sp.
ACGATGATCGGGCACGATCTGGCGCTCGATGCCGGTGTGGGCATCTGCGGCAAGGATGGCCAATCGGTGCCGGTCGGCGTGGGCCAGCCATCGCTGAAAATCAGCGAACTGACCGTGGGCGGAACCCGCGCTTGATACCCGCCTCAGGGTGATGTGCGGGGGCTGCGGATCGATTCGCCAGCCAGGATGGGAGCTCCCGCTCGTGCATCGTGTACTGCCGCCGTATCGTTGTCATGCTCGGCGGCAGGCAGTGGGCGCTGGGTGAACAGACGGCTCGGGCTATTGTCGCAGGCCCACGTCTCGCCGAAGCCGCCGCCGCCCAGCGTGGTCATGGCAAGCAATGCCAGTGGCAAGGTCATTTTGCGCTTCATCGGAAGGTGCTCTTTTCGCGAAGGTGCCCGGGAAGTAGAGCAAACGACGGGCGCAGGCCATCAGTCGGACAGGAGTGCCGGGTCAGCTTCATCCAGAGTGGCAAGGCCGCACAGCACCATGCTGTGTTCGAGCTCGTGGCGCAGCAGATGCAGCACATGGGCAACGCCCTGCGCACCGCCGACGGCAAGGCCATGCAGGATCGGGCGACCAATCAGCACCGCATCGGCACCGAGGGCAATGGCCTTGAGGATGTCGCTGCCGCGGCGGATGCCGCCATCCATCAGCAGCGGCACCCGTCCGGCATTGGCGCGGACGATGCCGGGCAGGGCATCGAGCGAGGCGGGCACGCCATCGAGCGTACGGCCACCATGATTGGAAACGACAAGACCGGCCGCACCGGCCGCCAGTGCCGGTTCTACATCCAGCGGATGCAGAATGCCCTTGACCAGAATCGGCAGCGGGGTTTGTGCGCACAGCCAGGCCAGCGTGTCCCAGCCGGGCATTTGTGCCACCAGCGCACTTTGCAGCAGCGACTGCCCGGCGGCGAGCGTGCTGCTGCCGGGCAAATCGGGATAGCTGGCAAGATTCGGCATCAGCCCCGGCGGCATCTGAAAGCCCTGACGCTGATCCTCGTTGCGCAAGCCTTGCAGGGGCGCATCCACGGTCAGCACGATGGCGCTGTAGCCGGCTGCCTCGGTGCGGCGCAGCAAATCGCGCAGCGCGGTGCGGGCAAGATGCGGATACAGCTGCAACCAGCGCGTGGCTTCCGGCGCGATGGCTGCTATGTCTTCCAGCAAGGTGCTGGCCTGACAGCTCACTACCAGCGGTGTCTGCATCGCGGCCGCGGCCAGTGCGGTGGCACGCTCGCCCTCCGGGTGAGCCAGGACGTGCGCGGCACTGGGGGCGATGAAAATCGGATGGGCGAAGGTCTGCCCGAAAAGCCGCACGGAAGCATCGCCGCCTGCCACCGGGCGCATCACGCGTGGCAACAGGCTGCGCCGGGCAAAGGCATCCAGATTGCGCCGGGCACTGATGCCGTCGGCCGCTGCGCCGTGCAAATACGCCCATACGGGCGCGGGCAGCAGCGCACGCGCAGCCGCTTCGTAGTCGGCAAGACAGCTCAGGCGGGCAAGGTCGATGGACATGCTCAAACGCTGGCGTGGCGGCGGACGAGGTTGTGGTAGGTGCCGGTCAGGCGGGTGACTTCTTCGGCATTTTCCGGGCGCAGGGCCAAGCGCTGGATGGTTTGGTCAAGGTCGAACAGTAGGCTGCGCAGACTGTCGTCCTGCACCATGCTCTGTGTCCAGAAGAAGGCGGCAATGCGTTCGCCGCGCGTCACCGGGCTGACCCGGTGCAGGCTGTCGGCCGGGTAGAGCACGGCGCTGCCGGCGGGCAGTTTGATCGTTTCCATGCCATAGGTGCCCTGAATGACGAGCTCGCCGCCTTCGTATTCGTCCGGGTCGCAGAGAAACACGGTGGTGGAGACATCGGTGCGAATGCGCTGGCCGGTGGCCGGGTCGATGCGCAGGGCATTGTCGATATGGAAGCCGTATTCGCCGCCATCGCGGTAGCGGTTGAACATCGGCGTCAGGATTTTCAGCGGCAGGGCGAAGGAGATGAAGCCCGGATGGCGGGACAGTGCATCGAGAATGATTTGCCCGGCGTCCAGTGCCAGCGGGTCATCCACCGCCAGCTGCTGATTGCTTTTTTGCTCGCGTGCGGCGTAGCCGGCACTTTGCCGGCCATCCTGCCAGCGGGCATCGGCAAGCTGCTTGCGCAGATGCGCCAGCGTATCGGCAGGGAGGAGATCGGGCAGGACGTGCAGCATGGGCGGAAATGTGCGGGACAAGGAACGGGAAAGGGCACCGGCAATGACGCCGGTGCCCGTTTGGCCGGTTTGCAGTCGATCAGAACCGGTAGGTCGCGTTCAGTGTATAGGCGCGGCCCGGAGCGATGGTGGCGAACATGCCCACGTGCGAGGCATCGTACTGCGGGTCGTTGCTGAGGTTGTTCACGTTCAACTGCAGCGAGAAGTTCTTGTTAAACTCGTAACGGGCCATCGCGTCATAGCGGGTATAGCTCGGCAGCACATAGGTGTTGGCATCGTTGGCGAAGCGATCGCCGACATGGGTCAGGCCGGCGCCTAGGGTGAGTTTGGGCAGCACTTCGTAGCTGGTCCAAAGGCTGGCGCTTTGCTTGGCGATGAACTTCATTTGCAAGCCGTCGTACACGCTGTTGCCGCTGCGGTAGCTGATCACTTCCGGGTCAAGCCAGGTGTAGCCGGCCCAGATGTCCCAGCGATCGGTAATCGCACCGGAAACGGCCAGTTCCACGCCGCGCACGCGGTTGTTGCCGGTCAGGCTCACTTCGCCGGTCAGCGGGTCGGTGGAGCGGGCATTGGTCTTTTCGGTCTGGAAAACGGCGGCGCTGAGTGAGAGCTTGCCATCACGCAAGTCCCATTTGCTGCCCAGTTCCAGGCTGCGGCTCTTTTCCGGTTCAATGTCGCGGATTTGTGCGGCACCGGCCACGCCGTCGGCACCACCGCCCTGGCCGAGATTCTCGCCGGACGGGTTGGATGATGTGGAGTGGGAGAGATAGATGCTGCCATTGGCGCGCGGCTTGAATACCAGTGCGGCCTGATAGTTCCAGAAGGCATCCTTGCGGCTGGCACTGTAGTTGTTGACTTCAAAGATGTCGCGGCGGGCGCCGAGGTTGAGTTGGAAGCGCTCGTTGAGCTTCACCGTATCGAGCAGGTACAGCGCGCGGGTGCTGATCTTGCCGGCCGGTGTGCGCGGCCCGTACACCAGTTGATAGCTGTACTCGCGGTAGGGATCGGGCTGGTAGAGCGAATCCAGATCGGTGGCCGGCGTGCCCCTGACGGTGCGGTTGAAGATGCGCTCCTTGCCCACTTCCACGCCGACGCTGTAGTTGTGCTCGATGCTGCCGGTATTGAAGCTGCCGTACAGATCGGTTTGATGGATGAACGAGGTGCTGTAGCGCCACCAGGCACGCGACGCCCGCTGGAACTGCACGCTGGCCGACTCGTCCGAGCACGGCACGCCGGAGGTGGCGGTGCAGTTGGCGAAACTCGGGCGCGAGAGCAGGTAGTTGTTCAAGGTCTCGCCACGGCGGCTGATGTGGCGCAGATGGGTGTTTTCGTTGAAATCATGCTCGAACAGCAGGGTGGCCGATTCGGTGCCGTTCTTGCGGAAGTCGGTATTGGCGCGGCCGTAGAAGTTTTCCCGGCGCACGTCCGGCGGCGTGATGCGCTCGAGGCGGGCGGCATTGCTGAAAGGAATGCCTTGATCGGGCATGTCGTTGTTCTGGATGCGCGCATAGGAAAGCGTCAGCCGGGTCGGCAGGCCCAGGCCGAAGGTGAGCGAGGG
>JBHADJ010000154.1:0-15812 GCA_041855065.1 Lysobacter sp.
AGAACGGCAATCAGGGGAGTTTCCAGACGATTCCGGCTTGAAAGGGCCAGTGGAGGCAAGTGGATGGGCTTCCATGATCCAAATACCAGCACAAGCTCAGTCACATTGCTCAATTCGGCGTCTTGTTCAGAGGATCCCTAATGGAGATGTATGGCGTTGCCGCTAATTGCTGAAAGCGGGCTTCCCTGTGGCGCAACCATCATTCGGGTAACCCAAGCAAAACCATCTCAAAAACTGGAAGGGTTAAGAACAGCATGAGCCAGAATTGCAATCAATATGGACAACCGATCGGAGAAACCATGGTGAATTGGTCGGCGCGTCCGTTGCCCGGTGATGTGACGCTGGAGGGGACTTTTTGCCGCCTTGAGCCGCTGAATGCGGAGCGCCACGCCGGCGATCTGTACGCGGCATACAGTTCCGCCCCTGACGGGCGCGACTGGACCTACATGTTTGCTGATCCCTTCAATAGCGCGGACGAGTACCGCAGCTACGCTGAAACCGCAGCGCGCAGCACCGACCCCAAGCACTATGCCGTCATCGACACCAAGCTGGGAAAAGCCGTCGGCACTCTATCCCTGATGCGGGTCGATCCTGGCAATGGCGCCATCGAGGTGGGCAATGTCGCGTTTTCCCCACTGATGAAGCAGAGGCCAGCCTCTACCGAAGCCCAGTTCCTGCTCATGCAGTACGTGTTCGATGAACTGCGGTACCGCCGTTATGAGTGGAAGTGCGACAGCCTGAACGCGCCGTCCCGGAAGGCGGCGGATCGGCTCGGTTTCAACTTCGAGGGCATCTTCCGCCAGGCGGTGATTTACAAGGGACGCTCGCGCGATACCGCTTGGTTCTCTATCATCGACAAGGAATGGGCATCGCTCAAAGCGGCATTTCTCGCTTGGCTCGCAGCCACCAACTTTGATAGCGAAGGCAAGCAGATCAGGACACTGGCCGAGATCCGAAAGGAGCAGTCGCAAAATTGAACGGCGCCTCGCCCGAAGGCGATCGTCCCTTCCTTGATCGCCAGTGCATTGCCGATGGGCAAAGCACACGCCTGTTCCACTCCAGCGGCGAGCGCTACGAGCGTCCGCTGGCACTGCTCGACAGCGAAGGCCGGCGCATCATCACCAGCCGCGAATCGCCGAGCGAGCGGCCAAACTTCTGGCTGCGCGATTTGTCCGCACGGGATGACGGCAAGGCGCTGACCCACTTTCCGCATCCCACGCCGCAACTGCGCGAGGTGAGCAAATCGCTGATTCGCTACAAGCGTGCCGACGGCGTGGAGCTGACCGCCACCCTGTATCTGCCGCCGGGATACGACCCGGCGCGTGACGGCCCGTTGCCGCTGTTGATGTGGGCGTATCCGGGCGAGTTCAAATCCGCCGCGGCGGCAAGCCAGGTCAGCGGCTCGCCCCATCGCTTCAACAACATCAGCTACTGGGGGCCGCTGCCGTATCTGGCAGCCGGTTATGCCGTGCTCGACAACCCGAGCATGCCGATCATCGGTGAAGGCGAGGCCGAGCCGAACGACAGCTACATCGAGCAGCTGCGTGCCAATGCCCAAGCCGCGGTGGACGAGGTGGTTCGGCGCGGCGTGGCCGACCGCGAGCGGATTGCCGTTGGCGGGCATTCCTACGGCGCTTTCATGACCGCCAACCTGCTGGCGCATACCCGCCTGTTCCGTGCCGGCATTGCTCGCAGCGGAGCCTACAACCGCACCCTCACCCCGTTCGGCTTTCAGGCGGAAGAGCGCAACTTCTGGCAGGCGCAGGAAACCTACGCGGCGATGTCGCCGTTCTTCCATGCCGACAAGATCAAGGCCCCTATCCTTTTCATTCATGGCGAGGAGGACAACAACTCCGGCACCTTCCCGATGCAGAGCGAGCGCATGTATCAGGCCATCCGCGGCCTCGGCGGACAGGCACGGCTGGTGATGCTGCCGAAGGAATCGCACGGCTACCGTGCGCGCGAATCCATCCTCACCATGCTGGCCGAAACCCACGACTGGCCAGAGCAGAACGTGAAACCGGAAAAACACGCAGACGCAGATTGAGCTCATGCCGGAGAGTTATCTTTGTCTCGGCTTTCTGGCAGTATCGACAGATGCGTCTTTCTGCTCGTCCATTCTGGTGGCTGCTGGCCTATGCCAGCCTCGGGCTCGGCATTCTCGGCATTTTTCTGCCGGGCCTGCCGACCGTGCCGCTGGTGCTGTTGTCGGCGTATGCCGCTGCGCGCGGCTCGGCACGGCTGCACCGATGGCTGCTGGCGCATCCGCGCTTTGGCCCGATGATCCGCGATTGGCAGGACGGCGGGCAGGTCAGCCGCCCGGCCAAGCGGCTGGCCGTGTTGATGATGACGCTTTCTGGTGTCGTGATGCTGTGGCTGCTCCCGCACCCGCTGTACGCCCTGCCCGGCATCACGGTGATGCTGCTGGTGGCAGTTTGGCTGTGGGCACGCCCCGAGCCAACGCACAACACCTGAGCAGAACGTCAGAATCCCCCACCGGCATCCAGCCATGCCTGTTCCTCGGGCGTGTTCTCGCGGCCAAGCGCGGCATTGCGATGCGGAAAGCGGCCGAATTTCTCGATGACATGCAGATGTTGCAGCGCGTAGTCATGCATGCGCGCATTGCCCATTGCCCGGAACAGGGCCACCGATTGCTGCTGATCCTCCAATGATTCGGAGTGCTCCAGCGGCAAGTAGAAAAATCCACGCAGCGCCTCGTCCACACGGCCATCATGGCCCCGCGCAATCGCTTCGCGTGCATAACGGCGCGCCAAACCATCACTGGCAAACGCATGGCCACTGCCACGCCAGAGATTGCGTGGAATCTGGTCGAGCAACAGCAGCAAGGCCAATGCGGTTTGCGCTTCATCCAGCCAATCGGCCAGCTCGCCTTTGGCGGCCTTGAAGTGCAATGCTTCGAACTGCCGGCACTCGGCATCGAATGCCGCGCCCCCATTGAACCATCGTCCATATCCGGCGGCCTGCCAGAACGCCACCAATGCCAATGCCTGTTCGCGCATATCGCTCTGTCTTGTCAAAGCCGGCATTGCAGCACGAATCGCCGGCTTGGGCTACCTTGTGCGCCCGCTCGTCCGCCTCGTGCCTCATGTTCCACATCATTTTGCATCAACCCGAAATCCCGCCCAATACCGGCAACATCATTCGGCTGGCTGCCAACACCGGCGCCCATCTGCATCTGGTCGAGCCGCTTGGTTTCTCGCTGGAAGACAAGCATCTGCGCCGGGCCGGGCTGGATTATCACGAATATGCCCGCGTCCAGACGTATCCGAATCTGGTCGCCGCACTGGCCGCCGTGGCACCCGGGCGCGTGTTCGCACTTTCCACACGCGGCCAACAACGCTACGACCACGTGACCTATCAGCCCGGCGATGCATTCCTGTTCGGCAGCGAGACCGCCGGGCTGCCGCAGGCGGTGCTGGAAACGATCCCCGATCGGCAACGTCTGTGTCTGCCGATGCGCCCCGGCAACCGCAGTCTCAATCTGTCCAATGCGGTCGCCGTCACCGTTTTCGAAGCCTGGCGACAACACGATTTTGCATGAGCGTCTCCTGCCCGTGCACTCGCGGCACTCGACCGGCAGAGACATGCCTTCTCTGCTAGAATTCCCGGTCTTTTCCCCGGTTCAGTGCCACCCTGATGCTTTTCAAGAATGTCGCCATTGTCGGCCTTGCGCATGTGGATGCGCCACAAGAGCTCACGTCCGATGAAATCAACGCCCGTCTGAAGCCCACACTTGAGCGTCTTGGCATCCGGGTGGACGTGTTGAAGGACATTGCCGGCATTCATTCCCGCCGTCTGTGGGGCAGCACCACAAAGCTCTCCAGCGATGCCGCCACCGAAGCCGGGCAGCTGGCACTGGCCGACGCCGGCATTGGTGCCAACCAACTCGGACTTCTGGTCAGCACCTCGGTCAGCCGCGATTTTCTCGAGCCCTCCACCGCCAGCATCGTGGCCGGCAATCTGGAAGTTGGCGATACCTGCCAAAACTACGATGTTGCCAATGCCTGCCTTGCCTTCGTCAACGGCATGGACATGGCCGCGCGCATGATCGAGCATGGGGAAATCGACTACGCCATGGTGGTGGATGCCGAAACCGCCGACCTTGCCTATGAAAAAACCATCGAGCGCCTGCTGCGTCCGGAAACCACCGACGAGGAGTTCCGCAACGAGCTCGCCACCCTGACGCTCGGCTCCGGTGCCGCCGCAATGGTGCTGGCGCGCGCCGAAATCGCCCCGGAAGCCCCCCGCTACAAGGGCGGCGTCACCCGCTCGGCCACCGAATGGAACACCCTGTGCCGCGGTAATCTTGACCGCATGGTCACCGATACCCGACAACTGCTGATCCAGGGCATGAAGCTTGCGGAAAAAACCTTCCATGCGGCTCGTGAGGCTATGGGCTGGACAGCACAGGCGCTGGATCACTTCGTGGTGCATCAGGTCAGCAAAGTGCACACACAGAGTCTGGTGCAGAGCTTCGGCATCGATCCGGCCAAGGTCATGACCATCTTCGGTGAGCATGGCAACATCGGCCCGGCCTCGGTACCGATCGTGCTCTCCAAGCTGCGCCAGGCCGGTCGTCTGCACAAGGGCGAACGCATCGCCCTGCTCGGCATTGGCTCCGGCCTCAACTGCACCATGTCCGAAGTGGTCTGGTAAGCCAACCTAATGAGCACAGCTGCCGATTTCATCGAAGTCTATCCCGATGCCCTGTCGGCCGAGCTGTGTGCCGAGATTGTCCAGCGTTTGCGGCAAAGCCCCGATCTTGCCCCCGGCATGACTGGCGGCGGGCTGATGCCGGAGCTGAAAAACAGCCGCGACCTTGCCATCGATGCCCATCCGGCATGGCAGGACATCAGGCAACAAATCAACAACGCCATGCTGGACTGTCTGGCGCAATATCTGCGTCGTTATCCACAGGCGCTGATTGCCCCCTTGATGCTGCAAGTACCCGGTGATGACGGCCAGCCACGCCGGCTTGAGGCCGAGGACTTCGCCACGCTGCCCGAGCAGACCCTGGCTCAGCTGATTGTGCATTGCTTCCGCCCCGGCGGCATCAATCTGCAATGGTATGAAGCGGGCAGCGGCGGCTACCCTTACTGGCATTGCGAGCTGTACCCGCGTGATGCCAAGGCAGAAACCCTGCATCGCCATCTGTTGTGGACGCTCTACCTCAACGATGATTTTGCCGAAGGGCACACCGAGTTCCACTTCCAGAACCGCAAAATCGCCCCGAAAACCGGCAGTCTGCTGATTGCTCCGGCCGGCTTCACGCACACTCACCGCGGCAACCGTCCGCAGGGCGGCGACAAATTCATCGCCACCAGCTGGATTTTGTTCCGTACCGCCCAGCAGCTCTACGGCGGTCGCTAAGCCGAGCGGTGCCCAACGGCACGCCCCGCCTCAATCCATTCTGCTTTGCCAAATCCACCAGTGCACCGCTCGGCAATACCGATCAAGTGCATTGTCCGGCCACCCGACAGGTCAACTCGCCTCATGGCAATTCGATGGCGACCAGTCGCCAGTTCAGCCCCTGCCGTGCCAACACGAAGTTGACCGGCTGACCACTGGCACTTGTCACACTGGCCGTGAAGCGTGACGGACTTTGAAAACGCATGCTGGCATTTTCCAGCACATTGGCAGGCGGCTGATCTTCCCCCGCCTGGCCGGTGCTTTTTTGCAGGGCACGCCCTTGCAGCAGCACCATCAACCCGGCCGGAGACACCATCGCATTCACGCTCTGCTCGGCCAACCGGCCAACCGCCGCCGCACCGACCTGTCCCAGCAAATCGCCGGCTCCGCGTTGCCGCATTTCTTCGGCGAGCCTGGCCTCCATCTGCTTGAGCAAGTCCGCGCGCACAGCAGGAAAATCCACATGTCGCTCCAGCGCCGCCACATCCGCATTCTCCACTGCCCGACCAATCTGCTTGAGCGTGCGATATGGGCCACTGGCCACCCAGCCGAGGCCTGCAAGGATCAGCAGCAATGTCAGCCACAGCCATTTTTTCATCTCAGAACTCCAGATCCAGCGCCGCACAAAGATAATCGACAAAAGGCGCAAGATGGTGCAGATCCGCCTCCAGCGACGCATGCAGATCCGGCGAAATCATGACGGAATCCTGCAATGGCCGCATCAGCACGAAATCGTGCAGGCGCAGATCATCGATATGGACAAAATCCTTCGGGAACCCTGCCGGCACACGCTTGTGCATTCCTTCCCGGGACAACTCGAAACGCTCCCGTACCACCGGCGCATGAGCCGCACGCTGCCAGCTGCCGGGATTTTCAAAAATGAATTGACGCACGCGCTGGCGAGTAGCCGCTTGCGGATGCCAAAGCCCGGCCGCCACGAGGCTGGCCCCCGGCTGCAAATGCACATAAAACACCGGTGCTTCCACCTGCCGATGCCGAACGTGATACAGACGCGCACCTTGCCAGGGCTTGTAAGGCGCCTTGTCGCGCGAAAAACGAGTATCGCGCTGGATGCGGAACAACGAGCCACCAACGGCCTTCGGATCGGCGCGAAAGTGCGGACTGATCGCCGCCAGCACCGGCTGCAAGTCCGCGAGCAGGCGCTGGAATGGCGCCCGCACGTCGTGTTCGTAATCCGCCTTGTGTGCGGCAAACCATTCGCGTCGATTGTTGTCGGCAAGCTGTTGCAGAAAATCCAGGCTGGCGCGGCTGAAATAGCGATTCATGCCAATCGCCCCTCCAGCCGATTGCCCCAGGCGTCCAGATGTTCAAGCAATTCGAGCGCATGAGCATTGTCCGCATGTTGCTCGCGCAGGCAGGCAATTTGCGCACGATAGGCCGACAAGCAAAGCTCGCCGGAAGTGGTTTCATCCAGCAGCCGGTGGCGACGATAGGCCATCCATTTTTCCTGCTCGGCAAGCGTGAGCGTTTGCGGCCAGTTGCGCGCCCGGTAACGGAACAGCAACTCGGCAAGTCGTGGGTCGGCAAAGGCAAAATCGGCCTGTCCAAGCCTTTCGGGCGGACAGGCACGCACTTCAGCCAGCAGGCGCTTGTCCTGCGCCGGAATGAAGCCGGCATACAAGGCAGCATCAGCATCGGGCTGTTCTTCGCCAGCGGGACGGGCAAACACCTGACGCAGCTTTTCCGCCAGTTGCGGTGCATGCCGACGCAGGCGTTCGGCGCGCGCCTGTATCACATCCGGGTCGATGGCAAGGCGCTCGAAGTCGGCCGGGCGCAGATGCCGCCATTCCACCAGCATCGGGCAGCGGTTGCTGTGCACTTCCTTCAGTGCCACCCGACTCATGCCTTCGGGCAATGCCTCGCGCGGGGTATACAGGCGCTCGCTGATTTGCTCGGCATCCAACGTCAGCAATGGTTCGATGTCTTCACCAAGATCGAACACGATGACCCGGCTGTCGATATGCGGATGCACGGCCAACGGCATGACGGGAGCCGCACACAGCCGGCTGGCGGCAAAGCGCTGCGAAACATGCAGCAGGATCGGCATGGCAAACGGGTCAAGCATCCGGCGCACCGCCTGCTTGTTGCGCAATCCCAATGCGTATTCCCACAACTTCGGCTGCGCCGTGCGCAATTGACGCGCCAATCCGATCAATGCACGCACATCGGAAAGCGCCTCGTGCGCCATGCCCTGCCGCAAACCGTTGTCCTCGGCCAGATGTTCCAGCTTGAAGCTGGTACCCAGCCCGTCCTCGCGGCGACGCCACTGGATGCCTTGCGGACGCAAGGCATGCGCCAATCGCACCACATCCAGCAAGTCCCAGCGCGAGTTGCCGTTCTGCCATTCCCGCTGATAGGGGTCGATGAAATTGCGCCAGAAACCGAAACGAACGAACTCGTCATCAAAGCGCAGCGAGTTGTAACCCAGCGTGCAAGTGCCAGGTTGCGCCATTTCCTCGGCCACAAGGCGCATGGCATCCGCCTCGAGCAAGCCCGCCTGCAATGCCTTTTGCGGCGTGATGTGGGTAATCAGAACGGCTTCGGGCGAAGGCAACAGATCTTCCGCCGGTTGGACGAAAACGCTGATAGGTGCGGCAATTTCCTGAAGCTCGGCATCGGTGCGGATAGCCGCGAACTGGGCAATCCGGCTGCGTCGCGGATCGGCACCGAAGGTTTCCAGATCGTAGAACAGGAAAGACTCGCTCATCCTGTTGCCCCACTCACGTCCGGTAGCCGTTGCTGATCGGGTAGCGGCGCTCGCGGCCGAATGCCAGTGCGGAAATTTTTGGTCCGACCGCTGCCTGCTGGCGTTTCCATTCCGCCTGCCGCAGCAGGGTCAGCACACGGTTCACCACGTCCTCGGCAAACCCGGCCGCAACGATGTCCCGAGCCGACTGGCGCTGTTCGATGTGACGTTTCAAAATCGCATCCAGAACGTCATACGGCGGCAGCGAATCCTGATCCTTCTGGTTGTCGCGCAGCTCAGCGCTCGGCGCTCGCTCGATGACGGCATTGGGAATCACCCCGTCGGAAGCCGCCGGCAGGCCGCCCACGGTATTGCGCCAGCGTGCCAGCGCAAAGGCTTCGGTCTTGTAGACATCTTTCAGCGGTGCATAGCCACCGCACATGTCACCGTAGATGGTCGCATAGCCCACCGCGTACTCGCTCTTGTTGCCGGTAGTCAGCAAAAGCCCGCCGAACTTGTTGGCCATTGCCATCATCAGCGTGCCGCGAATGCGCGACTGCAGATTTTCCTCGGTCACGTCCACCGGTTTGCCGGCAAACGATTCGGCCAATGTCTCCAGATAGGCCTGAAACGGAGCCTCGATGGGAATGTCCAGCAGGCGCACACCCAATGCACGGCACTGCTCTGCTGCCAGATCGTTGGAAAGCCCGGCGGTGTAGCGTGATGGCATGCGCACCGCCGTGACGTTCTGCGCACCGAGCGCTTCCGTGGCCAAGGCCAATACCAGTGCCGAATCCAACCCACCGGAAAGCCCGAGCCAGGCACTTTGGAAGCCGTTTTTCCGGCAATAATCGCCAATACCGCGCACGATTGCCCGCCAGGCCAATGCCTCGCGCGACTCGTCGCCATCATCCATCCATACCACCGGCAAGAAGGTACGCTTGGCCGTGTCGTAATCGACCACCAGCCATTGATCCATGAATGCTGCCGCGGCCGGATGCACCGTGCCGTCACCATCGGCCACGACCGAGGCGCCATCGAATACCAAGGCATCCTGCCCGCCCACCAGATTGAGATAGGCAATCCCCACCCCGCTCTCGCGGGTTCTCTGTGCCAGCAAGGTGTCGCGCTGGGCATGTTTGTAATGCTCGAATGGCGAGGCATTGATCGAAAGCAGCAGTTGCGCACCCGCCGCCACGGCATCGGCGAGCGGCTCGGCAAACCACAAGTCCTCACAAATCAGGACGCCGACCTGACACCCGGCCACTTCGAAAACGCAGCTTCCCGTCTCGGTATCACGTGCAAAATAGCGCCGCTCATCGAATACTGCGTAATTGGGCAGTTCGCGCTTGCGGCAGGTCTGCACGATGCGTCCGTCAGCCAGCACGCTGGCCGCGTTGTAAATGACACTGCCGGCGGCCTCAGGCCAACCGACAATCGCGGTAATGCCGCTGACCTGCCCGGCTATCGTCGTCAGTGCCGCCGCACATTCTTCGAGAAATGCCGGGCGCAGCAACAGATCCTCGGGGGGATAGCCCGACAAGGCCAGTTCGGGAAACATGACGATATCCGCACCGTACTCATCCCGTGCGATCGCGATCTGTTCGATGATGCGATCACGGTTGCCCGCGATGTCGCCAACCGGAAAATCGAACTGTGCCATGGCAATGCGCAGCGGACGGACGGAAGGGGGGCTCATGTCAAACTCCTTGGGTGGAAGACGAAGCAAGCAACATCATCGACGGCGTGCCGATGACAGGCAATGCCCGCCGGGCAGTATCCGGCATTCCTCACGCCGGCGCACGGCGGTAATCAACGAAACTGAATGCATGCGCATGTCGCTCGTCCGCCTCGTGCATCTGACGTGCCGTTTCACGCCATTGCTGCGCATCGAATACCGGAAAAAACGCATCGGCATCGGCAATTCGGGTATGCACCCAGGTCAAATGCAATCGGCACGCATGCGGCAATGTCTGCTGGTAAACCTCGCCACCGCCAATCACCCACAACGTGCCGGCACCGGTTTGCCGCACTGCCATCAGTGCGTCATCGAGACTTGCCACCGCCTGCATTGATGGATACAGCGCCTCGTTCTGCCGGGTCAGTACCAGATTGTGTCGTCCGGGCAAAGCACGTCCGAGCGACTGCGCCGTCTTGCGCCCCATCAGAACCGGCTGCCCCAGGGTCAATGCCTTGAACCGCTTGAGGTCGTCGGGCAGATGCCAGGGCAAGGCATTGTCACGACCAATGGCATGGTTTTCATCCAGTGCCGCGATCAGCGCCAGCTCGACCGTCATACCGCCACTGGCGCCTTGATCGCCGCCTGCGGGTAGTAATCGAGGATTTCAATGTCCTCGTAACGGAAAGCGAAAATATCCCTGACCGCCGGGTTCAGATGCAGACGCGGCAAGGGCCCCGGTGTGCGCTGCAACTGCTCGCGTGCCTGATCGAGATGGTTGACATACAGGTGTGCATCACCCAGCGTGTGCACGAAATCCCCCACACCAAGGTCGCAAACCTGCGCCAGCAGATGCGTGAGCAGGGCATAGCTGGCGATGTTGAACGGCACGCCGAGAAAAATATCGCCGCTGCGCTGGTACAGCTGGCAGCTCAGCTTGCCGTCGGCGACATAGAACTGGAACAGGGTGTGGCAGGGCATCAAGGCCATCTGCGGCAGATCGGCCACATTCCAGGCACTGACGATCAGACGGCGGGAATCGGGGTTGCGGCGGATCTCCTGCACCAGCCAGGCGATCTGGTCGATGCACTGCCCATCCGCGCCGGCCCAGCTGCGCCATTGCTTGCCATACACCGGGCCAAGCTCGCCGTTGGCATCGGCCCACTCGTCCCAGATGCTGACTTTGTTCTCGCGCAGGTAGGCGATATTGGTTTCGCCGCGCAGGAACCACAGCAGCTCATGGACAATCGAGCGCACATGCAGCTTCTTGGTGGTCAGAAGCGGAAAGCCCTGTGCCAGATCAAAACGCATCTGCCAGCCAAACACGCTGCGCGTGCCGGTGCCGGTGCGGTCGGATTTCTCCGTACCCTGATGCAATACGTGATCGAGCAATGCAAGATACTGGCGCATCGCTCACTCTCCCGAAACCCGTGGCTGCAATATCGGTGCCTTGCGGGACTTCCACAGCCAGAACACCCCGAGCAAAATCAACGGCAGGCTGAGCAGCTGCCCCATGGTGAGCCAACCGAAGGCGAGATACCCCAGATGCGCATCGGGCAGGCGCACGAATTCCACCGCGAAGCGGAATACGCCATACAACAGGGCAAACATCCCGGATACTGCATAGCGCGGACGCGGCTTGGCCGAGAACCACCACAGCACGACAAACATCACGCCACCCTCCCACAGCATCTGATAGAGCTGACTGGGATGGCGTGCATACATATTCAAGGCACCGCTGTCGAACAAGGCGCGCAAGCTGTCTTGCGAAAAACCGGCCAGCGGCTCGGGCAACGACGCGGGGAATACCACCCCCCAACTGCCGTCAGTGGGCTTGCCCCACAGCTCGCCGTTGATCCAGTTGCCGAAACGACCAAAGCCAAGCCCCAGCGGCACCAGCGGGGCAACGAAATCCATCACGTCGAAGAAATGCAGCCGCCATTTGCGTGCCCACCACCAGGCACCGACCAGCACACCGAGCAGCCCGCCATGGAAGCTCATGCCGCCTTCCCATATGCGCAGCATTTGCAGCGGATCGGCCAGATAGGTTTTCAGGTCGTAAAACAGGATCGAACCAAGACGCCCGCCCAGGATCACGCCCAGCATGCCGTAGAACAGCAAATCACCGAATGCCTCTTCATTCACCCCGGGCAGCCGCCCCTGTCGCACCCGTCGCCGACCGAGCCACCACGCACTGGCGAACGCCAACAGATACATCACGCCATACCAGTGCACGCGCAATGCGCCAACCTGGATGGCTACCGGGTCAAGTTGATGCAGATAAAGCATGGACAGGCAACGGAGGGGGACAGGGAACGGGCAACGATAAAGCGAAGAGGGGGCGAGGAAAAGCCCTGCCGGATACCGCCCGTTCCACCCTCTTCTGCGCAAGCGAAGAAGAGGGCAGCCAGAGCATCACCACTTGCCGGCGCCGGGCACCTTGTGCGCAATGGCACGGCGGCGCATCAGGATGTTGAGCCACTCCACCAGGATGGAGAAGCCCATCGCCGAGTAGATGTAAGGCTTGGGCACCTTGATTTCGAAGCCGTCCAGAATCAGCACCACGCCGATCAACAGGATGAAGGCCAGCGCCAGCATCTTCACCGTCGGGTTGGCATCGATGAAGCGCCCAAGCGGATTGGCAGCCAACAGCATGATGGCCACGGCCAGAAGAATGGCGAACACCATGATCGGAATGTGCTCGGCAATCCCCACAGCGGTAATCACCGAGTCGAGCGAGAACACGATATCGATCACGGCAATCTGGGCAATCACCACCCAGAACACCCCGGAAGCCTTGCTGGTGCGCGGATCCTCGTCTTCGCCCCCGGTGATGAGTTCGCGAATCTCCATTGCCCCTTTGACAAACAGGAAGATGCCGCCAATGACGAGAATGAGGTCACGTACCGAGATGCCCATCTCGCCGATGAAAAACAAATCGCGCTGCATCTTGGCAAGGAATGCCAGCATCACCAGCAGGGCAATGCGGGTGATGCAGGCCACCGCAATACCGATCTTGCGCGCCAATGGCCGCTGATGTTCGGGCAGCTTGCCAACCGCAATCGAAATGAATACCAGGTTGTCGATACCCAGCACGATTTCCAGCGCCGAAAGCGTCACCAGCGTAATCCACACTTCCGGGCTTGCAAGAAAACTCAGATCCACCTAAAAACTCCTTGCACAAGGCGCGGCAGCGCAATCAGCCCCCACACCAGTGCGACATTCACCAACAGAACAAATACCGCCGCCGACCCCATGTCCTTGGCTCGTCCAGCCAGCACATGAAACTCGGCACCATAGCGCTCGATGACAGCCTCAATCGCGGAGTTGAGCAACTCCGCGGCCAGCACCAGCAAAATTGCGCCAAGTAAAAGCACGCGCTCCACCGCTGTTTGCCCGAGCCACAGACCAAGCGGCGCCATGATGACAAAAGCCATCACTTCCAGTCTGAACGACGATTCATGCAGCCATGCTGCCCGCAAGCCCTGCCAGGACCAGCGCGCCGCCCGCCATATGCCGACAATCCCGCGCGGACGATGGCCGTAATGATCAGCCATGCGTCACGCTGCGCGCCAGAGCATACATCACCGTTTCAATTTCGCCGAAAACCACAGGTATCCACCTCGCCACGACTCATGCCCCGCCGGTGCGCTCTGCCACAAGTGCGTCCAGCACACGCTCCAAGCCCGCCTCCCACGTCGGCAACTGCACCGCCCAGTCATCGCACAGGCTGGTGGTATCCAGCACCGAATACGCCGGACGTCGGGCCGGGGTGGGGAAATCCGCGGTGCCGATGGCAGTGACTTGCGGCAGCCGCGGCAAGAGACCGCGAGCATGGGCGCGCGCGATGATGGCATCGGCAAAGCCGTGCCAAGTGGTATCACCCGTGGCGGTCAAATGCCAAGTGCCGCTTGACCGTTTGCCTTCGGCCACTTGCTGCACAAGATGCGCGCTGACATCGGCAATCAAGGCCGCCGGCGTCGGCGTGCCGCGTTGATCGGCCACCACGCGCAGCTCGTCCCGCTCACCGGCAAGACGCAACATGGTGAGCAGGAAGTTCTTGCCGTGATGGGCATAGACCCAGGCGGTACGCAAAATGGCATGTGCGCAACCACTGGCCCGGATCGCCTCTTCACCGGCCAGCTTGCTTTGTCCGTACACGCCCAGCGGCGCAGTGGCCGCATCCGGTCGATACGGAGCACTGCCCTGGCCGTTGAAAACGTAGTCGGTGGAATAGTGCAGCAGATAGGCATCCATCGCCCGGCAGGCTTCGGCCAAGGCACGCGGGGCTTCGGCATTGACGCGGAAGGCGGCTTCCGGCTCGCTTTCGGCCTTGTCCACCGCAGTGTAGGCCACGGCATTCACCACCACATCGGGGCGGATTTCCAGCAACAGCGCGTGCAGGCTGGCAGGGTCATCGAAGTCGGCCTTGTGGCCGTGCTCACCGTCACGGGTTGCCACCCTCAACTCGCCCAGGGGGGCAAGCGCGCGACGGCACTCGCGTCCCACCTGGCCATTGCCGCCCAACAGCAGAATTTTCATGGCGAATACACCGGCAAGCGTGCTTCGGGAATATCGGCAAGGAAGGGTGCAGCAGCATCCTTGGCTGACAGCGAAGGCGCGGAGATCGGCCAGTCAATCGCCAAATCGGCATCGTTCCAGGCGATGGCGGCATCGGCCGCGGCATCGTAGGTTTCGGTGCACAGATAGGTGAAGGTGGCGCGCTCGCTGAGCACTGCAAAGCCATGGGCAAAGCCTTCCGGAATCCAGAAATGGCGCTTGTTCTCGGCACTCAGCAGCACCGCCGTCCAGCGGCCAAAGGTGGGCGAGCCGCGGCGAATGTCCACCGCCACATCCCAAACCTCCCCTTCCACCACCGAGACGAATTTGCCCTGCGGTTTGGGCCACTGGTAGTGCAGGCCGCGCAACACGCCCTTGGCCGATTGCGAGACATTGCCCTGCTTGAAGTGCAGCGGCAGGCCGTGTGCCGCCAGCTTGCCGGCATTGAAAGATTCGTAGAAGAAGCCACGATCATCGCCAAACACGCGCGGTTCGATGATGAGGCAATCGGGCAACTCAGTCTTGATGATGTTCATCCCACATATCCTCGTGCCGGCAGGCTCATCAGGTATTGGCCGTAGCCGTTTTTCATCAGCGGTTTGGCCAGCGCTTCCAGTTGTGCCGCATCGATCCAGCCGTTGTAGAAGGCAATTTCTTCCGGGCACGACACCCGCAGTCCCTGCCGTGCTTCGATGGTTTCGATGTAATTGGCCGCCTCAAGCAAGGACTGATGCGTGCCAGTATCAAGCCAGGCGTAGCCGCGACCCAGCTGCTCCAGATGCAGGCTGCCCTCATTCAAATAACACTTGTTGAGGTCGGTGATTTCCAGCTCGCCACGCGGCGAGGGTGCAAGGCCGGCGGCAAATTCCGGTGCCCGGCCATCGTAGAAATACAGCCCGGTCACCGCATAGTGAGAGCGCGGGTTTTCCGGCTTTTCTTCAAGGCCGATCACTCGACCCTCGGCATCGAATTCGGCCACGCCGTAACGCTGCGGGTCCTGCACCCAATAGCCGAATACCGTGGCGCCGTGGGTTCGCGCATCGGCACGTGCCAGCATCTTGGTCAGCCCCGGGCCGTGGAAGATGTTGTCGCCCAGCACCAGACAGCTTGGCGCCCCGTCCAGAAACTCGGCACCGATGGTGAACGCCTGCGCCAGCCCGTCCGGGCTTGGCTGCGCCGCATATTCAAAACGCATGCCCCATTGCGTGCCATCACCGAGCAGCCCCTTGAACAAGGCCTGCTCGTGCGGCATGTTGATGATCAGCACTTCGCGAATCCCCGCCAGCATCAGGACGCTGAGCGGGTAATAGATCATCGGCTTGTCGTACACCGGCAACAACTGCTTGCTGATGCCTTGGGTGATGGGATAGAGCCGGGTGCCGGAGCCGCCGGCCAGGATGATGCCTTTGCGTTGCATGACTTATTCGCCCCCCATCC
>JBHADJ010000155.1:0-7739 GCA_041855065.1 Lysobacter sp.
CAACAAGGGCCGCAATCTGGATGCAAAGTGCTACACCTATGCCCACCGCGCCGGGCAATGCGTCGAACCGCTGATCCGCCTCGGCACCCACGAGCACGCCCATGTGCGGCAATACATACTGCTTGGTGTGCTGTTTTTGCCGGTATATTTCCTTCTCGGCGGCATCAGCGCGAAAAACCCGCTGGAGCGCGCCGCCGACCATTACGCCCTGCATGGCAAAGGCTGGTGGCCGTTCGCTTAGCTGCGCGGCTCCGGGCTTGCACTTTGCAGCGCAGGCAGAGTAGGGTGCACGGGCTTTTTCCAATTCTTGATTGTTTGCCAAGGAGCTTTCATGTCCCGTCCCGTTCCCGCCGTGTTCGGCAGCGTATTCCATGCACAGATGCCGGTGCTGTCTTACGAGAATGGTGCCTGGCAGCCGCTGCGCTGGCAGTCATCGAAAGAGCTGACCCTGCCTTCCGGGGCGCATGGCCTGCACTATGGCAGCGAGTGCTTCGAGGGTTTGAAAGCCTTTCGTCAGGCCGATGGCCGCATCGTGCTGTTCCGCCCGCAGGCCAATATCGCCCGCATGCAGCAAAGTGCCCGCCTGCTGTTCCTGCCGGTGCCGGAAACCGAAAGCTACATGCAGGCGCTGATCGAGCTGGTGGCGCGTGCGGCCGAGGAAATCCCCGATGCCCCGGCCTCGCTGTACCTGCGTCCGACGCTGGTCGGCACTGATCCGGTGATCGGCAAGGCCGGTGCGCCTTCGGAAAGCGCGGTGCTGTACATCCTTGCTTCGCCGGTAGGCGATTACTTCAAGGCCGGCTCGCCGGTGAAGCTGGTGGTGGATACCGAGCATCTGCGCTGTGCGCCGCACATGGGACGGATCAAGTGCGGTGGCAACTACGCCTCGGCGATGCCGTGGGTGCTGAAGGCGAAGGAAGAATACGGTGCCAGCCAAGTGCTATTCTGCCCGGGCGGCGACGTGCAGGAAACCGGTGCCTCCAACTTCGCCATGATCTGCGGCAACGAAATCATCACCAAGCCGCTGACCGACGAATTCCTGCACGGGGTGACGCGCGATTCGGTGCTGACCGTGGCGCGTGATCTGGGCTATGTCGTGACCGAGCGCAATTTCACCGTGGACGAGTTGCAGGCCGCGGTCAAGGACGGAGCCGAAGCCATCCTGACCGGCACGGCGGCGGTCATTTCCCCGGTCACCTCCTTCATCATCGAAGGCAAGGAACTCACCGTGGCAAGCCAGGAAAAAGGCAATGCGATCCGCAAGGCCGTCACCGACATTCAGTATGGCCTCGCCCCCGACCGCCATGGCTGGCTGGTGGAAGTGCGCACCTAATCCTTCGCAGCAGTTCACTGCGTGAAGCATGTAGGCGGCCGATGACGATGTGCATCGGCCGTCGTGCATATGGGGCGATGGCGGGCGAGGTCGTGCAGGGCGCATGGCTTGCCCAAGCCTGAATGTGAATTATCACCTTCCGCTTTTCCGCACTACCATCATCAGCCAATGTGCGGGACTTGCAAATGGATTCACTGACACAAATCGTTCTTGGCGGCGCTGTGGCTGCTGCCGTGGCACCTGCCGAGCATCGCCGGGCGGCATTGCTGGCCGGTGCGGCCCTTGGCACTCTGCCGGATCTGGATGTGCTGCCGCTGTCGCTCCTGTTTGCCGATGACCCGGTGGCACGCATGACCTGGCATCGTGGGCCGTCGCACTCGCTGTTCGTTCTGCCATTGCTAGCATTTGTCATCTGGGCATTTTTCAAGCGTCGCGGCGGCCGGGTAGCGGCCGCGCCGACACGCTGGTGGTGGGCGATTTTCCTACCGCTGTTCACTCACCCGCTGCTCGATGCGTTCACCGTATACGGCACGCAGCTGTGGTGGCCGCTGCCGATTGCGCCGACCATGTGGTCGAGTGTTTTCATCATCGACCCGCTGTATACCATTTGGCTGCTGGTGGCCTGCGTGCTGGCGTGGGGGTGGCGCGAGCGACGGCAGGCACAATGGGCGTTGCTGCTCGCACTGCTCGTCAGCACGAGTTATCTTGGCTGGTCGCAATTGGCACGGCATCGGGTTGAACAGGTAGCGCGCAGCGCCTTGGCAGCGCAGGGCATGGCAAATGCGCCCCTGCTGGTGACACCGACACCGCTCAATACCGTGTTGTGGCGCGTGCTTGTGATGACGCCGGAAGGGTATCTGGAAGGCGAGTACGCAGTTTTCCGGGATGCGCCACTGGTCTTGCGGACGCATTCTTCCGATGTGAAGGCATTGGCCCGCCTGCAGGCAATCCCGGATGTGGCTCGGTTGGGCTGGTTCAATCATGGTTTCCAGCGTCTACGCACGATGGAGGGTCGGTTGGTGCTGACCGACATCCGGATGGGGGCGGAGCCGGATTATTTCTTCCATTTCGTCGTGGCGGAGCAGGATGCCAAGGGGCGTTGGCAGGCAGTCAGCCCGGTTGAGGAATTGGCGATGCCGAATGCCGCCTCGCGCAGCGAGCAGATTGGCCGGGTGTGGCGACGTCTTGTGGCGAGCATGCGCGGGAACGAATAGGGATGGGCGTGCGAGCTCGCTTTCGCCTCGTTTGCCATGTGTCGATTGCATGGTTATAATCCCGCGCTTACCCTGCCATTCCGGCAGCCGGGCTACACAAGAGAAAACAATGGTCAAGATTCGCCTTACCCGTGGTGGCGCCAAGAAGCGTCCGTTCTATCACATCGTCGTCACCGACAGCCGCAGCGCCCGTGACGGTCGCAACATCGAGCGCGTGGGTTACTTCAACCCGGTTGCCTCGGGCAACGAAAAGCGTGTGGAAATGAACGTCGAACGCGTCAATCACTGGATTGGCCACGGTGCCCAGCTCACCGACAAGGTTGGCGCCCTGTTCAAGGAAGTCAAGCGCGCCCAGGCTGCTGCCTGAGCCGACATTCGTTTCTGTTCCGTGCATTAGGCATGAGCACAGCAAACGACACCTCCAAACGCATCCTGATCGGCAAGATCATGGGTGCGTTTGGCGTTCGTGGGGAAGTAAAAATCCTCTCCCATACTGCCCCGGAAACAGCTCTCCTGACGTACCAGCCATGGACGCTGCGCGATGTGCATGGCGTTGAGCGCGAAATCGCGGGAGTCAAGGGGCGTGCCGCCAGCAAAGGCCTCATTGCCCGTCTGCCCGGTATTGAAGACCGTGATGCGGCCGAGGCATTGCGTGGCAGCGAAATCCTGATTCCGCGCAGCGCCTTGCCGCCGGCAAAGCCCGGTGAATATTACTGGGTGGATCTGGAAGGCTTGCAGGTGGAAACGGTGGACGGTGTCCCCCTGGGTCACATCGATCACGTATTTTCCACGGGTGCCAATGATGTGCTGGTGGTGCGCGGCGAGCGCGAACGCATGATTCCCTTTGTCCAGCCCGACGTCATTGTCCGCATTGATTTCGACACTAAATGTGTCGTGGTGGATTGGGATCCGGAATTCTGACGATCTTCACTGCCTGTCGCTGACAGGGCATGGTCAACTACTCGAAAGTCGCCTGATCGACAATGAAATCAGGCAGCGCGATGGCTGCCCGATTGTTTTCACTCTGCGCGGCAATGCCGCAAGCGCCTCTCAGCGCTCCAGATATTGCAGCTTGTTGGGCTTGCCATCCCATTCGCTGGCTTCGGGCAGCGGCTCCTTGCGGGTAGTGATGACTGGCCAGAGCGGCGTCAGTTCGGCGTTGAGCGCGATGAAATGCTCCTGGCCGGCCGGTACATCGTCCTCGGGGAAAATGGCATTGGCCGGGCATTCCGGCTCACACAGCGTGCAGTCGATGCACTCGTCCGGGTCGATGACCAGAAAGTTCGGGCCTTCATGGAAGCAGTCGACTGGGCAGACTTCCACGCAGTCGGTGTATTTGCACTTGATGCAGTTGTCGGTGACGACGAAAGGCATGAGGGTATTCGGAAATTTGAAGTGGCGCTATGGCTGGAAAACCTGACCCCGACAGTCGTCGGAAGCCTCGCCGATCGGGACGATTGTCCGCATGAATGCGAGGCACGATAGTATAGAGGCAACTGCCACCTTTGACACGCTCGCAGCTCGAATGCCGCAAACTCGTTCAACATCCCCGCATGCCCGGTTGAAAATCATCGCGCGCGATGCCCATCCGATTTCCCGTCGCGACATGAGCCCCAATGCCGTGCGGGTGCTGTACCGTCTGCACGAAGCCGGTTTTTCGGCGCATCTTGTCGGCGGTGCGGTGCGCGACCTCCTGCTGGGTGTCATCCCCAAGGATTTTGACGTTGCCACCAATGCCACGCCGGAGCAGGTCAAGGCGCTGTTCCGCAATTGCCGCTTGATTGGGCGCCGCTTCCGCCTGGCGCATGTGGTGTTTGGCCGCGAGATCATCGAAGTGGCCACCTTTCGGGCCAACGGAGACGAGCATGCCGGTGATCGCGAGATCCATCATGACGGCCGGCTCCTGCGCGACAACATCTACGGCAGCATCGAGGATGATGCCGTGCGCCGCGACTTTACCGCCAACGCGCTGTATTACGACATCGCCGATTTTTCGCTGCGCGACTATTGCGGGGGGTTCGAAGATATCCAAAACCGCGTGCTGCGCTTGATTGGCGATCCGGCCGCACGCTACCGCGAAGATCCGGTGCGGATGTTGCGCGCAATACGTTTGGCGGCCAAGCTCGGGTTCTCCATCGCACCGGAAACAGCCGCTCCGATTCCGCAACTGGCACCGCTGCTGGCCGAAGCCGCCCCAGCGCGACTGTTTGATGAAAGCCTGAAATTGTTTCTGTCCGGCCATGCCGTTGCGAGTTTTGAAGGGCTGGAAACCAGTGGTCTGCTGTCGATCTTGATGCCGGAAACCGCAGCGGCGCTGGCGGCCAATCGCAGCGGGGCATTGCGGCGCATGCTGTTGGCCGGACTTGCCGCAACCGATGCCCGGGTGGCGCAGGGAGAAACCGCCTCCCCGGCCTTCCTGTTTGCCCTGCTGTTGTGGCCGGCCTATACCCATGCCCTGATGAAGCTGCAGCGGCGTGGCATGCATGCGGCAGAAGCTCAGCGCCGTGCGGCCGATCAGGTGACACTGCATCAGGCACGCACCATTGCCCTGCCCAAGCGGTTTTCCATTCCGATGCAGGAAATCTGGCTGATGCAGCTCCGTTTTGCCCAGCGCAAGCGGGTGGGCAAGCTGTTGGCGCATCCGCGTTTCCGGGCAGCATTCGATTTTCTGCAATTGCGGCAGCACGCATCCAGCGAACATGCCGACGATGTTGCCTTCTGGCGTGGCGAGCAGGTTGGTCAGCTGGCTCCGCCTGGCGTGACCGATGATTTTTTGCCCGATGCCACTGCGGTGGAGGCGTCCTCTCCGCCACACAAACGTCTTCGTCGCCGGGCGCGGGATACCGGATGAGCCGGCGTGCCTTCATCGGCATGGGCGGCAATGTTGGCGATGTGGCAGCCACCTTCCGGCAAGTGTTGGCGGATTTCGATGGATTGCCGCAAACGCGCCTTGTCCGGCAGTCGCCGGTTTATCGAACCGCGCCGGTGGGCGGGGTCGAACAACCGGACTTTCTCAATGCCGTTGCCGAACTGGAGACTGCACTTGCCCCCTTGCCGCTGTTGCATCGGCTCTGGGCGATCGAACGCCGGTATGGCCGCGACAGGCAGCGTGAAACCCGCTGGGGGCCACGCACGCTGGATTTGGATATCCTGCTGCTTGGCGATGTTCGGATGCAGAGCGAGCAGCTGACGCTGCCACATCCGCGCATGCACGAGCGCCTTTTCGTGTTGCGTCCGCTGGCCGATATTGCGGCGGATCTCGAAGTTCCCGGTCAAGGGACGGTTCGACAACTTCTGGCGCAACTGGGCTGAGCGCGCCGGGCGCGAGATATTCCGCGCACCTTGCCCATTCAGTTTCTGGTGAGGCACGCGTTGCGGGGGCGGAAAAACAGTGATGGAAATCCGGAAACATCGCCTAATGCCTTGATTCAGAGGCGTGGATTGGCGACATCCCGGTTCATGTTGGGGGAAAGGCTTACGCAAACGTAAAAAGAGTGTTACAAGGTGCCGCCTTTTCCGTTTGTTTCTGAAAACGGATATTCCCTGTCACTACGAAGGATACCGATAAACATGAATACCAAAGCGCGCTCCCCTCACGTGCGTTCCAAACTTTTCCAAGCCATTGCATGTGGCTTGATCGTGGCGGCGGCTCCGGTCGCGATGGCACAAACCGAAGTCATTGCGAGCACGACATCGGATGCAAGCTGTGCGGCTGCCAGCAATGCTCGCGAGCGTTTTGATTGCCATGTTCGCAAGCTGGGCGAATTCAAGCTGGTGGCACAGGATGGAAGCCTGCTCAACACGGCTCCTCCCACGCAGGTCGCGCTTTCTGGCTACACCGAAACGGCCGTGATCGGTGATGCCGACAGCTGGAAGAGCGACGAGTTCGCGCAGGATTGGGGGCTTGAGGCCATGAATGCCCATCATGCCTATGCCCGCGGCCTCAGCGGTGCCGGCGTGCGCGTGGGGATTCTCGATTCCGGGGTCTCGCTCGGCCACTCGGAATTTGCCGGACGCGACCACCGCGGTCTGCATATCGGTGAAACCCTGGCCGATGGCAGCCGCTGTGCTGCCGACGTGGTGGCACCGGCAGGGGAGAGTGCTTGCTTCGGTACCGACGGCGGGCGCGCCATGTTCGACTACACCTATCTCGACCCGGAGCTGGAAGAGTTCATTGCCGAAGAATATCCGCTGTATCTGCCCTACATGGGCAAGGCAATCGGCGGCTGGGAGTCGCACGGCACCCACGTGGCCGGCACCATTGCCGGCAACCGTGACGGCAGCGGCATGCACGGCGTGGCCTTCAATGCCAGCTTCGACTCGGCACGCCTGTCCGCCGACAGCTATCTGTTCCTGAACTTCGCCTGCTTGCTGGAAGGCGTTTGCCAGCAGGGTGGTGCAGAAATGACCGCCAGTGCATTTACCGACATGTACGGACAAATGCAGGCCGGTCAGGTGCGTGCCATCAACCACAGCTGGGGCTTCGCTCAGGATGCCACCGATGCCGCCGGTCAGGACTTCCGCTTCAACCATCCGCTGCTGGCCGATCGCTGGCAGGCCATTCGTGCCGGTTCCATCGATACCGGCATGATCCAGGTCTGGGCGGCGGGCAATACCCTGAGCCGCAACCGCACCCCGGAAACCGCGCCGATTGCCGGCACCTATGCCAGCCTGCCGCGTCACTTTGCCGAGCTGGAGCCGTACTGGCTCAGCGTGGTCAATGTCACCCGCACCGGCAATGCCGACAGCCCCTACATCCTCAGCACCAGCTCGAAACGCTGCGGTCTCAGCATGAACTGGTGCATCGCCGCACCGGGTACCGCCATCACCTCCGGGGTGCATGCCGATACCGGGCTGGTAGCGCTGGACATCACCCAGGCGGCAGATGGCAGCGCCACCCTTGATCTTGAAAATTACACCCCGAACTTCGGCTATGCCGACTACACCGGCACCTCGATGGCCGCCCCGCACGTGACCGGCGCGTTGGCACTGCTGTTCGAGCGTTATCCGTACCTGACCAACGCGCAGGTGCGCGACGTGCTGCTGACCACCGCCACGGATCTGGGCGAAGCCGGCGTGGACGATGTCTACGGCTGGGGCATGGTCAACCTGCAGAAGGCCATCGAAGGCTATGGCCAGTTCCGCGTCGATACCGAGGTGGACATGGTGTCGGCCGCCGGTGGCACGCACTG
>JBHADJ010000156.1:0-17406 GCA_041855065.1 Lysobacter sp.
GCGGCGGATGCGCTCGGCCAAAAGCGCGCGCTTGCCGGCATCCCAACGCACCTCGTCACCCTCGCGGAAATGCGCGGCAAATGCCTGCCGCAAATAGGCTTCATCCACCGGCACCGTGCGCAGGATGCGGGCATCGCGGGATTCAAAGCGCAGCTCCGCCGCCACCAGCCACGGCTCGCCCACCCAGACACTCGCCTCGTCCAGCCGTGCCATGCGGCCATTGGCAAGCTGGTAGCGCAGCCGTTCGCTGCCGTGGCGGTAGGCGATGCGCTCGGGGAAGGCATGCGCCAGCAAGTCGCCCAGCGCATGGGCGGGGGCTTCGGCCGGGGGCGGAACATGCGCCAGCCCCAGGCGTCGGCGCCACTGCTTGGCACTGGCGGCCAGCGCCGCCAAGCTGCTGCGCTTGGCATCCGCACCAAGCGGGTGGCCCGCCACGAAGTCGGCCAGCGCCTGCCAGCGCTCCAGCAGGGAATCGCTGTAGCTGCGCAGCGGGTCACGTGCTTCGAGCAGCGCCGCCAGATCGCAGGCCAGCGCTTGCTGCTGCGGTTCATGGCTGGCAAGCAGCATCGCCGCGAGCCGCGGATGCGTGCCCAAGGCCAGCATGCGGCGGCCTTGCGGCGTCATGGCGTGCTGCGTATCCAGCGCACCCAGCCTGACCAGCAGATCCCGCGCAGCCGACAGCGCCCCTTGCGGCAGCGGTTCGGGAAAACGCAGGGCATCGCTGCCCCAGGCGGCCAGCTCCAGTGCCAATCCAGCCAGCTCCACCTGCTGGATTTCCGGACGCCGCTGCGCGGCCAGCCGCTCGGATTCGGGCCAGAGCCGGTAAGCCACGCCCTCGGCCACGCGCCCGGCGCGCCCGGCACGCTGATCGGCACTGGCTTGCGAGATGCGCACCGCCTCCAACCGGGAAAACCCGCTTTGCACGTCGAATTGCGGCTCGCGTGCCAGGCCGCTGTCGATCACCACGCGCACACCGGGCAGGGTCACGCTGGATTCGGCCACATTGGTGGCAAGTACCACGCGACGGCGGCCATCGCTGGCCGGCTGCAATACCCGTGCCTGCTGCTCCACCGGCAACTCGCCATGCAGGCCGAGGATCTCCACCCCATGCGTGGCCGCCAGTGCCGCCAAGGCCTCCGTGGCACGGTGGATTTCGCGCTGCCCCGGCAGAAAGACCAGCACATCGCCCGGATGCGTGCGCAATGCTTCGTCCAGTGCACGACGCAACTGCGATTCGGCGCTCTCGTCACGACGTGCGGGAAAGTGCCGGACAGCCACCGGAAAGGCGCGCCCGGCACTGCTGATGCGCGGTGCATCCAGCCATTGCGCCAGACGCTCGCCATCAAGCGTGGCGCTCATCACCAGCACGCGCAGGTCATCGCGCACGCTGGCCTGCACGTCCAGTGCCAGCGCCAAGCCGAGATCGGCTGCCAGATGCCGCTCGTGGAACTCGTCGAACAGCACCGCGCCCACGCCTTCGAGCAGGGGATCGTCCTGAATCATCCGGGTCAGGATGCCCTCGGTCACCACTTCGATGCGGGTAGCATCGGAGACCTTGCTTTCAAAGCGGATGCGATACCCCACCGTCTGTCCGACCGCCTCACCCAACTGCTGCGCCATGAACGCCGCCGCCGCCCGTGCCGCCACCCGGCGCGGTTCCAGCATCAGGATTTTCTGCCCGGAAAGCCAGTCGGCCGCCAGCAACGCCAGGGGTACCTGCGTGGTTTTGCCCGCTCCCGGTGGCGCTTCCAGCACCAGCCGCGGGTGCGCTTCAAGCGCAGCCAGAATCTCGGGCAGGACGGTTTGGATGGGGAAGGTGGACGGACTGTTTTTCATCCGGATGGGCAGCTCTTGCAACTCGGGAGAATCAAGACGGAAGCGGGTCTCATGCAGGAGGAATCATGAAAATTTCCGGGGATGGATATGCCAGGCGATGCGTTGACACCGATTGTCTGTCTCGGGAAAGGATGACATCCCCCCGAGCTATTTTTCCGTGCTCATTTCGAGCAGGCTTGCAGCACGGCGGTGTGTTGTGTGGATGCTGGCGCGGTCGGCGGTCATGACGGCGGACATGGGTGCATTTATCGGCGGCGCGCTTGGCCTTGCCAATGTGCATCCATCGCTCGACAGCGGTGCAAGGATGAGGCTTGCCGTGCAGGTGAGAATGGCACGGCTGCGCTCCCCGCCCGCCTGTGCGGGCGAGGGAGGGCAGTTTGGGCTCAGTGTTTTTTCGCCAGACGTTGTTTTTCGCTGGCGATGAATGCGCGGATTTCTTCTTCCAGCACCGGCAGCGGAATCGAGCCCGGGGCGAGCAGGGCATCGTGGAAGCGTCGTGCATCGAAGTTTTCGCCCAGCTCGCGTTCGGCTTCGGCACGCAGGCGCATCATGACGATTTCGCCGAGCTTGTAGGAGAGCGCCTGTCCCGGCCAGGAAATGTAGCGATCCACTTCGGTGGTGACTTCATGCTCGGAAAGGGCGGTGTTGTCGCGCAGATAGGCCAACGCCTGGTCGCGCGTCCAGCCCTTGTGGTGGACACCCGTATCGATCACCAGACGACACGCGCGCCACATGGCATAGGTCAGGCGGCCAAAGTCCTCGTAAGGGGTTTCGTAGATGCCCATTTCCTTGCCGAGCCATTCCGAATACAGCCCCCAGCCTTCGCCATACGCGCTGATGTATTCCTTGCGGAAATCAGGGGTTTCGCCCATTTCCATCACCAGCGAGCCTTGCAGGGCGTGGCCGGGCGCCGATTCGTGCAAGGTGAGAGCCGGCAGGTTGTACAGCGGGCGCGAGGGCAGGTCGTAGGTATTGAGCCAATAGGTGCTGTTGCCGCCACGACCGGCTGTCCAGAATGGCGCGATGTCTGGCGGTACTTCGACGATGGTGAAGCGATTGCGAGGCAACTTGCCGATGATTTTGCCGATTTCACCGTCCACGCGCTTGGAAATCCATGCTGCACGGTTCAGCAGCTCCTGCGGGGTGCGCGCGTAGAACTGCGGATCGGTACGCAGAAAGTGCAGGAAGGCTTTGAAGTCGCCCTGAAAGCCGACCTGCTTGATGATGCCGTCCATTTCGGCGCGAATGGCGGCGACTTCCTTCAGGCCGATCTGATGGATTTCTTCCGGTGACAAATCAAGCGTGGTGTAGTGGCGAATTTGCTGGCGGTACCAATTGACGCCGTCGGGCATGGCTTCGGCGGCAAGGGTGGTGCGCGCCTTGGGCACGTATTCGTTGCGGAAGAAGGCAAGCAGCTCGGCATAGGCCGGAATCACCGAAGTTTCGATGGCACGGCGGGCTTCCTGACGCAGCTTCTCTTGCTCGGCGGCCGGGATGGTGGCCGGCATGCGCTTGAAAGGCCCGTACAAGGCAGCTTCGCTCGGGTCTTTGAGTTCGGCCACCTGGGCGATCGACGCATCCCGGCCATCCAGCGTGGCACGCGGCACGGAGAAGCCGCGGGCAAGGCCGGCCCGCATGTTGACGATGTGCTGGTCGAAGTAGCGCGGCACATCGTTCAGCATGGCGATGTAATCGCGATACTGCTGCACCGTCTGCAGCTGGTTTTGCCCCATGAAGCCGAGCCAGGACCAGAACGAGGAGTCGGCATTGAAAGGCATTTCGTAATCGCGAAAACGCACGCTTGCTGCCAAGTCTTCGATCTGCGGGCGATATACCCGATAGTTGATGCGCTCGGCAGGCGAGAGTTTGGCCGGGTCGATGCCGTCCAATTCGCGCAACACGCGCTCCCACATGGCAAGGCGTTCGGCCTGGGCAGCGGGGCCGACATCGGGCAGGCCGAGCGTGCCGCCCTCGTCCTCGCCACTGCCGCCGCGCTCGGTGGCCTGCCGCCATGCCCATTCACGCTGATAGATGGCGGCAAAGCGGGCATCTTCGGCATTGCGAGCTTGTGTCGTGGCAGCCGGGGTGGCCGTGGAGGTGGCGTTGCTTGCCAGTGCCGGCACGGCAGTGACGGGCAGGGCAAGCAGCAGGGCGGTGATCAGAGGCTTTTTCATGAATCAGGCCGTGGATGAGACAGGTCAGCGAGTTTAGCGCCATTGATGCGAACGTGTGCTTGCTCGAGCCATGTCGGGAAATTGCCGTAAGCTTTGCCAGGGTCATGAGTGGAGAGTGATTGGAATGATGCAGCACGGGCGTTGGCGTCTGGACGGGAAGCGTGCATTGGTGACGGGGGCCAGTGCCGGAATCGGATTTGCCATTGCCGATGCGCTGATGGAGCTGGGGGCGCAGGTGCTGATGAGTGCCCGTGACGAAATCTTGCTGGAGGAGGCGCGCGACCGTTTGCTGGAGGCGCATCCGCATGGGCAGGCACGGGTATTTGCTGCCGACATGACCGAGCCGCTGGAGCGGCGCGCACTTCTGGATTGGGTGAGCGAGCAGGGCGAAGGGCTGGACATTCTGGTCAACAATGCTGGCGGCAACATCACCCGCGCTGCTCTGGAATATGACGAGGCGCAATGGCGAAATGTCTTCGAGCTCAACACGTTCAGCGTGTTCGAGCTGTGCCGGGCGGCGCATCCGCTTCTTATCCGGCATGCCAGCTCGGCCATTGTCAATGTCGGCAGTGTTGCCGGGCTGCTCCATGTGCGCAGTGGCGCACCGTATGGGATGAGCAAGGCGGCGCTGCACCAAATGACGTGCAATCTTGCCGTGGAATGGGCGGAGGACGGTGTCCGGGTGAATGCGGTGGCACCGTGGTACATCCGCACCCGCCGCACCAGCAGCAAACTGGCCGATCCGGATTACCTCGATGACGTGCTGTTGCGCACCCCGATGGGGCGTGTGGGTGAGCCACAGGAGGTGGCGGCAGCCGTGGCGTTTTTGTGCCTGCCGGCTGCTTCCTACATCACCGGCCAGTGCATCGCGGTGGATGGTGGCTTTTCCAAGTATGGCTTCTGAGCCGATCGGCAGAAAAAAGCGTGGATGTTCTGTCGAGAGTTATGCGCCTTCGGGAGCGTCCGGCAGGTCGTGCTCGGACGGGATGCTCGAATGCGCCTCCAGAAGGGCCGCATGGACAAGCTGGTACAGCTCACGGAAGGCACGCGGCGGCTTGTTGCGCGCGGCTTCCTGCCGGGCGTTGCGAATCAACTGCCGTACTTGTTGCGGATCGCTCGCCGGAAATTCGCCGATGAAGGCGGTCAGTGCTTCGTCACCCTCATCAAGCAGACGGCTGCGCCATTGTTCGGCACGGTGCATCAGGGCAACCTGGCGGCGGGAGCCTTCGCTGTTGGCATCCAGTGCCTGACGAATGGCTTCGAGATCGTCGGGATCTTCCTTGCGCATTTGCTTGGCAAGAAAGGCAACCGCACGCTTGCGGGCAATCGCGGCAGTGATGCGTTTGGCATCAAGCACATGCGCCTGCAATGTCTCATTCATGGGCAGGCGGGCAAGCTCGACGGGTGTTTTTTCCACCAGAATATGCGCCAATGCCAGCACGTCCAGTGCAGCACGGCGTTGCTCGCTGCGGCTTGGTGAGAAGTATTCACCGGTTTCTTCGTCGCGTCCGCGCATCGTCTTTCTCGATCAAGGTTACAGTGCAAAAGGATAATTCATGGCAGCGCATTTTCCCGGCAACGATGACAGCAAGGCGCGCTTGGCGCAGCTGAACGAGGTGGCACACGCGGTGTTGGCGTTGGCGAAAAAGCATGGCGCAAGCCAGGCGGAAGTCAGCTGCAACCAGTCTGGCGGGCTGAATGTCGGTGTGCGCATGGGCGCGGTGGAAACGGTCGAATCCAGTCAGGACATCGGGGTCGGGCTGACGTTGTATTTCGGGCAACGCAAGGGCAGTGCCAGTACCGGCGATGTGCGCGCTGAAAGTCTGGCCGCAACCGTGGCACAGGCGGCCGCGATTGCTCGTCACACCGAGGAGGATGCGGCAGCCGGGCTGGCAGATCCGGCATTGATGGCCGATACCGAACAAGACTTCGACTTGTGGCATCCGGCAGCGATCACCGCCGATGCAGCGATTGCCTTGGCGCTTGAGGCAGAAAATGCCGGACGCGATGCGGATGCGCGCATCGGCAATTCCGATGGGGCAAACTTTGCCGCCGGGCATTCGCTCGGGGTGTATGCCAATTCGCACGGTTTCACTGGCAGCGAGCGACACACGCATTACAGCCTGAATTGCGCCCTGATTGCCGGTGAGGGCGAAGCCATGCAGCGTGATGGCTGGTACAGCGTGGCATTGGCGCTTGACGGGTTGGAGAGTGCCGCAGCGATCGGCCGCAAGGCGGCTGAACTGGCGCTGGCACGGCTTGCGCCACGACAGGTGGAAACCGGCACGCTGCCGGTGATTTTCAGTGCCGAAACTGCACGCGGACTGATCGGCCATTTTCTGGCCGCCATTTCCGGCGGAGCGCTGTATCGACAAAGCAGCTTTCTGTGCGACAGCCTGGGGCAGCAGGTTTTTCCACACTGGTTCTCGCTGCATGAGGATCCCTTTTTGCAACGCGGCCTGCGTTCGGCCTGGTTCGACGCCGACGGTGTGGCGACGCGTGCCAGTGCACTGGTCAGCGAGGGGCGGGTGGCACGCTACATCCTTGGCAGTTACTCCGCCCGCAAACTGGGGATGACCAGCACCGGTAATGCCGGCGGCGTGCACAATGTCAGTGCAAATGCCAACAGCACCGGACTGGCGGAGATCATCGCAGGCCAGCGGCGTGCGTTGTACGTGACCGAGCTGATGGGGCAGGGAGTCAATTTGATTACCGGCGACTACTCGCGCGGGGCAGCCGGTTTCATGGTGGAAAACGGCGAAATAGCCTATCCGGTGGATGGCGTGACCATTGCCGGCAACCTGCGCCAGATGTTGGCGGGCATCGAGGCGGTCGGTGCCGATCAGGATCTCCGCTCGCATATTCGAACCGGCCCGATTCTGGTCGGGAAAATGACCGTTGCCGGGGGATGATGTTCAGATTGGTGATGCTATTATTACCGGTTCAGTACAACAGGAAGCTTCCCGGTGAGCAATATCCAGAATCTGCAGGTGTTGTATGTCGAGGCACTCGATTTTTACAAGACCGAACTCGACAACGATGGTGACGTGATAATCAAGGTTCCCGATCTTGGCACCTTGTACTTGAGTCTGTACGAGGATGATCCGGAGTATTTCCGTCTGGTATATCCCAACTTCTTCGATTCGCAGATGGCGTACGAGAATTACGGGGCGGATGAAGCACTGCTGCGCAGCGTTGTCAACGAGGTCAACCGCAGCTGCAAAGGTGCCTTCCTGACGCTTTTCCGTCCATCCGAGGACAGGCCGTGGGATGTCAGCGCGAGCGTCGAGGCATTTCTGGCACCTGCCAACAGTCTGCCGGACATCGAGCTTGTCAAGGCAACCTTCGGGCGCAATGTCGCTGTCATTCAGGCCGCACGCAGGCGGCTCCACGAGCTGTTGCAGGAGTACGCACAAGGTCGCGCGAACTGATATCGCTGCGTTTGGCCGCCGAGTGAGGGGCGATGTTTCGCCATCGCGTGCCGGACAAATTCGCAGTTGAAGTCTCGATTAAAAACCGAGCGCACCGGGCGGCGGGCAGGGCGAACCTGTCCCGCCGTCGTGTTGTGGAAAGCCGGTGTTTTCGGCAAGAGGCGTCTCCGTCTGGAGCGGCTTGCATCTTGAGGTGATTTTCTCGGCAATATCGCGGTTTGGCGAGTGCTTTGTCTCCCTGGCAAGAGCCTTCGCGTTATCCTTGGCAGCTTTCCATCCGGAGCCTGTCTGATGCGTCGTCTTGCCTTGTCTTCCGCGCTTGCCTTGGCCTTGTTTGCCCCGCCGTTGTGGGCGGATGGCAAAAAGACGCCGACCTGGGATGTGTCAGCGCCAGCAGGGCGCACCACGCTTGCGCGTTTCACGGTGGACGAAGGCACGTGGATGGATCTGGATGTCAGCCCGGACGGGCGGCAGATCGTGTTTTCGCTGTTGGGCGATATCTATCTTTTGCCGATTGCAGGCGGCAATGCACGTCGCATCAGCTCGGGGATGGCGTGGGACGTCCAACCGCGCTTTTCGCCCGATGGCCGGCAAATTGCCTTCACTTCAGACCGTGGCGGCGGCAACAATCTGTGGCGGATGGATGCGGATGGCCGCAATCCGGTGGCAGTGACGCAGGAGCGCTTTCGCCTGCTCAACAACCCGGCCTGGACGCCGGACGGGCAGTATCTGATTGGCCGCAAGCATTTCACCGCCGAGCGATCACTGGGCGCCGGTGAATTGTGGATGTACCACATTGGCGGCGGCGATGGCCTGCAACTGACGCGCAAGAAAAACGATCAGCAGGATTTGGGCGAGCCGGCCGTATCGCCGGACGGGCGTTATGTGTATTTCTCCGAGGATGTCACGCCGGGGCCGTATTTCGAATACAACAAAAACCCGCACGGCACCATCTATGCCATCAAGCGGCTGGATCGGCAAAGCGGCGAAATCACGACGGTGATTGCCACTCCGGGTGGCGCGGTCAGGCCGCAGCCTTCGCCTGATGGCAGGTTCTTGGCGTTTGTCAAACGTGTACGCGAGAAAAGCGTGCTGCATGTGCTTGATCTGGCATCCGGACAAGCGCGGCCATTGTGGGATGGCCTCTCGCACGACATGCAGGAGGCTTGGGCGATTTTCGGCCCGTACAGCAATTTCAACTGGCTGCCGGATGGCTCGGCACTGGTGGTGTGGGCACAGGGCAAGCTGTGGCGGGTGGATGCACAAAGCGGGGAGGCGGTGCAAATACCGTTCACGGCGCAAGTGGAGCAGCGTCTGGCCGAGCCGGTGCGGTTTGCACAGCAACTGGACGAAGGCCAGTTTGCGCCGAAGATGATTCGCGACGTGGCCACCGCGCCGGGAGGCGAATTGGTGGTGTTTCATGCGCTGGGGCATTTGTACCAGCGCCGCCTGCCCAACGGTACCCCCGAGCGGCTGACGCAAAGCCAAAATGTTTTTGAATACCAGCCCAGCTTCAGCCCCGATGGCCGCAAATTGCTTTACACCACATGGAATGATGCCGATTTGTCGATGCTGATCGAGCGCGATCTTGCCAGTGGCAGCGAACGGGTATTGAATACCGAGCCGGGGTTTTATTACGGCCCGCGTTATTCCCCGGACGGGCAAAAAATCGTTTACAGCCGTGCCGGTGGCAGCAGTCTGACCGGCTCGCCGTGGACGCAAGAGCGCGGCATTTATGTGCAGGACGCGGCCGGTGGCACACCGCGCCGGGTAGCGCAACAAGGCAGCACGCCGCAGTTTTCTGCCGATGGCACGCGGGTGTTTTATTTCACCGGCGGTGGCATGAGCAAGAAGCTGATGTCGGTCGGGTTGAATGGTGAAGAACCACGTGAAGTACTGGATTTGAAATATCCGAATCTGGTGTCGATCAGCCCCGATGGCCGCTGGGTAGCCTTTACCGAGCTGTTCAATGCCTATGTCGCGCCCCTGCCGCAAACCGGTGGCAGAATCACCCTGGCACGCGACAGCAAGAGCCTGCCGGTGGCGCAGATCAGCCGTGATGTCGGCTCGTATCTGCACTGGTCGGCCGATTCCCAATCGCTGCACTGGATGGTCGGCGATGAATATTTCAGCCGCGATTTGACCGACGTGTTCGCCTTCTTGCCCGATGCCAATCGCAACCCGCCGGCGGCCAGTGCCGCCCGGGGTGTGCGCTTGGGGTTGCAGGTGCCGGTGGATGCGCCGCGCGACGTAGTGGCTTTCACCAATGCCCGCATCATCACCATGCGCGATGCGCAAAACCGCGAAGAAGTGATTGCCAGCGGTACCGTGCTGGTGGAGGGCGATACCATCCGCGCGGTGGGCGAGAATGTGACGATTCCGGCCAATGCCCGGGTGATTGATGCCAGCGGCAAAACCATCGTGCCCGGTTTTGCCGATGTCCACGCCCATGCCGCGCATTTTGGCGGCGGCGTGATTGCCCAGCAAAACTGGGCCTATTACGCCAATCTGGCCTTCGGCATCACCACCATGCACGACCCTTCGGCAACGACCGAATTGGTGTTTTCGCAGGCCGAGCTGGTCAAGGCAGGTGCCCTGGTGGGGCCGCGCGTTTTCTCCACCGGCACCATCCTGTATGGCGCTGATGGCGATTTCAAGGCGGAGATCAATTCGCTGGATGATGCCCGCTCGCACTTGCGCCGGATGCGCGCCAATGGCGCCTTCAGCGTCAAGAGCTACAACCAGCCGCGCCGTGACCAGCGCCAGCAAGTCAATCAGGCCGCGCGCGAGCTGGGCATGCTGGTGGTGGAAGAGGGCGGCTCCACCTACAACCACAACATGACCATGATTCTGGATGGCGCCACTACCATCGAACACAACCTGCCGGTCGCTCCGCTGTACCGCGACGTGCAGGAGCTGTGGCGGCGTACCGATGTGCGCAACACGCCGACTCTGGTGGTGAGTTATGGCGGGCTGTCCGGCGAGTATTACTGGTATGCCCGCGACAACGTATGGGAAGACAAGAAGCTGGCGCGCTTCTTCCCGCGTGAAACGCTGGATGCCCGCAGCATCCGCCGCGAAACCGCACCGGAATGGGATTACTACCATATTGAAGTGGCCAAATCACTGAAAACCCTGCGCGATGCCGGTGTGCGCGTGCAGGTCGGCGGCCACGGCCAGCTGCAAGGGTTGTCACCGCATTGGGAAGCCTGGAGCCTGGTGCAAGGCGGTTTCAGCAATTGGGAAGCGCTGCGCGCCTTCACCATCGACGGCGTGGACTCGATTGGCTTCGGCGCGCAACTGGGATCGATTGAAGTCGGCAAGAAAGCGGACTTGGTCGTGCTCAACCGCAACCCGCTGGAAGACATCCGTGCCACTGCCGATACCCGCTACGTGATGGTCAATGGCCGGCTGTTTGATGTGGATGCCGACATGGCCGAAATCGGCAACCGCGCCACCCCGGCACCGACTTTCTACTGGCAGCGCCATCGCCAGCGCGGGCAACTGTTCGGCCCCGAATACGGCCCGACCGGCGTGTGTCAATGCCCGAAATCCGGCCATGGGCATGATCACGGCCATGTACATTGATGGGTAAATGCTCGCACGGTGTACCGTGTCATGCGGCACGCCGTGCGGCTGGTTCTGAGGGGGGATCTGCATTGAGATAAGGAGCAGACGATGCAAAACAAAAGTGCAAACCAAGCAGTAGCCAATCAATTGGCAGGGCAACAAGCGGAGCTGTTGCAATTCTCCAGACAGATTGACAGGAAGTTGCGTGCCCATTTCGGCAACCGCCGCCTGTGGAAACTGTTGCGGCCGATGAAGAGCAATCGTGAGTTTCAGCAGAACATGGGATTTTGGCGGCCATCCAAATGGAGTATTTTTCTTTCCATCTTGGTGTTTGCCCTTTGTCTTGGCCTGACTCGGGGCGAATCACTGTGGTTCTGGTTTTGCGTTTTTGCGGCCGCTGCAAATTTCTTCGTGTGGGAATGGAAAATCCTGCCGCGTCTTGCCTTGATGAAATACCGGTTTTCCCTGATGCGGCTGGATGCCGTGACGGATGACGAAAAATTTCCGGCCATCTACAGCACCGCATATTGGCCCAAAACCCCCACCGGCTTTGGCTATACCAACTGGAAAGGCGCAGGCGTCATTGAAGAAGGCGATATCGTGGTCGGCGTGTGGCGTGGCAATGATGGCGTTGCACAGATTCCGCTGCAAAAACACGGCAAGCAAAATGTGATTGTCTGGCACCGTGATCTTTATCAGCGAGATGTTTTTCCGCCACTGCCGCAGGCGGTGCTTGATCTGGCCGTGACATTTGACCAGCACGCCGACGTGTTTGCACGCATCAGTGCAAAGGTGGAAACCGAGCGCAAGCTCAAAAGCCAGCGTCATGTGCCACAGGCCAAAGACCCGGAGCAGGCCTGGAAGAATGTCGTGCTGGCAGAGGATGTCAAACAGCGCCTGTTGCAAATGGGTGAGGACTTTGCCTTGGGCAAGCCGACTGCACCACGCGGACTGTTGCTGTACGGGCCGCCCGGAACCGGCAAAACCCTGATTGCCAAGGCATTGGCCGAAAGCATGGGCTGTGCGTTTTTCCCATTGTCGCTGCCGGATTTGAAAGCCGGTTACATTGGCCAAAGTGGCGAGCGGGTCAAGCAGATTTGGGACAAGGCACTGGCCGAGCCTCGTGCGGTGATTTTCGTGGACGAATGCGAAGGCGTGTTCGCGCGGCGTGGCTCGGTGGATACCGACAGCTTCGCCAATGAAATCGTGACCGCCTTCATCGCCCAATGGGATGGGTTTTCCAAGCAGAAAACCGTGCTGGTGGTTGGCGCCACCAATCGCCATGAGTTGATTGACCCGGCCGTGCTTTCGCGGTTTGACGAACAATTGAAAATCGGCTTGCCGGATGCTTCGGCACGGCAAGGAATTTTCAGCACGGCCTTGCAGGAGCTGGGCATCAACACGCCTTTGCCCGCTGGTCTGGCCGCTGCCACGGAAGGGTTTTCCGGGCGTGATTTGGCCGGGATTGCCAAGCGTGTGGCACGTGATGTGCAGCAGGGCAAATCGCTGGATGATGCGTTGTTGCAGCAACACACTGGCACATTGCGCAAACAAGGCGCCACGCAGGTGCAAAGTGATGCACGCTGGGAAACCCTCGTTTTGCCGGAGCAAACCCTCAAAGAGCTGAAAGCCACTGCCGGCATGCTCAAGCATGCGGCGGATTTTCAGGCGCGCGGGCTTTCCATTCCGCGAGGTTTGCTGCTGTATGGCCCGCCGGGAACGGGCAAGACCCAAATTGCCCGCACGTTGGCCAATGAAACTGGCCTGCATTTCATTGCCGCCACCACCGCCGATTTGAAGCAAGGCTATACCGGACAAAGCGGGCAGAAGGTGCGTGAATTGTTCGAGCGTGCCCGTGAGCAAGCCCCGGCATTGTTGTTTCTGGATGAAATCGACATCGTGGCATCTGCGCGCGGCAGTGCCGGCGATAGTTTCGAGCGCGAAATCATCGGCCAGCTTCTGCAGGAAATGGACGGTGCCGCCGCCAGCACCCAGCATGTGTTCGTGTTGGCTGCGACCAATCGCATTGATTGTCTGGATTCGGCATTGCTGTCCAGACTGCCGAAGAAAATCGAGATTCCGGTACCGCAGGCGAGCGAACTGGAACGCCTGTGGCAGGTGATGTTGACCGGCAAACCGCTGGCGTTCGACTTGGAAGAAGGCGCACGCACGTTGGCCGCGCAAACGGCGGGGCTGTCCGGTCGCGATATCCGCAATGTCATCGCACAGGCCGAACAAAATGCAGTGATGCGCGCGCTGGAAAGTGGTGATCCGGCGGCTATCCAGCTGGAAATGACGGATTTTCTGGCGTGAATGAAGCCACGGTTTGCGCTGTCGCCTTTCTGCGCCAAACCGTGGCAAACATGGCAGGTGGCTGTCAGGCCGGGGTGTGATGCCGTGCGCGGCGGATCGAAGGAAATGCCGGATCGGTCGTGTCGACGCTCAGGAAGCGGCCTTGATCGGCATCCTCGGTGAGTCCGGGCGGATCAGGCAGACCTGATTGCGCCCCAGATATTTGGCGCGATACAGCGCATTGTCGGCTTCGCGCAGCAGTTTGTGCGGCTCCTGGCCGGCGCTGGACAGGCCGATGCTGACCGTGCAGTACAGAATGTCCCCGGAAACCGATTCGATCGGAGTTTTGGCAAGTTCCGAGCGTATTGTTTCGCACAATGCCAGTGCGCTTTCGGCGTCGCCATCGGGGATGATCAGGGCAAATTCCTCGCCGCCAAGGCGTGCGCAGTTTTCCGGCTCGCCGGCATGTTGGTGCAGGATGCGAGCGAAGGTGTGCAGGGCGCGATCGCCTGTTTCGTGACCATGGCGGTCATTGATGCGCTTGAAGTGGTCAAGGTCGAGTACGGCCACCCGAATGGGGCCTTGCTGGCAAAGGGTATTCATCCTGGCTCGACCACTGCGGCGATTGGGCAACCGGGTCAGATCGTCCTGCCCGGCCAGTATTTCCAGGCGCTGCATCAGTGCCGCCTGATTCCGGCTGGCCTCTTCCAAAGCCAGATTTTTCTCGCGCAACTCGCGTGTGCGTTGCTTGACCTGTTGCTCAAGTCGTTGCCGCTGTCGGCGCAGATTGCGCTCGCGCAGGCGCTGGATGCCGAACAGCAGTGCCAGCATGGCAATGGTGGCAGCCAGTTGTGCTTCACTGCGCTTCCACCACGTCGGGGTGAGGTGCAGGGGGATGCTGGCAATACTCTGCGGGTTGGCCTTGGACCAGTCGATGGGAGGAATCATGGCCTGCACTTCGAAGACGAAGTCCCCGGCAGGCAGGTTGGTGAATACCGCCTCGGTGGATTTGCCGACATCGACCCAGGCATCGTCGAAGCCACGCAGCCGATAACGATAGTAGAGTTCGCCCGTATGGTGAAAATTCAGCCCGGCGTATTGAATGACGATTCGACGGCTTTCGCCAGCGTGCAGTTTGCGAGCATCCTCGAAGGCATGCGGCTCGCCATTGACGAGCATCTCTTCGATGGCGATCGGGATAGCCGGTTGCGGCATTTCGGCCGGAATGCGGGTATTGATGATGGCAAGTCCGGCTGCCGTCGGTACCCAGAAGTTGCCGGCATCATCCATGGCACCGGCCGGAAAGCTGCCGCCATTGGCCTGCGAGCTTGGCATGCCGCTGCCATGGGTGAAGATGGGAATGGACAATTGCGTGCGCTGGCCAAGATCAACTTCGTCCAGCTGCTTTGGGTCGATGCGAAAGACGCCGTTGTTGCTGCTTAGCCAAAGCATGCCTTGCTCGTCGGCCAGCAGGCGAAAAAGCGACTCGTTGGGAAACCCGTGCTGGCGACCATAGCGGCGCATGTGGATGCCATCCCAACGCAGCAAGCCGTGGTCGCTGGCGATCAGCATTTCGCCCTCGCCAGTTTCGAGAAAGTCGAAAATGCTCTGTGCCGGAAGCTGGTCGCTCTTGAAACAGCGCGCCTTGCCAGTTGGTGGCAATACGCAAAGTCCCTGGTTGTAGCCGATCCACAAATCGCCATTGCGATGCTTGTAGAGTGCCTGAACAAAGCCTTCCAGCAGGCCGTGAGTGTGTGCAGCGTAATTTTGCAGTTGCCCGTCGGCATGCAGTCGGCTCAGGCCGCCGCGCGTGCCGATCCACAGGTCGTCACCGTCAGCCAGCAGTGCACGCGTACGATCGGATGGTAGACCGCTTTCGGCGTTGATGTGACGCTTCAGACGGCCTTTCTCGTCGATCAGCATGACGCCGTGATCATAGCTGCCTACCCAAATTCCGGCCGATGTTTGTGCCAAGGCCAGCACGCTGCTGGATGAGCCACCTTCCCACAGTGTGGTAACTGGACGAATTCGTCCGTTCTGCCAACGATTGAGCCCGCCGGCAGTCCCGATCCACACGCTGCCATCGTGGCCATGCAATACGCTGCGCGCGTAGTTGTCATCCAGCCCGTGGCGAGTATCCAATCCCCGGGCGCTGCCCTCGGAAATCATGAACAGGCCATCGGTGGTGCCGACCCAGATCTGCCCTTCGCGATCTTCGAAAATGGCTCGGGTTCCGTGGCCATGCAATCCCGAGTTTGCAGGCAGGGTTTCGAGGCGGCCGTTTCGCCAGCGCAACAGGCCGCGCTCGGCACTGAGAAGCCACAGGCTGCCTTGCCGATCCTCCAGCATGGCACCGATGCGAAGACTCTCGAATTCCGGGATGCGTTGCAAGCCGCTGGTGCTCTTGCGGTAAAGCCCCTGCCGCGGTGCCAGGAGAACGTCGCCCGAGCGAGTGACAAGCAGATTGTTGATGAAGCCGATGGAGGAGGTATCCAACGGCAGACGATGGACTTGGCGAAGGTCGGGCGTGATTTCGAACAGGCGATCTTCGGCGGCAACCAGCAGCTGGCCATCGGGCAGCTTGGCGATGGCATTTACCCACGGTTCGTGACGTTCGGGCATCAGCCGGGGGCCCGGATGCAGCCGATCTTCCGCATCCAGGCGGAACAGGCCGCTTTCGGTGCCTATCCATACGTTGCTATTTTGCGTGGGCAGCAACAGCGTGGAGAGCTTGGGCTCGCCAGCGGCCACCTGCTGCCATTTGCCACGGCTGTATTGCCACAATCCGCTTTGTGGCGAACCGAACAGGACGTGGCCATGATTGTCGACCGTGGCAGTGCGGAAGGCACGCGAAACGAGTCCGGGGATATTGCCATTGTCAAACAGGGTGAAACTGTGCCCGTTGAAACGGGCGATGCCCTCCCATGTCGTTACCCAGATGAAGCCATCCTTGTCCTGGGTGATGGCATGCACCATGTTGTGCGGCAGGCCGTCCTGGGCGCCCCAATGCTTGATGGTGTAATCGCTCATGCTCAGGTGCGGATCCAGTGCCGCGAGCGAGAGCGGTAGAAATGCCAGCGCAATGGCCAATGCCCCTTGCACAGCGCGCCGGCGCAGTGCGGAAAAAATACCCGGGGCGAGACAGGCCGTGTCCATACGAAGGATTCTGCCCGATCCGCTTCATGCAAACCGGGATGCTGTGCGCAGAATTGGAAAAGGAGAAAGACGCCATTGAGCAAACTGTGCTGTCAATCACGTCTCGGGTCTGGTGGGCCCACCAGGATTCGAACCTGGAACCAAAGGATTATGAGTCCTCTGCTCTAACCGTTGAGCTATAGGCCCGGACGCGCAATTCTAGGGGCTTGTCGCATATTTTTCATCCGTCCAAGTCGAAAGGGCGGATTCTCTTTGTAGAATCGTGCGCCTCCTTCGACTTGAGCGTTGCACGATGTCTGCCCGTCCCTGCCGCATCCTCACCGGCATCAAACCCTCCGGCTCGCCGCATATCGGCAACTATCTGGGGGCCATCCGTCCGGCGATTGCCGCCAGTGCCGCACCCGGTACCGAGAGCTTCTTTTTTCTGGCCGACTGGCACAGCCTCGTCAATACGCAAGACCCGCTGCGGGTGCAGCGCTCGACGCTGGAAATCGCCGCCGTCTGGCTTGCCGCCGGGCTTGATCCGGACAAGGTGTGGTTCTACCGGCAGAGCGACATTCCCGAAATCAGCGAGCTGACCTGGTACCTGACCTGCATGGCCGGCAAGGGCATTCTCAACCGGGCACATGCCTACAAGGCAGCGGTGGACAAGAACCGCGCCGAGGGCGAGGACGATGATGCCGGCATCAATGCCGGGCTGTTCATGTACCCGGTGCTGATGGCGGCGGACATTCTCATCTTCAATGCCGACCGGGTGCCGGTCGGGCGCGATCAGGTGCAGCACATCGAGATGGCGCGCGACTTCGGCCAGCGCTTCAACCACGTTTATGGCGGCGATTACTTCGTGCTGCCCGAAGCGGTGATCGACGAGCAGGTGGCGACCTTGCCGGGGCTGGACGGACGCAAGATGTCCAAGAGCTACGACAACACCATTCCGATGTTCTGCC
>JBHADJ010000157.1:0-4410 GCA_041855065.1 Lysobacter sp.
GGGCTACAGCGGCCAGTACGCGACGGAGAACACCGACCACGGCGCGAATGCCCGTCTGACCTTCACGTTCTGAGGGAAAGCGGACAGACGATGGCCATGATGGCCAGCAAAAAGGGCGCCTCGGCGCCCTTTTTGTTGCAAAGGCAATCAAACCCCTGCTTGCGTTCCCGTCCCTGCAGCTTTGCCTTACAAGGCATCCGCATCCAGCTCACCGGTACGGATCCGCACGGCGCGCTCCAGTTCCCAGACAAAAATCTTGCCATCGCCGATTTTTCCAGTATTGGCGGCCTGCTCAATGGTTTCCACCACCGTATCCACCATGTCGTCGGTCACGGCGACTTCCAGCTTGAGCTTGGGCAGGAAATCCACCACATACTCGGCACCTCGATACAGCTCGGTATGACCTTTTTGCCGCCCGAAACCCTTGACCTCAATGACCGTCAGGCCATTCACCCCGACTTCGGCCAATGCCTCGCGGACATCGTCCAATTTGAAGGGTTTGATGATCGCCATTACCATTTTCATTCACGCACCTCGACGTTGCTGAGCACGGTTGGCACTTTAACCAGCCGCTAGGATTTTTCCCACACTTTGCCTTTCCTTGTCCTGATAGCCGCTGGTCATTGCACAGACCATGCTGTTGTCCACATTCCAATGGAGCCATCGATGATTGATCTTGCCCAGATTGACGAACTTGCCCGCCGCTTGAGTGCCCTTGTCCCGCAGCCGCTGCGCGAGGGACAGGAAGCTCTCCAGGAGAGCTTCAAGACCGTCTTGCAGAGCAGCCTGGCACGTCTTGATCTGGTGACCCGCGAAGAATTCGATGTCCAGCGCGCAGTACTCCTGCGCACTCGGGAAAAGCTCGAAGCGCTGGAAAATACGGTTGCCGTACTGGAAGGAAAGGTGTCTCCGAACGCCTCGGCAAAGTGAGCCGACCAGGCCACCGCAGGCAGGATCTTGCCCACCTGCCTGCAGTCACGCATGACGGATTCCCTCCTTCCGGATGACCACACGATGCCATCCGGATGCAACTCCGCTTGTCCGACATCCGCATGGCTCTGCTCAACGGAGGCGTGATGTATGGGACTTGCTCGAGTTCTCAGCCGTGCCCGCGAAGGGGTACATGCCCTCCCCGTCACGGTGGAGGTATATAGCGGCGGCGGACTGCCAAGCGTATCAATTGTGGGCCTCCCCGAGGCCGCCGTCCGGGAGGCGCGCGATCGCGTGAAAGCCGCCATCACCAGCGCTCAATTCGACTTCCCTGCCGGTAAAGTCATCATCAATCTGGCTCCGGCCGATTTGCGCAAAGATGGCAGCGGACTTGATCTGCCGATTGCACTCGGCATTTTGGCCGCCCATGGACAACTGCCCCAGGAGGCTCTGGAGGGCACGGAGTTTCTCGGAGAACTGGGACTGACGGGCGAGTTGCGCGCCGTGGATGCCATTCTGCCTGCCGCGCTCGCCAGCAGCATTTGCGGGCATCGGCTGATTGTTCCCGAAGCCAATGGTGCCGAAGCCGCATTGGCACACCAAGCCACAGTGCATACCGCTCGTACATTACTGGAAGTCTGTGCCGCACTCAGCGGACGCAAGACGCTGCCGATAGCGCCCCGTCTCTCAGCATCCCCCCCGACAGCCGGACTGGATCTGTCCGATGTTCGTGGCCAGCCGCAAGCACGTCGCGTACTGGAGATCGCCGCCTGCGGTCAGCATCATGTGCTGCTGACCGGAAGCCCCGGATGCGGGAAAACGCTATTGGCATCACGCCTACCAAGCATTCTGCCGCCAATGAGCGAGACAGAAGCACTCGAGACAGCCAGTGTCCACTCGGTTTCCGGCCGCCCATTCGATCCTGCGCAATGGGGACAACGACCATTTCGCGCCCCTCACCACACGGCCAGTGCGATTGCCTTGGCAGGAGGCGGCAGTCAGCCACGCCCAGGTGAAATCTCCTTGGCGCATAACGGCATTTTGTTTCTCGACGAACTGCCCGAATGGAGCCGCACAGCACTAGAGGTGCTCCGCCAGCCCATGGAGTCGGGCACAGTCACCGTCTCTCGCGCAGCCAGACAATGTGATTTCCCGGCACACTTTCAACTGATTGCCGCAATGAATCCTTGCCCGTGCGGCTGGGCCGGCGATCCATCCGGAAGATGCCGTTGCAGCAACGAAACCATTGCACGGTATCGCAATCGCATTTCCGGCCCATTGCTTGATCGCATCGACCTGCAGCTACGAGTACCACGTCTTCCACCATCCGCACTTGCCACCGATTCACCCGCGGGTGAGTCAAGCGCCACGGTTCGCACACGCGTCATTGCCGCACGGCAACGCGCGTTGGCGCGAGCCGGCAAACCCAATGCAAGGCTCGAACAATCCGAGCTGTATCGGGACTGTCGTTTGTCATCTGCAGATCGTCAACTGCTGGAGCATGCCGTGGAGCGCATGCAGCTTTCTGCACGAGCGATGCATCGCATTCTCCGCGTGGCTCGCAGCATTGCCGATCTGGCCGCCTGCCCCGATATCCAGACACCACACTTGACCGAAGCAATTGCCTATCGCCCTGCATGACATCGCCCCGCAAAGATGGCACGTGCGCAGCAGGCTGCTTTCGGCTTCCAAGCCGCTTGTGCAGCGATAAACGCGCCAGCTCGCGCATCGCCGCCTGCGTCACCGAGGTGCCGGTGCCGAGCAAAACCACCGTGGTATTGGCAATCGGGATATTCCAGTACAGCGAGCGCTTGCCGGCATCGGTGACATATTCCACTCGCCCGCCATTGACCAGCACCCGGCAATGCTGCAGATAGTAAAGATTGGCGCGCTTGGAAAGCAGAATGCTCTTGAGATCGGATGCGGCAATGTCGTCCATGCCACCCCTCCATGCAGATCCTCGATGGCACCGAATCTTAAGTGTTTCCGCCGGGCAGGTGGCCTACAAATACTTCAGCCAAGGCCAGCGTTTTTCCGCTTTGAGCCGTGCGAAGGCGCGGGTTGGCCACCACAGGAGAACGGCCAGGACAAGGGTGATGAGCCACAGCGTGGCGAGGTTTTCAACGCCGAACCACGCGCCCTGATTGAGCCCCCAGAGGGCGACGGCGGCAAGATAGAGCAGCTTCAGCACATACAGGTGCAGCAGGTAGAAGAACATCGGTGCGGCGCCGAACAAGGCCAGGGGTTGCAGGCGGCGGGCAATGGCCGGGCGCTCCAGCAGCCACAGCGCAAACCAGGCAAGGCCGAGGGTGAACAACAGGAATTGCAGTGAGGGCGGGTATTTGGTGAGGTTGAAGAAGCTCATCAGCACTTGCAGCGGGCTGCCTTCGCGCTGCCATGCGGCATCGCCGTAGCCACCGGCAAGGCGCAGCAGGACGAAACCGGCCAGCGCCGTCAGTGCCGCACCGAGCAACCAGCGTTGGCGGCGTCGCTCATCGGCCGCGCCAAACAGCGCGCCGGCCGCATAGCCAAGCAGAATCACGCCGATCCACGGCAATACCGGGTAACTGGTGCGAAGGCGCAGGCCGTCGAACTGCAACCAGCCACGCTCGTGCAGCACCAGCCAGAGGCCGCGTCCGATGCCGGCATCTGCTGCCTGCACGGCATCGAGCAGGTTGTGTCCGGCGATGATGGCAAGTGCCAGCAGCAGTTGCAGCGGGTGCGGCAGCCACAACAGAGCCGCGAGAGCCACCATGCTGATGCCGATCGCCCAGATGACTTGCAGATAGATCACTTGTGGCGGGAATTGCCCTGTCCAGGCGAAGCCGACCAAGGTCAGCTCCAGCGCTACCAGAAGCAGTCCGCGCGAGAGCAGGAAACGGCTGGCAGCCTGTCGCGACCGTGCATGATGCTGGCCGTACAACCACGCCGATACCCCAGCCAGAAACACGAATGCCGGGGCGCACAGATGCGCGAGCAGGCGGGAAAAAAACAGCCCCGGTGCCACCGTGGCGACATCCACCGGATCGCCGACTTGATGGTGCAGAAAGAAAGTTTCACGCACATGGTCAAGCAGCATCACCAGCATGACGAAGCCGCGCAGGATGTCGAGGCTGGCGATGCGACGGGCGGCGGGGACGTTCATCAGAGTCGGAAATGCACCGAGAGATAGGCGGCGCGTCCGGGGGCCGGGGAGAACATCGGCTGTTCCGCACCGCCCCAGAAGAAGTTGTCATACCAAACATAGGCGTACTGGCGATTGAAGACATTGCGCACTTGCAAGTCCACGCTGACGCGCTCGTTCACCTGATAGCGGGCACTGGCATCGAGCAGCTTGTAGCCGCCGAACTTGCCGGCCGCATTGGCCTCGTCGATGTAGTAATCGCCCTGCATCCGCCCTTGCACGGAAAAACCCAGACGGCGGCCAATCGGCTGGTAATCCAGCCCGAGATTGCTGATGTAACGCGGCGTGGAGAACAC